>JAKFCJ010000112.1:0-43236 GCA_036676705.1 Bacteroidota bacterium
GTTGGCATCACAGCGTAAACTGCCTTCTTCCATATTGCCGTCGCAAATATCAAGGTAACGTACCAGCTTGCGAATTTCAGAAACAAAAGCATAGGCTTCATCCGCCGAGCGCATGTCGGGTTCGGTAACGATCTCGATCAGGGGAACTCCCGCACGGTTATAATCCACCAGCGTATCATGCAGGTCCTGGTCGTGCATGGATTTACCGGCATCCTCTTCCATATGGATACGGGTGATCCCGACCTCTTTTGTACGGCCGTCTTTTAATTTGATACGAACAGAACCCCCGTTGCATATCGGTGTTTTATCCTGGGTGATCTGGTAGCCTTTGGGAAGGTCGGCATAGAAATAATTCTTCCGGGCATAATAATTATACTCCCGGATATGCGCATTGCAGGCCAGTCCCATGCGTATGGCATATTCGATGACCTTTTCATTGTGCCGGGGCAGTGTTCCGGGATGTCCGAGGCTGATCACACTCACCTGGGTATTGGGAGCTGCGCCAAAGGAGGTACTGTCAGAAGAATAAGCTTTGCTTTGCGTAAGGAGTTGGGCGTGGATCTCCAGACCAATCACCGCTTCGTAATTATCGTATACCGATGCCATGTTTTTAAAGGAACACAAAGGTAAGGAATTGTTCCTGTAGCTGGCGGTCCCATGCCTCAATTATTAAGCCACCAGCTATAAACAAGTAGGGGAAATATCAATGTTTAATATGACGAATATCATAACTTGGACCCATTCATCCAATTAAATTTGCGTCATTAATCACTTGAAACATGAACAATAAAGCCCTAATTATTACAGGATTTGCCGTTTTTTCCGCTTTGATCATTGCATGCGGCGGAGGCAAGACAGAAAGCACAGAATCAACCAACGGCACGGAAACTCCTGCTGCCGGCACCCAGGACCCTTCTTCCTACGATCCAAAAAGAGGAGAAGGTAAATTCGACGAAACCAATGTTCAGGTCGGACCTCTGGATGCAGCCATGGCTACCAAGGGTGAAGCCATTGCAGGGACCAAATGTTTAACCTGCCACAAGCTTACAGAAGAGAGATTGGTAGGTCCGGGTTGGAAAGGGGTTACTACCCGCAAAACTCCGCATTGGATCATGAACTTTATTACCAACCCTGACCCGATGATCGACAAAGATCCGGAAGTACAGGCTCAGCTTGAATTGTGTCTGGTTCGTATGCCTAACCAGAATCTAAGCGATGAAGACGCCCGGAATATCCTCGAGTTCATGAGGAAAAATGATAACGCAAACTAAATCTTAACAAAATACTTTATGAAAAGTACACTTGCAAGTTTGGGAATGACCGCCCTGGCGGTAACCCTGCTGATTTCCTGTAAGCCTAAAAGCGTGAGCAACGCTGTAGGAGGAGATGCTGCCGAAAAGGCCTATGTAGCTCCCGGCGAGTATGACGAATTTTACAATTTTGTTTCGGGTGGTTTTAGTGGCCAGTTAAGTGTTTATGGAATACCGAGCGGACGTCTTTTGAAAGTCGTTCCTGTTTTTTCCGTAGACCCTGAAAAAGGATGGGGATACAGCGAAGAAACCAAACCGATGCTAAACACCTCGCACGGATTTATTCCCTGGGATGACCTCCATCATACCGAACTTTCCCAAACAAGTGGTATCATCAACGGAAAATGGATCTTCGCAAACGCCAACAATACCCCGCGTTTGGCCAGGATCGACCTGAAGACCTTCCGCACAACGGAAATTATCGAGTTGCCAAACAGTGCGGGTAACCATAGCTCTCCTTTTGGAACAGAAAACTCAGAATATATCGTGGCCGGAACACGTTTCAGTGTACCTGCCGACAATGAAAACGGGGATGTGCCCATCAATTCCTACAAACAAAATTTCAAAGGCCATATCAGTTTTGTAAGCATTGCTCCTGAAACCGGCGAAATGGAAATTGCGTTCCAGTTAAGAACTCCGGGTGTGAACTTCGATTTGGCCCGTGCCGGAAAAGGAAAATCGCACGGTTGGTTCTTCTTTAGCTGCTACAATACCGAACAGGCCAATTCCCTTTTGGAAGTAAATGCTTCCCAACGTGATAAAGACTTTATCATGGCTGTAAACTGGAAAAAAGCCGAAGAATACATCAAAGCAGGAAAAGGTAAAAAAGTACCTGTAAACTACGCGCATAACAAATACGACGAAGCCACCCATACCGCTACTTCAGTAATGAAAAAAGAAGTGCTGGTGCTGGATGTAGCGGAATTGAAAGACATCGTTTATTTTATTCCCTGTCCTAAATCCCCACACGGTTGCGACGTTGACCCAACAGGTGAATACATAGTAGGTAGTGGTAAATTGGCCGCACTTATTCCCGTATTCAGCTTCGACAAACTTCAAAAAGCCATCGCCAACAAAGCTTTTGACGGCGAATACGAAGGCATTCCCGTTATTAAATACGAAGAAGCCCTGTACGGTGAAGTGAAAAAACCAGGACTCGGACCTTTGCATACTGAATTTGACAACAACGGAAACGCCTATACTTCTTTCTTCGTTTCTTCTGAGATCGTTAAATGGAATATCAAAGACCTGGCCGTATTGGACCGTGTACCTACTTACTATTCCGTTGGTCACCTTTCAATTCCTGGTGGTAACACAGCAAAACCTGACGGAAAATACCTGATCGCTTACAACAAGATCACCAAAGACCGCTATTTGCCAACCGGACCTGAACTGGCCCAAAGTGCGCAGCTGTTTGATATAAGTGGTGAAAAGATGCAATTGATCCTCGACTACCCGACCATCGGTGAACCGCATTATGCGCAATCCGCCCCTGCTGAGCTCATCCGGAACAACGGACAGTTGAAAATTTATAAGATAGCCGACAACAAACACCCTTATGCAACCAAAAGCGAAGCCGACTCAAAAGTGGTTCGTGAAGGAAACAAGATCCATGTTTATATGACTTCCATCCGTTCCCACTTCTCTCCTGATAATATCGAAGGAGTGCGCGTTGGGGATGAAGTTTATTTCCACGTAACCAACCTGGAGCAAGACTGGGATGTTCCCCATGGATTTGCGATCAAAGGAGCGGATAACGGCGAATTATTGATCATGCCGGGAGAAACCTGCACCCTCAAATGGGTTCCATTAAAATCAGGCATGTATCCGATGTATTGCACCGACTTCTGTAGTGCACTGCACCAGGAAATGCAGGGATATGTCCGCGTATCTCCGGCAGGAAGTAATGTTCCCCTGACATTTAGTTTAGGGAATCCGGCACCGGCTAAATAAGCCGTCCATTATTTGAATAAGGAAGCAGGCAGGGCATCTACCCCCTGCTTCCTTTTTATTTTAAACCAAAAATTATGCTTAACCAGATTTCTCCTGCCTCCAGAATATTGCTTTTTGTCGCCTCCATTGCCTTAGTTATTTCGATCTTCGTTCCGATCTGGCGGATCGAATTAGACGCACCCCAATACCCGGAAGGATTGGTCATGTTGATCTATGCCAATAATATCGCCGGAGATGTGGATGTGATCAACGGACTTAACCATTATATCGGAATGCAAACCCTGCATGCCGAAAACTTTCTCGAGTTTACCATCCTGCCTTATATCATCGGTGCTTTCGCCTTGTTGATGCTCGTTGCGGGCATTGTTGGAAGAAAAAAACTGCTCTATTTTTCCTTTTGGGCCTTTGTGGTTTTTGGCATCGTGGCCATGGCCGATTTCTGGCGCTGGGAATACAATTACGGCCATAACCTGGACCCCCACGCCGCTATTATTGTACCCGGCATGTCGTACCAGCCTCCTTTGATCGGCTATAAGGTGCTCCTGAATTTTGGGGCCTACTCCATTCCGGATATGGGTGGATGGCTGTTCGTTGCTGCGGGACTCGCCTGTTTAGTCGCCCTGCTGCATGAAAAAAAGATCTTCGCCAAACTATTCAAAAAAAGGTCCTCGCTTAGTGCAGTCCTTTTCCTGGGCTTGTTCATCGGCCTGAGTTCATGCGCCCCATCAGGCCCCGAGCCTATCGTGCTCCACAAAGACAAATGTTCCTTCTGTGAAATGAAAATATCCGATGGAAAATTTGGAGCGGAATTGATCACCACAAAAGGAAGGGTCTATAAATTCGACGACCTCTTTTGTATGAAAAATTACCAGAAAGAAAACAAAAAAGTGACCTTCAGCGGGATCTATATCCATAACTATGAAGGAAGCAATGAACTGATCGAAGCGAATGGCGCTTTTTTCGTGGCCCATGCTGCGTTTAAAAGTCCCATGGGCGGAAATACCGCCGCCTTCAAAAGCAAAGAAGCCGCCCAAACCTATGCGGATAAACATGCCGTGAAAGTCACGACCTGGCCAGAGGAACTTGAAAAATAATGATGAAGGAAGCTTTTTTTGCCCTCGTACTACTCTGCACTTTTTCCGCCAGTTCCGCCAGGTCGCTTCATGTAGGCGAAAAGAAAGCTTTCATCACCATTAAGTCGGCCCTCCATGCCGCCCAACATGGCGACACCCTCATCATCCATCCCGGACTCTATAAGGAAGGAAATATAATTGTCGCCAAGTCGGTCACGCTTTTTGGGATCGATTTTCCGGTGATCGATGGCGACCATAAATCGGAAGTGCTCACCATCAAGGCTGATTATGTGAATGTGATCGGATTAAGGATACAACATTCAAGCATTGCATCCCTGGATGATCCCGGAGGCATTAAGATCCACGAATGCAAACACGTTTCCATCCTCAATAACCAGGTCGTTGACAATTTTTTCGGTATTTATGTGCAGTTTTCAAGGAATTGCCTGGTCAAGAACAATACGATCATTGCGCATAGTACCGAAGAACAGGAGATCGGCAATGGGGTTCATGCCTGGAAAAGTGACAGCCTGCTAATTATCGGAAATAAAATTTCAGGAAACCGCGATGGTATTTACCTGGAATTTGTGACGAATTCATTGGTTTGGAGGAATATCTCCAGCGATAATATTCGTTACGGACTGCACTTTATGTTCTCGCATAACGATGCCTATATCTCCAACTATTTTAGAAATAACGGGGCCGGAGTGGCCGTGATGTTCACCAAACATGTGGTGATGATGAACAATACCTTCGAAGAGAACTGGGGCGATGCGGCCTATGGATTATTATTGAAAGAGATCAGCGATTGCGAGCTCTCCGGCAATCGTTTTGTAAAAAATACTTCGGGTATTTTTATGGATGGAACGAGTCGTGTGATCGCAGAGAATAATGTATTCCATGCCAATGGCTGGGGAATGAAAATCCAGGCGAATTGTATTGATAATCAAATCAACCAGAATAATTTTACAGCCAATACCTTTGACATAAGTACAAACGGTACCCTGACCTTGAATAACTTTGACGGAAATTATTGGGATAAATACGAAGGTTATGATCTTGACAGGAACGAGATCGGAGATGTGCCCTTCCATCCATTGAGCCTCTATTCGGTGATCGTGGAAGGAAACCCTCCTGCCATGCTGCTTTTCCGAAGCTTTATGGTTACCCTGCTCGACCGGTCTGAAAAGATGCTGCCCAGCCTCACTCCCGAAAATTTTGTTGACACCAAACCCCGCATGCGACCTTTTGCCTTATGATTGAAATCAGCGATGTAAATAAACATTTCGGTAAACTACATATTCTAAAAAACATCCGGCTTAGTTTAAAGGAGGGCGAGTGTATTGCGCTGATAGGTCCCAATGGTTGCGGAAAAACCACCCTGATAAAATCCGTTCTGGGTATGGTTCTGCCCAATTCGGGGGAGATCCTGTTTGATGGAAGATCCATCAATAAAGACATCCATTACCGCCGGCATATCGGCTATATGCCCCAAATAGGACGTTATCCGGAGAATATGACCATCGGACAGATTATTAACATGGTCAAACAGATCCGGAACTCCGACGAGGCCTATGATGAAGACCTCTACGAACAATTCGGGATCGAAAAACTGCTCGACAAAAGAATGGGCACCCTCAGTGGAGGAACCACCCAAAAGGTGAGTGCCGTATTGGCCTTTTTGTTCCGGCCCAAGGTGCTTATCCTCGATGAACCAACTGCCGGACTGGATCCCCTTTCCGCGGAATTTTTAAAGGAGAAGATCATACAGGAACAAAAAAAGGGGAAACTCATCCTGATCACTTCCCATTTGCTCAGCGAATTGGATGACCTGATCAGCCAGGTTATTTTTATGCAGGAGGGGGAAATGCTTTTCCATAAAAATGTGGCCGTCTTAAAGCAGGAAACCGGCACTGACAAAATTTCCAAAGCTATCATACAACTACTCAAACGCGACCAGGCATGATCCGGATACTCAAATTTGTTATTATCGATATCCTTAAAAACAAGGTCGTGATCGTTTATACCCTCATGCTGGCCCTGTTTTCATGGAGCGCATTTAGTTTGGAAGACAATGCCACAAAGGGGGTTCTTACCCTTTTGAACATTATCCTGCTTACGGTGCCGTTGGTATCCATCCTTTTTTCAACCATCTATATTTACAACAGCGGTGAGTTTATTGAACTGCTGGCCAGTCACCCGGTAAAGCGAAAAAAGATCTGGAACAGCCTCTTTTTTGGACTTACCATCAGCCTGGTTCTGGCCTTTTTGATCGGAGCGGGAATTCCCATCTTCCTCTTTGCGGATATCGGTAAAGCAGTCATGATGCTGGCGGTAGGCACGCTGATCACGGTTATTTTTATATCCATCGCTTTTTTCAGCGCCATCATGAGCCGCGACAAAGCGAAAGGTATCGGTGTTTCGATCCTACTCTGGCTTTATTTTGCCTTATTATTCGATGGATTGGTGCTTTTTTTAACCTTCCAGTTTTCCGACTATCCCATTGAAAAAGGCATGGTGGTGCTGGCGGCTTTTAGTCCCATTGACATGGCCCGCATCCTCATGCTCCTCCAACTTGATGTTTCGGCCATGATGGGCTATACCGGCGCGATCTTCAAGAACTTCTTCGGTACTTCACTCGGTTTGCTGATCTCCTTTTTTATCCTCTTTTTATGGATCTTTATCCCTTACCGGATCTCGCTTTCGAAGTTTAAGCATAAGAATCTTTAAGGCAGGAAATTCAGGACAAGGAATCCGATCAAACCGGCGAGGAAAATAAGGCCATAGCCTCTCAAAACATAGCCTCTTAATTGTTTGCTGCCTGCCCAAACCGAGATACCGATCTTGACCAGGGTATTGCAGAGCATGGCCAGTAAAATGGCATTCTGGGCTGTCGAAAGATCCATGGATGCTTGCGCCAGTTTAGCCACGGAAATGGTGATTGCATCAATATCGGTCAGGGAGGCGATGGCGCTTGAAATAAATATCCCCATTGTTCCGAATTGACCATTTGCATAACTCACGACAAATAAAATGACCGTGTAAAGCAGCCCGAAAAAAAAGGCACTTTTCAGATCGAGTGGTTCTCCGGGCGACAACGCCTTGCCGAGCCCGGAATGCTCCCGGTTTATCTTGTGGTAATAAACAGATACACCAAATCCTGCGACCAGGATACTGAGCATGGGTATGATCAATTGGGGCAGTAATGCAGGGTTAAATATGCTTATCCATACAAATACCCGAATAACCATGAGGGTTGAGGCAACGAGAATGGCAACCGAACAATCTTTTGAAAGGTCTGGTGACTGTTTACTTTTTTTTGAGAACACCCAGGTTACCACCGTACTCGAAACCAGGCCACCCGCGATCCCGGTAAACAGTATACCCCGACGATCCCCCAGGAATTTGATCATTAAATGCCCGATAAATCCGACCCCTGAAGTCAGCAGGATCACCCAACCCAATTCTCTCGGATTGAAAACATCATAATATCCAAAGGTTTCATCCGGTAGAAAGGGAAAGATCAGCAGGGCCAGGACAACAAATTTGATCAGGGCGAACATCTCAACCTGGGTGATCTGCCCGATGATGTTTTTAAGGGGTGTTTTTATGGACAAGACCACCAGCACCATTACGGTTACCGTAAGGCTGGCCTCGACAAATCCAAGGAAGCTGCAGCAGCCCAAAAGAAAAGCAATAAGGGTGGCAAATTCTGTGGTGCTCCCTATCTCCCCTTTATTGGAGGTCACCCAATAGGAAATGGCTACAAGGATAAGGGTTGCTAAAAAGCCCAGAACTCCGATCCATATAGAAAAATAAACCCCCAAAAAGGCACTCAGGAATCCAAAGATCACCACAAAGACAAAGGTTCTGACCCCGGCAAAAATTTCTTCTTTTTTGATTTGAGAGGAATGTTCACGTTCCAGTCCGAGCAAAAATCCGATACCAACAGCCACCAGCATCCGGATAAAAAAATCGACATGAGTGAGCTGGAAATCCTGCGTCTGTATCATGATGGTTTCTTCCATACGAGGCGAAATTTCCAGAAATATAACCTACTTTTTGCTGGCTTGGAAACGTTGACTCCGACCCACCTGATCTTAGCGGCCTGTTATTTCGTGACCAGAGCCCCGAAGCCCACGTTTACAGAGGCCGTGAAGAACAGATTCGTATTGACCAGGGTGTTTTCTGCAGGAAAAATGGCAGCCGGCGAATTTAACAGGCGTCCTTCGATCCGCCACAAGACATTATTCACGGGCGAGTAATCCACATTGAGGGATACACTGCTTGTCCGGAACCCTCCCGGAACAGGGGTATCAATGATCACCCCGGAAATATCCTCATAATATTCCCCTCTCAAAGCCAATGCCCATTTCTCTTTCCAGGTATAACGCACAATGATCACCGGACTGAGCCAGGTAGCATAGGCCGCACTGTCTTTACCTTTTTGCTGCATGCCATAATCGAAACCTGCAATAACACCAAACTTCTTATTCAGTTGAACCTTGCCATACAAATTACTGAAATAGCGCATTTTCCTGGTACTGTCGGGCGAGTCTGTTCCAATAAAAGTGCTCCAGTTGAGTTGCAGTTTATCCTTTTTCGTGTAGGTAATCTGGCTGCAAAAAGAGAGCAATGAATTTCCATCTAAGCGCTGTATCCTTTGCCATCCGTTACATACCAGGGCCAAAAAAACCCACCTGTCATTTGGTGTATAGCTGACCTTGGCGCCGGATAAAAAATAGGGAGAGTTTTCGGCCAGTATCGAACGGGTTAGCGTCCAGTTTTCGCTGGTCATAGCTGTTTCAAAACCAATATGGGAACCAAATATCCCTGCATCGAGCCAGAGATCATTCTTCTTATTCAGGCTCAAACCTGCATTGGCTTCGAACACATTTTTCAACATACCCGGTTCCTTGACATAATTATCTTGCACATAGGTTCCGGCCTGCAGGGCGAGGTTGGCGCGGTATTTTTTATGCTCGACACCAAGTTTAAGAAAACCCAAATTGAGGTTAACCTCATTATGCCGGTTATGGTGATAAAAAAACGACTGCCGGGAAGGACCTGCAGGACTATTCAGGTCGTAGACGTAGTAAACATCAAGAAACCCGGAAATCCGTATTTGTGGAGCAGCAGCACTATCCTGGGACCGGGCCTCCAGTACGCTAAGGACTAAAAAAAACAGGATATATTTTCTCACGATTCTCGTGGCGAAATGTACAAAATATCCGGGCGTATGCATGCATTTGCAAATCTGTTTAATAGTTTATATATTTGTGAACTATTAAACAAGTATGGAAAAAAAGCAGATCTTTGAATTGCATGCCGACCTGTGCAAAGCGCTCGGGAACCCGCTCAGGATCGAGGTGATCGACCTCCTGAAAAACCAGGAACTTTGTTTTACAGATATATTAAACGTAACCGGCGGACTAAAATCGAATCTCTCCCAACACCTTTCCGTCATGACCAAAAAGGGTATACTCAAGGTTCGGCGCGAGGGACAATGCAACTACTATTCACTTTCATCAACAAAAGTGGCTGAGGCCTGCGGATTGATGCGTGAAGTTTTGATTGAAACCCTCAAGAAACATCAACATATTCTTCAAAACCTTTAAAGAAACAAGATGAGCAAAACGATACTGGTACGCGGTGCAGGAACCGGCGGTGTGGTGGCCGCAATTGCCTTGAGCAAAAAAATGGGCAAGAGTGCCAGTATCCTCGTCTTTGAAAAATACTGGTTCTATAAATACTTCTAAAACATACCATGAAAACAGCACTCTCCTTACTTTTACTTGCTGGACTATTCTCCTGTACCGGCAATACTCAGGAAAAGACCCCGGCAACAGCCCCTGTTAGCGACACAGCCTCAGCTGAAGTCGGACAACTTGAGCCCTGGAAAGAATCCCAGCTTCTTGAACCAGGCGAACTTGCCGCACGAACCGATCTGTCGGCCACCCATATCTTTAATATCGGCACGGCAGGCAGCATCAAAAACGCCATTAAGATCGGTCCTGCCAGTGAAATCGCCAATATTGAAACATTCAGACAACAGGTTAGCACCTTTTCAAGAGATGCCGAGATCATTATTTACTGCGGCTGTTGTCCGTTTTCCGACTGTCCGAATATCCGGCCTGCCTTTGAAGTGCTCAATGAGCTGAAGTTTAAAAATCCCAGATTACTCAACCTGCCGAAAAACCTCAAGGCCGACTGGATAGACAAAGGCTACCCGATGAATGACTAAAACGAAAAAATAAACAAAAAGGCGACGCTTCCCAGCGCCGCCTTAACCCACTTGTAGATGAAAAAAAAAGTACTATTTTGGAAGTAGTACGTCGTTAATAACATGGATCATTCCGTTAGCAGTAGAAATGGATGCTACGATCTCAGATCCGTTCACGAATACCTTATCGCCCTCTTTGGTAATTTTTACCTTGCCACCGTTCACCTGCTCATATTCCTGTCCATCGTTCATGTATTCAACTTTCAGGTTGCCTACATAGGTGTGGTATTCAAGAATATTGGCCAGGTCGGCTTTCTTTTCAGGTTTTAACAGCCCTTCAACGGTACCCGCAGGTAGTTTGTCGAAAGCAGCGTTTGTGGGTGCAAAAACGGTAAAAGGACCTGCATTGCTCAGCGCGTCAACAAGATCAGCTGCCTTTACTGCAGCCACCAAAGTGGTATGGTCGGGACTGCCTGAAGCAACCTGAACGATATTGGGGGCAGAAGTTTCATCCTGCACGCCCGATTGACCTCCGCCTGATGCGTCAGTACCCGTTACGGTTTCGGTTGTGGTTTCGGTTTCTGTTGCCGGTGTCGTGTTACAAGCGAGTAACGCAAGTCCGGTAACCATACTTAAAATCATTAATGTTCTTTTCATAGGTGGCTTATTTGTATTCAAATTTCGCTTGTACGAATGGGCCAAAACATGACCGCGGTCAACTTTAAAAGTGATTTTTACTCCGTCACAAATACGGGATCGCTCAATGTTTTCAAAAAAGCGACCAGGCATTTCTTTTGGTAATCCGTTAGTTGCAGTCCGGTCATTTTATTGTTTTTGGTCATCAGTGGATCTAAGGTTTCGGAATGTTTGACTCCTGAATTATAAAATTCCACCACTTCCTCCAGCGTTGCAAAACGTCCGTCGTGCATATAGGGTGCCGTGTATTCGATATTGCGCAGGGTAGGACTGCTAAACAGTCCCAGGTGTTTCGGGTCGCCGGTCACCAGGAAACGTCCCTGGTCTAATCCGGTGAAGGTTTCATTTATACCGTTGTTATGGAAGATGTTGTCGGTAAAAAGGGGAGCTCCATGGCAGTGAAAGCAGTCCCCTTTTTCAGAAAAAAATATGGACATCCCTTCAGTCTCCATGGCATCCAAATTCACCGTATTCATCACGTAGCGATCAAATTTTGAATCGGCTGAGATCAGGGTACGGATATGCTGACTGATGGCATAACATATTTTTAGTTTTAAAGCCCTGTATTCCAGGTCATTGATGTTTTCAATACCAAAAGCATCCCGGAACAATCCCGGGTATTCGGCATGGGTGCTCAGGCGGCGGTATAGTGTATCCCGGTTGGTATTAAAAAATTCGGGTTCAAAATCGCCCATGCACAGGGTATCCAGTATGGGCAAACTTCCGTTCCAGTTATAATTCGGATTAAAGGCCAGGTTCACATGAGGAGGTACACTGGTCGAGGCTCCGTTTTTATCTGTAAACAGCGGTGTTGAGTAGGATAAATCCTTATTATGGCAGGATGAGCAACTCAATCCATTCGATGATAATATTGCATCGCTGTAAAGTTTTTTACCCAGTTTAACCCCTTCATAGGTCAAAGGATTATCGGGGTTTAGATAGGGTTTAGGAAAAAATGGCGGGATGGTCAATTCCATCGGGGTCGGACCCGTCGGGGTGACCACGGGTTTGTCCTTGGTGCAGGCCACCAGCCATATAGCCACTCCTATTCCGAGGATGAGGAATGTTTTCGGCCTATTCGAGTGTAAATACATCGCTCCCATTTTCGCTTAGTTTACGCATGCTGCTATCTCTTCCCATACTGTAATTTCCCTGGATATTGAGGTCGTAGGTATGGGGGTTTTTAAACCATTCGGCAATGTTCATGTTTAGTTTAAGGGTGTCTTTTCCTGCATAAATGGCATACTCCTGGTTGATCACTACTTCACTGTGGAAGGTGTTGGTGCCCACATGCATGGCATAACCCTGGGTCACGGCATTTGCGTCTTTAAAGTAGCCTTCCAGTTTCAGGAAGTGGTAACCTCCGCCCATCATATCCGGCCAGCTCATGTTGATATTATCGACCGTCGGGGGCAGGCTGTTGCTTTCGTTATTTTCGGGCTCGAGTCCGATGATAAGTTTAAAGGCCTTGTAGTCCCCGGCCGGAATGCCTTTCAGGATAAAGGTATTTTTCGCGGCATTAAATGCATCCAGGTAAACGATATCATACAGTTCTTTCCAGCTTCCATCCATCTTTTGAAGGGAGAAACCGCTGAGGTAATAATTCAGGGTATAGACCGAAAAAGGATTTCCTGCCGCGTTGGTATACACGATATCGCTTGAAACCAGCGCTGCTCCGTCAACAGAATAACCCACCATAATGGTTAGTTCCTGTTCAGGCGGAGCAGGCGGAGGGGTATCATCCTTATTGCAGGCCCCTGCTAGGATCAGGGAGAGCGCAACAAGGAAAATCCGACTCGAATAGGTATGATTTCCCGGTTTCATAGCTCAAAGTTCATATCTAATTCCCGTATCAAACTTGATAAGGATTAGCATTAAGATTGATTTTTATCAAGTTTTTAGCATTCCACCTTCAGGAACTTTGCAGGATCATATCGGTATGGAAGAAATTATCGCGGAAATAAGACACCTGAAAAAACAGACCAACACCCTTATCCTGGCCCACTACTACATGTCGCCGGAAATCCAGGTCCTGGAAAAAGAGGGAGGAATTGCCGACCACCTCGGAGATTCCCTGGGGCTCAGTGTGGCCGCCTCACGCTCGGAAGCCACGAATATTATTTTTTGCGGGGTTCGCTTTATGGCCGAAACCGCCAAGATCCTCAATCCCCATTCCCGGGTATTTATTCCGGACAGGGAAGCCGGTTGTTCCCTGGCAGAGAGCATCACTGCCGCTGATGTGATTAGGTTACGCCAACAACATCCCGGAGCTCCGGTTATTGCCTATATCAATACCTACGCTGAGACCAAAGCCGAATGCGATATCATCTGCACCTCCCGGAATGCGCTGGCCATAGCAGCCTCGTTTAAAGAAGACACCCTCATCTTTGTGCCGGATGTGTTTATGGGCAATAACCTCCGGAAAAGCATACAGGAGGCTACAGGTAAAAAACTGATCCTCTGGAATGGACGTTGTGAAGTGCATGAACAGTTCCGCAGTGCAGAAATGAGCGTCATGCAGGCCGCTTACCCCGAAGCCGAACTTTTGATGCACTGGGAAGTTCCCGATGCCACGGTCGACAGCGCCTTTAAACAACAAACAGGCGTATTGGGCAGCACTTCTGATATCATTTCCTATGTCGGAAAAAGTAAAAGCAAACAGTTTATCCTCGCCTCTGAATGCGACCTGGGGGCCGTACTCAAATCGACCTACCGCGACCGGGAGTTCATCACGCCCTGCATCCGTTGTCCGCATATGAAACGCATCACCCTGCAAAACACCCTGGAAGTTTTGCGGAAACTTGATTCAGGACTTCCCTTAAATGAAGAGATCGACCTGGACCCCGAATTGATGGACCGCGCCCGTATCCCTCTGGAACGTATGTTAAAGTTCAGCTAATATGGAAATGGATCAAAGCGAGGTACTGGTAATTGGCAGCGGAGTAGCCGGACTCGTCTTTGCTTTGACCTGCGCCGAAAAATACCAGGTGCGTGTGCTGTGTAAAGGCACGCTTATGCAAACAAATACTGCCCTGGCCCAGGGAGGCATAGCTGCTGCCCTCGAAGTCCCTGACTCTCCTGAAGCGCACTATCAGGACACCATCGAGGCCGGCAATGGATTATGCGATGAAGAAGCGGTCCGTTTTCTTGTTTACCAGGCCGGGGAAGCCATTCGGTTTTTGGAAAGCCAGGGATTAAAATTCGCTCATTTACCCAACGGGCATTACGACATGGCCCTGGAGGGCGCCCATAGCAAACCGAGGGTCGTACATGTGCGCGACCATACCGGCAAATCGCTGATGGAAACGCTGGCCCATGCCGTCCGGGAAAATCCGAATATCCGGGTGGACGAATTTTGTTTGGTTGACCATTTGATCCTGCAAAAGGGACACTGTGTCGGGGCATCTTTTTTCAGGGGAAATACCCCAGGCAGCGAGCAGGTCTTTGCCCCAGTGACCATGCTGGCTGCGGGAGGTGCCGGACAGGTATACTCCCCCACTTCCAATTCCATCCTTTCAACAGGCGACGGCTTTGCCCTGGCAGATGAAGCCGGAGCCGAATTGAAACATATGGAATTTGTGCAGTTCCACCCTACCCTGCTGTATTCACCGGGTAAGGCGCCTTTTTTGATCAGCGAAGCCCTGCGCGGTGCCGGGGCAAAATTATGCGATAAACACGGGCGTCCTTTTATGGAAAAACAACATCCAATGGGGAGCCTGGCCCCGCGTGATATCGTAAGCCGCAGCATTACCCGGCAGATGAAAAAGGATGAAAGTCCTTGTGTTTACCTGGATATCCGCGCTTTGTGGTCTCCAAAACTCGCCGCCCATTTTTCGACCATCACAGCCCGTTGCCGGGAAGATGGCATAGATCCGGGCAAAGACCTCATTCCGGTTTATCCGGCAGCGCATTATATGTGCGGAGGTATCCATACCGACCTGTTCGGGCGTACAAGCATTCCGGGGCTCTTCGCAAGCGGCGAAAATGCCTGCACCGGGGTTCATGGGGCCAACCGCCTGGCCAGCAATTCGCTTTTGGAGGGGGTGGTTTTTTCGCGCTCTGCCGGCGAACATCTCCTGAGGGAAGGCCTGCCCTTTCACCGGGCTTATCATTCCGGACCTTTTTCATCGCTGAATGAAGATGAGTTCGTTGATAAGGTGTATTGCCAGATCAAGGAAAAACTCCAAAAAACGATGACCAGGCATGCCGGCATCATCCGCAATGAAGAAGGCCTGAGGGAGGCGGAATCCTATATCCATGCCATGCTGCACAGCCACCTGTTCAGCAGCGACCACCATTTAAGCCGCAGCAAGATCAAAGTTCGGCATATGTTAAGAACTGCCTTATTGATCGTTCGTGCTGCCATGAACAGGAAAACGAGTTGTGGGGCACATTTTATGGAGGTCAAAAAGAACCATTCTTCGGGCGTGCTGACCTGAAAAGCGAGTTTTCCACTTCTTTCATTTCTATCCTTCATCTCTCAACAGGATTACGCATTTTTGTAGCACTATGCTCAGAAGGCCGGTTCTTAACTGTATCAATTGTCAGTCGCTCGCATTATCGGTGTTCTGCACCCTGAAAAGCGATGAATTGCTTGACCTGAATAAGGAAAAGGTGAGTTATCATTATAAAAAGGGCCAGGTCATTTTTTCCGAATCGAACCGTCCCTCCGGAATTTTCTGCGTACACAGCGGGAAGGTCAAAATTTACAAGATCAATTCCGAGGGTAAAGAACAGATCGTTCGTCTGGCCAAAGACGGCGACCTGATCGGCTATCGATCCTTTTTAGCGAACGAAGCCTACCACGCTTTTGCCGAAACCCTCGAAGAATCGATCATCTGCACCATTCCGGGGCCGACTGTTTTGCAGCTTCTGTCGCAGAATATCAACCTGAGTTTGAAAATGATGGAGCATATGGCCAAGGATATCCTTGCAGCCGATCAAAAATCGGTCGACCTCCTTGCCAAAACCGCCCGCGAGCGCTTGTGCGAGGCCGTGGTGATCCTGTACAAATCTTTTGGTGTAGATGAGGATGGATTTATCGACATCCGCCTCACACGCGAAAACATCGGCAACCTCACCGGCATGGCCATCGAAACGGTGGTACGCACCCTCAAAGAGATCAGCGACGAAGGACTAATTGTTCGGGATAAAAAACGTTTGTTGATACCGGATATTGCGAAGTTGATGGATGAAGCCCGGATGGTGGATTAAGTGTTCAGTTTTCAGTGTTCAGTTTTCAGTGGGTTGGTGGTAAACCTTGAGTAAAAGTTTAAAAACTTCAGCGTACAAAGAATGAGAACGGTCATTGTCAACCGGTCCGGTCACTGAGTAGCCAAACGGATTTTGGATGGTAGTCCACACCCCATGGCGTATTGACTGCGTCCGCCGAAGCTATTTCCGGAACGAAGTGGAGGGAATAGCGTAGGTGGTGAGCGGATGAGCGGTAGAATTGAAGAAGCGGCTACAGTATAACTTTAATCCCACTGAACACTGAAAACTGAACACTGAAAACTATATTACGGATATGAAAAAGTTTCTTCGATGGACATTCTGGCTTGGATTATTGATGGTTATAATGGTAATCGTTTCACATAATTGGATGAAATCCAGCAGCAAGGCCCTGCACCATGCTGCAATCGATTCCATCCCAACAATCAAAACCGCCCTCGTTTTAGGCACCATCCCCACCCTGAAAAGTGGTGCAGCCAACCCCTATTTCACCCACCGCATCAACATGGCCATTGCCCTTTACACCTCCGGGAAGGTGAAACAATTTGTGTTGAGCGGCGACAACCATGTGGAAGGCTACGACGAACCCGAGGCCATGCGGCTGGCTTTGATCGCAGGCGGTATTCCTGATTCCGTTCTGTTTCTGGACTATGCCGGTTTCCGCACTTTTGATTCGGTGATCCGCCTAAGAGCCATTTTCGGGCAAGATTCCGCCATCGTCGTTTCCCAGGAATTCCATAATGAACGGGCTATTTTTATTGCAAATAGTGAGGGCCTCTATCTTTACGGTGCCGATGCGGATAATGTGGGCAGTTCCTTTGGAAGGAAAACCATGTTGCGGGAGTATATAGCCAGGGCAAAGTGTGTTCTGGACCTTTACGTGCTGAATACCGAACCGAAGTTCTACGGGGAGCGAGTGCTTATGCCCTAAGTGGGGAGCGGGCCTTCGGCCGGAGCGGAGGAGCGAGGGAGCGGACCTTCGGTCAGAGCGAAGGAGCGGACAGCGTCCGCCGAAGCTATTCCTGTAACGAAGAGGAAGGAATAGCGAAGGCGGAGGAGCATTACCAGTCGAACTCTGACGATGTTCTATTTTAACCAATTTGATTTAAGTTTGGGAAACAAAACTTCCTAAATCTCGCAGGATCGCTATTGGAAATAGGAAGGGTTTGTTCTTCAATAAATAAGAAATCCATAATTTATGAAGAATGTATCTCTAATATTGATATGCTTATTATTCCCTCTATCGGGCATCGGTCAAACATCCACGAGCTTGAGCAAGTTTTTCTATGATTTACCAATCGATTCTTGTTCGGCCTTAATAGTATCTAAGATAAAGGACATGAATTTGGTGAATACGGAATTCTCAGACAGGAATGGATCCAAGGTACAAAAAGACTTAACTGAGGACAGTATTAATGTTGACTCGGCTTTCATAAAGATTGATTGCTTTCAGTTGGCAATTGGCGGGAGTCCTGATCAGGTTTCACCCATGGCATATGAACAGTGGTTAAGCAATACACTTTATTTTACAAATTATTCCAGTGCTGAAATGGTATTCAAAAGTCTGAAATCCGAGTTGGATTCTTTCGTTAAAGAACCTTATTTAAATGAAAAATCAAAAGTTATTGAATTGATATATCTGATAGGCAGCAATATCGGAAATATTCAAAATAAGCAAATCCATTTGGTATATGATATAGAAGCAAAGAAAGTACAGATGAGATACAGGATAATATACTACGAGAATATTTGTAATTGCTCCTGAAATAAATATCGCATAACAATTGTCACAAAAATAGAAATTACTTTCTCCAAAATCATATAAAAACATGACCCGAAATATTCTTTACACGACCAGCCTGATCGCTCTGCTGTTGACTTCCTGCAAAAAAGGCGAAACGGTTCCACCAAAACCGGACTATATCATTTTCGGACATTTTCATGGGGAGTGTATGGGTGAACATTGCATTGAAATTTTCAAACTGAAGGAAGACAAACTTTTAGAGGATATAAACGACTATTATCCAAGTTCAAAGGACTTTTATACCGGAAGTTATGTTCAGCTATCCGAACAAAAGTTTAACGATACCAAAGAACTGACCAGTCTTTTCCCGACGGACTTGCTTAACGAGACAAAAACCGTATTTGGATCTCCCGATGCCGCAGATGCGGGCGGATTGTATATCGAGTACAGCGCAAATGGCATCCGGAAATTTTGGTTATTGGACAAAGTGAAAAGGAATGTCCCTGCAAAATATCATGCATTTATGGACAAAGTAAATGAGAAGATAGCTCTGCTACGATAAATACTTCAGTCATTACAGGGTGTAGGCCACTATTTGCATTCCGCCCAAATTGTTTAGTTTAGTAGAAAATTGAGGTCCGTAATTGGCTAATTCGCCAATCCGAGGATTTAGTAGGGGCAAGCTGAGAAAGGCTAGCTAACTAAAAAATGCATGAAACAAGGACTATCATTCATTCTGGTTTTTATTTCCATCCAATTGAACGGACAGAATTCGGAAACATCGCGGTACGAACAAAAAGCACTGGATTATTTCACCGACTCGATCGCTTCACAACTAAAAGATTACCGGATTATTACGGATGCTAATATTTCTAATACCCTGGTAAACACGGACTATGTCTGGCGGCTTATCGACGATTTTTATTTTGGTATTTTTCAAAAATATAAAGACAGTGGGATCTACCGTAAGTACTGGTCAGAATATGAAAGATTATCAAAGGCTGCTATTGACTCTTCAACACCTGTTCCCATCGATTCAACAAAGAACATAATTGAAAAGTTAAGGGTCAACAAACCCATAATGGAAAGAAACCGAGTAATTTACAGAGAATCAAAAGGAGGCTTTATTCGCTATCACGGCAAGAAGATTTCTAATTTCTTTTTCAGGGAAAGGCTCATACTTACAGTAAAGGAGAAAGTGTATTTTGATAAATTGTATTGGGTAAAAATAAGCCTGGTTAGCCCCGACTCTGAATTTGGTAGGGATTATATACTAAGATTTAACGAAGATGGTTCCCTGGTCGACTATTCATCAACTGCATGGATATCGTGAAAAAAGCAACCCCTAACATGAGAGCACACTTCTAATTCACCACCTTCGATTAGATTAAGAACCTTTAGCCATTTTAAAAAACAACAATGAAACAAAAATTATTCGCAATGGGAATTATCAGTTTACTGTCCGGGCTTTTTGGCTGTAGCGACAGCAAAATGGAAAGTCAGACAACAACCCAGGAAACTATTGATCTTGATAGCATACTCTTTACTACACCAACACTCGAAAGTGGGCTACCCCTGTTCACCGACAAAACAGATAGCTGTGTGTATTTTCATGAAGACGAATGGCGACAAATCGAGTTTATTTCAAAGGACCAGAAAAACGCGATCGATAAAGAAATGGCGAAAATCAGAGACATACATGACAATCATACCCACAAAAGCGAATCGTATACCGCCTTCAGGAAGGTTGCATTGAGGGATTTAATTCCCCGGCCTCTGTCGATCGACTTTTCAAAACTTACCTCCTACCTGACAGACCAGGCCATAAAAACAAAGGGACTGGGGCTGGAGAATAATTCGGGTCAGGTTAAAGGCGGCTTTTATTTTTCTGTAAACGGCATCAACTATTACGGACTGCTTGAAAATAATACTGTAAAAGCATTTTGCATTTATTCCGCCGACAGTGAAGAAAGCTTAAAATCCGCAACTACCAATCTTTCCAAATTATTGGCCAATGAAAATCTTTATCTTGTGGATTGGAGAGCTATGTCCCTATTCGATGAGACTACAATTAAAACAGACCTGGTAAAGGACATCGAATAAACACTTGACAAAAAACATTGACAGCATTATTTCACAGCATCCATGAGAAAAATAATATCCTTTATGCATATTTCGCTTGACGGTTTTGTAGCGGGTCCGAACGGCGAACTGAACTGGGTAAAGGTGGACCAGGAAATTTTCGATCATGTCGGGAAACGCATCAGCCAGGGCGATACGGCATTGTATGGACGTGTAACCTACCAGATGATGGAAAGTTACTGGCCTACCGCGGGAGACCAGCCTAATGCAACCAAACACGATATTGAACATGCCAAATGGTACAAGCAGGTTCATAAGGTTGTTTTATCAAAAACACTAAAAGAAGCGGGTTTGACCAATACAACCATTATCAGCGACAGGCTTTCCGACAGTATAAACAAAATAAAAAACCAGGCCGGCAATGACATCCTGCTTTTTGGCAGCCCTACGGCAACACATTCCCTTATTCAACAAAACCTCATCGACGGCTACTGGCTGTTTGTGAATCCCATTATTCTCGGGCAGGGCATTCCCCTCTTTGTGGACATCAAAGACAAAATAAAACTGAACCTGGTGTCTACCCGGCAATTCAACAGTGGGGTAACGGAACTGAATTATATGGTGGACCGCTAGTAGCAAGGAACCACTAACATCGGCATAGAAACAAAACAATGACAAAAAGTAAATTACTCCAGATGCATAATGTCGGCATTGTTGTCGAGTCGCTCGATAATGCCATTGCATTTTTCAAAGAAATCGGTTTGGAACTCGAAGGACGTGCCATGGTGGAAGGGGAATGGGCCGGACGCGTTACCGGACTCGGTAACCAGCGCGTAGAAATTGCCATGATGGTTACCCCCGATGGACACAGTCGTCTCGAACTTTCACGATTCCTTGACCCGCCAACCATATCCGACCATAGAACTGCTCCTGTGAATTCCCTTGGTTACCTGCGTGTCATGTTCGCTGTTGACAATATTGACGAATTGGTAAACCGACTCACGAAACAGGGTGCTCAACTTGTTGGAGATATCGTTCAGTACGAAGACATCTATCGGCTTTGTTATATACGTGGCCCTGAAGGAATTCTCATCGGATTGGCCGAACAAATCGGCAATAAAACAACGACAGATATTTTAGAAAACTCCTGACGAGGGAATTTTCGTTAAAAACCGGAATACGCCACGCCACTTATATGAAACCAGCATTTAGCCTTTGCATATATCTTAACATTTTCCTTGCCTGCCTCAACCCTGTATTCGCCCAACAAACGGATACCGGCGCCCATAACGGTCCCATACCGATTTTTTTAAATGGAGAAGCCCAGGTTGTCCCGGCGTTTAGTGATAATGCCACCTGGATCAAAGAAGAGCTTTGGGTGGAAACCAATTTTGACTCCGACAGCGATGGCAAGCCTGACCGGATGCATGTATTTGTGACAAGGCCAAGTCAAACGGATTCCGGCAGCCTCAAATTGCCGGTCATTTATATGTCCAGTCCCTATTATGGTTTGAAATTATGGGCCTTGATGGGGCTCTCTACCAAAAAGAATTTCTGGAACGTAAAACACGAACTGGGGGAAAAGCCAAAGCGGCATAAGCATACCAAACTCGGGACGCGGGAGGAAAGGCCTTTTTTATCCATGATCTACGACCGACAATGGGTTCCGAGAGGCTATATCATGGTGTATTCCTCTTCTCCGGGCACGGGTTTATCGGATGGGGCTCCGACCATCGGGGGTGAAAACGAATCCCTGGCCCCCAAAGCAGTGATCGACTGGCTGTGTGGCAGGGCAAAAGGCTATAAAACCCGCGATGGTAATGAAGAGGTGCTTGCTTACTGGTGTAGCGGCAAGGTCGGGATGACCGGGACATCGTATGACGGTACGCTGTGTATCGCTGCGGCAACCACCGGTGTGCAAGGACTGGAAGCCATTATTCCGGTTGCGCCGGTTACCTCCTGGTACCATTATTACCGTTCAAACGGCTTGGTAAGATCGCCCGAGGGGTATTTAGGTGAGGATATGGATGTGCTTTATGATCTGATCAATACGGGGGATAAGTCAAAAAGAAAAAAAAACAACAGGCATATCCGGGACAGTATTTTGTTAAAGCACCAGGACAGGATCACCGGGGATTACAATGCCTTTTGGGCCAGTAGGGATTACATGAATCAGATCGACAGCATGAATGCGGCCCTGTTAATGGCGCATGGGTTTAATGACTGGAACGTGATGCCGGAACAAAGTTACCGCTTCTATAAAGCCGCGAAGGAAAAAGGCTTGCCGGTACAACTCTATTATCATCAGGGTGACCATGGAGGAGATCCCCCATTTGCCATGATGAACAGGTGGTTTACCCGCTACCTTCATGGTATTGAAAACGGGGTTGAAAACGATGCCCCCGTTCGGATAACCCGGGAGTATAAATATTCTCCCACACCCTATACTGCTTATCCGGATTCCAATGCCTCCGATGTCACCTTTTTTCTTCGATACGGAGAAAACAATTCCGGAACACTGAGTCCGATTCAACCTAAACTTCAGCAAGGCGACACGCTGGTGGATGATTGCCGCATCAAAGGCCAGAATTTACTTGAAACTGAAAATGCAAAACACCGGTTGCTTTTTGTAACGCCAGTCCTGGAACAGGATATACGCATTTCGGGAGTGCCCCGTGTTACGATCCGGCTGGCAAGTAGTACACCGGCAGCAAACTTGTCTGTATGGCTCGTTTCCCTGCCTTGGGAAGAGGAAAAGGGAACCAAAGTTTATGACAATATCATCAACCGGGCCTGGGCGGACCCGCAAAATTATCGCTCGCTTACCCGGGGAGAACCGCTCAAGCCGGGCGAATTTTATGAGGTTTCCTTTGACCTGATGCCCGATGACCAGGTAATACGCAAAGGCCAACAGATCGGCTTAATGATCTTCTCCAGTGACCCGGAATTTACCCTGTGGCCCGATCCCGGAACGGAACTCATCATTGATCTGAATGCCACGAGGATTATATTACCTGTTGTTGGGGGTGTAGAAGAGTATAAAAATGCGGTAAAGAGCAAAGTGTACTGAATAATAGAGGTATGTACTACATAAATTATTTTTCAATCACTTTTGTGTTTTTACTGCTGTTATTGTCTTGCAAATTCGGATCAGCTCAGAATTTTTCTGATATCAACCCTTCCTCTGTATTAACTGATCCGCTCTATAATTCCGAAATGAAGTATATGAAAATGCAGAAACGACATCGCGACACAATTGTGGAGATACGGGAACACGATAGCCTGAATCGACTTGTTTTCTGGTACAGGCGAACCCAACCCGAACGTATTACCCAAATACGGAACACCGGTTATCTATATGACTCTTTAGGTAAATTGTGCAAACAGTATTTCCTCGATAAGGATAATTATGTTTTATGGGATTATCGGTATGATACTTTATCAATGAAAACCCAGGTTCACCGATACGATCTTTCCAGGCTTCTATCCGAAGCTTGGCAAATACAACTAAGAAAAGACATAAGTGACTTACAATCAGGCCGCATGGATTATTTTGAAATGATAAAAAAGTTAGAGCCTTTATTTGACTCCATTGTTTTACGTTCAGATTCAATTGGTTCTTACCTGCTTTTCGAAGTTACTTACGATAAGCAACATCGAGAAATCCAGAAGTTACAGTTTAATTCAGACGGTGATACCCTTTTGTTGATGCAATCGGTGTATAACAATTATGGTCGCCTTGGAAATATCAATTACCAAATTAGGAAGAATACTTTCATAAAGCACAACTTCAGATACCAGGACAGCGGAAAAGACGGTGGTCATCTGCTAAGGCTGGATCAATGGAATTACTACAATGGCGATGAGAATCAACCTGCTTCGATAAGTTCAGTCAATTACACATACAACGATAGCGGTCAGATCATTCGCATCTATGAAGTGATCAATGGCTCACTTATTTCTGATGAACAATTTAAATTCCGCAAGGATGGTAAACAAGGAAGTTTTTCCTATTACTACCTGTACGACGGAAAGGAATACGAGACATTGAGCAAATACAAGTACAACAAACAGGGTTTACTGAGTAAATGCATTGTTCGTGATAGAATGAACAAAACGAAAAAGAAAGTCTATCGTTATGACTATCATTACTGAGTAGAAGTTCACTGTGGGTTCAGGCTGCAGGGTTTAGGCGACAAGCTGCAGGATTCAGGCCCATGGAATCTGAACCTTAAACAAAACCCTTAAATTGTACACCGCAATTCATGACGATCAAGAAAATACGAAAGATTATCACACGGTCGCTGCTGATTGGATTCGTCGTAGTAGTCGGAACACTAAGCTGGGGACAGTTAAGCATTCAAAACCTCCCGAATTCCAAGCCAAAAGAAACGTTCAGAATAATAACCATGAATGTTTCCCCCGGTAATGTTCTTAGCCAAAAGGTGCAGGATGAGTTGATCCGTTCGGAGCCGGATATCATTACGGTGATCGAATGGAACGGTGATAATTTGGATCTCAGAAAATTCGACAGCGCAGGGTATTTGGTCATTCTTAATCATCCCCGCAAAACGGTTCACGGCCTGTGTATTCTTAGTAAAACACCTGGGGAAATCCAGCTTATCGAATCACCGGTAGTGACGCCTTGTTCGTTGCCGATCGGCCAGTTTCGTTTTAAAATTAATCAAACCCAATTTTGTTTATTCGCCGTACATGCCCCTCCCCCTGTCCAAGCCTGCGCCGGAACCACCGAAGGTTACCTGGAGGCTGTCGTATCATGGATCAGCGAAGGCAAGCTAAAACAGGATATAGGCATCGGAAAACCGGGCGACCGGGTACTGATCGCCGGCGACCTCAATACCCTGCCCTTTCAAAACGCCCTTGCTCTGTTTAAAAAAGCCGGTATGTACGATCATTACAGCACCTTCAATTTCGCAGCTCCCACATGGAAACCCTATAAACGCTGGCCATATCTCGGTAAGATCGATTATATCCTGGTTTCAAAAGGAATACCCTGTGAGGACCAACTTCGGTTTAAGATCGCCGGTTCTGACCATTTGGGAGTGTTGGGGGATATTTCTACAATGGGAATAGAATAGCAAGCCATCACAACGAAGAATTTCCGCTGCCGGTGATTATGGCATAGGATTGACACGTCAAAATTTATTGAAAATAATTCTTGCGCAGTCATTTAACTGCATTATATTCGCAGTCATTTAACTGCGCATAATGGAAACCCGAAGAGACATATTTCAGGCGATCGCTGACCCGACACGAAGGGCAATATTGAGTTTATTAGCCCTTCAAGCAATGACACCGGGAGTCATTGCAGAAAACTTTGATTCCACGAGACAGACTATTTCCAAGCATATTCAAATTTTGACCGAATGCCAACTTGTTAAGCAGGAGCAAAAAGGGCGAGAAATATACTATCACATTAATCCAAAAAAGATAAACGAGATAGATACCTGGCTGCAGCAATTCAAAAAGATCATGGAAAGTCAATTCGATAAGTTAGACACTGTATTATTAACGCTTAAGGAACAGAGATAATGAAAAAACTGTTATTTGATTTTACGGTTGACAAACCGGCAAAAACGGTGCACATTACCCGTGAATTTGATGCCCCTCTCCTACTGGTGTGGGAAGCTTTTACCACACAGGAAATTTTAGATCAATGGACCGCACCTGCACCCTGGCTGGCCAAAACAAAACACATGAACTTTCAGGTGGGTGGAAAACGGTTTTATGCCATGATAGGTCCTGAAGGACAGGAACGTTGGATCATTCAAACCTATACCTCCATCACCCCGACAAGCAGTTTCAAATTGTTGAATGCTTTTGCCGACAAGGATGAAAAGCCTGAATTGCCAGGTTCTGAATGGGATTATCATTTCAGCGAACAAAACGGTATCACTAAAGTGAATATTACTGTGTTTAATGAATCGTTTGAACGTATGGACAGTTTGCTGGAAGGCTTCAAACAGGGATATATCAAAGCACTGGAAAATCTGGATGGTTTTTTATTGGCCAAAAAAATACCGGCAAACCGAACAGTGTCCATCACTTTACCGGTGAAAGACCTGCAGCGATCAGTAAATTTTTATACGGCACTTGGTTTTGAAAATTATACCTATACATCAGGCGACACGGTAAAATATCTGTTGTGGAGCGAACACATTTCATTAACACTTATGAGCCGGGAAAAATTTGCGAGCCATGTGCCCAAGCCCCTGGCGGATACCAAACAAACAATGGCGAGCTTTTTTACCTTATCGGTTTCCAGCCTTGATGAGCTTAATTCGTTTATGACAGCCGGACTTAATGCCGGAGGCATTGAGCCCACTGAAAAAGACGATTATGACATTATGCAACAAAGAACACTTGAAGATTTTGACGGACATTGCTGGAATGTCATGTTTATCGACCGTTCAAAAATTTCTGCAGATCAACAAACTGCATGATCATTTGTGAGCGATACAAGAAAATTTATTGGTAAACATAATAAGAGAAAGAATGAGAATCATTAAAGCTTTTTTAGCCGTTATACTCGGCATTGTTGCTGGCAGTTTAATCAATGCAGGCCTTATTTTCCTTGGCAACGCCATCTTCGGTTCTCCCGAAGGCATGGATCTTCTAGACCCTGAAAGCGTAAAGGCACACGCTGATAAATTAACGGCAGCCAATTTTGTTTCTACCCTGTTCGCACACCAGTTGGGAACGCTGGTCGGAGCATTTGTCGCAGCGATGATCGCTCCGATGCGCAAGATGCTGTTTTCTATTGGTATCGGGGTATGGTTCCTGTTTGGCGGCATCTACGCGGCCAGCCTTATCCCTGCCCCCACCTGGTTTATCATCGCCGATTTTGCGCTTTATATTCCTTTCGCATTTATTGGAGGAAAACTAGCTAAAGGGCGAAATAAATCGGGTCAATAAATGCGGACAAGAACCAGGAAAGTTAGAAAAGAATAACCATCAACGTTCATATCCGTTTTAAAATCCCTAAATTGAACCTTATATAAAGAATCTTCGTTCTAGGGATACGATTAGGCAAAATGAAAAAGCTAAGCCTTTTATTTCTGATTTACTTTTTAATTCCAGACGTTGTTTTTGCCTGCACGTTCATACCGAATCCGGATAATATAAATTTCATTGCCTCAGATATTGTCCAAACATCCGGGATCGACTCCTGGGAACTGGATGAAGATGGCGATTGGAAGGTAAGCCTGAGTCCTATTTATTGCCATAAGGGGAAAGAAACCAATACCATTTACATCCCAGGTAATGTTCAAATGTCGTCATGTAGAATAAACTTGTCCATAAGTTCGGTTTGGGTGCTGTTTCTTGAAAGCGATTCCATTAAAAACAAAAAGTATTTATCCTTTTATTCCGGGTCAAGAAGTCTTGGTGCCGGTGAATTTGATATGCGCTTCGATAGCACGCTTATTTACGATACCACGGTTTTTACGATTGGCCATTTCATTTGGTTTCGGATCATGAAAAACTCCGACGAAAGGGATCTCCAATTGTTGTTGGATTCTTGTGCTAAATCCCTGGACCTTCAAAATAGAGTAGCGCTCAAACTTATCATTTCCCGGCATGGAGAGATCAAATGCGATACGGCCCAATTTGAACCCCCGGAGCCTGAGCTGATACGTCAAATTGATGCGTTCTTTGAAGATAAAAGAATTGAGCCAATTAAATTGAATGGAACATCTGTGAATATTCAGGTGCTCGCGGTATTAAAAGTCAAGCCGCCATTGCCCCACTAATTCGGATCTCAACGAAATCAAAAAGCCATGCTAAAAGAACTTCTTATTCTCATTGCCCTCATGGCCACAGTTCATGAAAGCTCGGCCCAGACTATCTTTTATGTTTCAGTAGGCAGGTTGTTTGCCGACACGACTTAGTTCCTCCCCCCCCGGCCCCCTCCAGGAGGGGGAGAAGCAACGTTGACCGCTAATCGCACTTCTCAACCCTTAACCTTAACCTTAACCTTAACCTTAACCTTTTCCTCAAAATAC
This sequence comes from Bacteroidota bacterium, assembly GCA_036676705.1. Lineage (GTDB taxonomy): Bacteria > Bacteroidota > Bacteroidia > UBA8524 > UBA8524 > UBA8524. The sequence continues at coordinate 28,338 of JAKFCJ010000112.1, forward strand.
TTACAAATCTCGGTCAACCCACACACCTCACATTTCGGCTTTCTTGCCAGGCATACATAACGTCCATGCAAAATCAACCAATGATGGGCGCGGGGGATCAATGCTTCGGGAATATGTTTTACCAACTGCTTTTCGGCTTCGAGGGGATTTTTGGCATTGGTGGTTAAACCAATGCGTGCCGACACCCTGAATACATGGGTATCCACGGCCATGGTGGGCTGGTTGTATACGACGGAGGCAATGACATTGGCGGTTTTTCGACCAACGCCGGGGAGCTTCTGGAGCTTTTCAACGGTATCAGGTACCACGGAACCAAAATCTTCCACCAGCATTTTGGCCATGCCAAGCAGGTGTTTGGTTTTGTTATTCGGATAGGAAATAGAGCGGATATAAGGAAACAAGGCGTCAAAATTGCTCGCGGCCATGGTTTCGGGATCAGGGAAATCCATAAAAATTGCCGGGGTCACCATATTGACCCGCTTGTCGGTGCATTGGGCCGACAAGATCACGGCCACCAACAACTCAAAGGGATTGGAATAAAACAATTCCGTCTCCACCTCCGGATGGTGCGTGAGCTGATAGTCCAGAAATTTCTCGTAACGTTCTTTTATAAGCACGCACGAAAATAAGAAAAGATCTTAGTGATGCTCGAGACTGTCGTGGTGGGAAGCAGAATATTCCAGGATAATATTCACCGAGGTTTCGTTTGGCTCCACCTCGAGCTTATCCAGTTCCATTTTGGTTTCCATCATCCTGTCGTGATAGCTCCTTAAGGCTAAATTTTTTTTAAGTTCTTCCCGGATAGCCTGTGTTTCCGAGGGGGTACAATCACCGTAGATGTACCTCAGGACTTCTGTTTCTGTGATGGTAAGGTTCATTGCATTTCGTTCTGTTTATATCCTTAACGAATATAAACTTTCCTTATTGCAAATGTAGCTCCTTTTCGAGTATCATTTTTCTCAAATTATTTAGCGCATAGCGCATACGACCCAAAGCCGTATTGATACTTACGTGGGTAATATCCGCTATCTCCTTGAAACTCAAATCGGCGTACTGGCGCAGTATCAGTACGGTCCTTTGTTCTTCCGGCAGCGCCAAAATAAGGGTGCGAACCGATTTTTGCATCTGTCCGAGTATGATCTGCTCCTCCCGGTTTGTATCACAGATCTCCAGTTTGGAAAAAATGTCCTCCCCATCCTCACCGGTGATCATTACCACCCGTTTGGTCTTGCGGAAATAGTCAATGGCCATGTTCCGGGCAATGCGCATCACCCAGGGAACGAACTTGTCTTCCTCTTTGTATTTGCCGCCACGTAATGTTTGAATCACCTTGATAAAGGTCTCCTGGAAGATATCCTCGGCTATATAGGTATCGTTAACAATTAAGTTAATGGACGTGAAAATTTTCCTCTTATGCCGTTTGATCAGCATTTCTAAACATGCCTCGTTTCCATGAACATAGGCCTGCAACAACTCCTTGTCGCTAATCTGTGTAAGCTTCATATCAAACCTCCTTTTAGAACTCGTGTGTGCGAATTAATAATCTTGACAGGTAGAGGTTTTTCGAATATGCTTATCAGTTTTTAATTAGAACAGTTTCTAAATCTTTTATAAATATACAAAATAAATAATTGAAACATCCAAGAGCGCTTTAAATTTTTTTTCGGAAAAAATGCATCAGATTTGTAATTCCATTCGAAAATCAGCGTGAATAAAGCAAAAGACCTTCCTTCCGACAGTAAACAGTACATTCTGATCAAAGGGGCTCGGATGCACAATCTGAAGAATATCGACATCGCTTTCAGGAGAAACAAGATGACCGTGGTTACCGGTGTGTCGGGTTCCGGGAAGTCGTCGCTGGTATTTGATACCCTGTACGCCGAAGGACAACGCCGCTATGTGGAAAGCCTCTCGGCCTACGTGCGGCAGTTTATGGGCAAAATGAATAAGCCCGAGGTGGATTATATACGTGGCATTGCGCCGGCCATTGCGATCGAACAAAAGGTGAATACGCGGAATCCCCGCTCTACCGTGGCTACCTCCACGGAAATTTACGACTACCTTAAACTGCTTTTTGCCAAAGCAGGAAAAACCTTCTCCCCGGTAAGCGGAAAACTGGTAAAACGCCAGGGACCTGAAGACGTGGTACAGGAACTCCTCAAAGAAGCCATGGGTGCCACGGTATATATTCTATGCGCCCTGCCTGCGGGAAAATCCCTCGAAAAAGAATTGCCCCTCCTCCTGCAAAAAGGATATAGCCGCATCTACTATAATAATACTGCCTGGCGTATTGAAGCCTTTATGGAAGAATTCGGTAAAAAACTGAAATCCATACCCAATAAAGACGTCAACCTCATCATCGACCGCATCCTGATGGAGGAAGACGATGAACTGCTCTCCCGCATTGCCGACTCAGCCCAAACCGCCTTTTTTGAAGGCCACGGCACCTGCTCGGCCCTCATCATCCGGGAAGAAAAAGAAGAGCTCCTCCCCTTTTCCAACTTGTTTGAGATGGATGGGATACAGTTTGAAGAACCGTCAGTGAACCTCTTCAGTTTTAATAACCCTTTTGGTGCTTGTCCGCGTTGTGAAGGTTTCGGCTCTATTATAGGTATCGATGAAGACCTGGTCGTTCCCGATAAATCCTTATCCGTTTACGAAGGAGCCATCGCCCCCTGGCGGGGAGAAACCATGCAGGAATACAAGCTGGAGTTTGCACGTAAAGCGGTTTTATTCGATTTTCCGGTACACCGCGCTTATTACGACCTCACCGAAGCAGAAAAAGACCTGCTCTGGCAGGGAAACAAAGGCCTGAAAGGGATCCATGCCTTCTTTAAATACCTCGAAGAAAAATCCTACAAGATCCAATACCGGGTCATGCTGTCGAAATACCGGGGAAAAACGGTTTGTCCGGATTGCAAAGGCACCCGCCTCCGCCCCGATGCCAACTACGTGAAACTCACCGACGCCAAAAACAAGCCGCTCCTGTGCCTGTCGGATATCTTACTGATGCCGGTTGAAAAAGCCCTCGAGGCCATCAACAAACTCGAACTCAGCGAACACGATTACCTGATCGCTAACCGTCCTTTAAAGGAAGTAAGCAGCCGCCTGCACTTTTTGGTTCAGGTAGGATTAGGGTACCTCACCCTGAACCGGCTGAGCAATACCCTCTCCGGCGGCGAATCGCAGCGGATCAACCTGGCCACCAACCTGGGAAGCAGTCTGGTGGGTTCCATGTATATATTGGATGAACCGAGTATCGGCCTCCATCCGAAAGACACGGCCAAACTCATCGGGGTACTCAAAGAACTGCGTGACCTGGGCAATACCCTTATCGTAGTCGAGCATGATGAAGAGGTGATGGAAGCAGCCGATGAGATCGTGGATATCGGTCCTTTTGCCGGCACCCTCGGTGGTGAACTTATCTTCCAGGGCAACCACGAGGAAATGCGCGCCTCCGACAGCCTCACGGGTAAATACCTCGATGGACGGGAATCCATAGCCGTTCCCACCCATCGCAGAAGCTGGAATGAAAGTATCGACCTTTTTGGTGTTCGTGAGAATAACTTAAAGAATGTGAACGTTCGTATTCCCCTGCAGGTAATGACCTGCGTTACCGGGGTGAGTGGTTCGGGCAAAACATCCCTCATAAAAACGGTGCTCTACCCTGCCCTGCAGAAACACATGGGCCAATACACGGGCACAAAAACCGGGAGTTTCGACCGCATCGACGGCGCTTTAAAACGTATAGAACGGGTGGAAATGGTGGACCAAAACCCGATCGGAAAATCCTCCCGCTCCAATCCGGTTACCTATATCAAGGCCTACGACGCCATTCGCGAACTGTATGCTTCCCAACATCTGTCCAAAACCCGGGCATTTAAACCCCAGCATTTTTCCTTTAATGTGGATGGAGGCCGTTGCGACAATTGCAAAGGCGAAGGCGAGACCATCGTTGAAATGCAGTTTATGGCCGACCTCCACCTGCCCTGCGAAGTATGTCACGGTAAACGGTTTATGGAAGAGGTGCTGGAGGTAAGCTATAAGGATAAAAATATTGCCGATGTACTGGATATGACCGTTGACGAAGCCCTGCTGTTTTTTGAAGGGGTCAATGCCATCCATAACAAATTACAACCCCTGGCCGATGTCGGTTTGGGTTATATCACCCTGGGCCAGTCTTCGAATACCCTCAGCGGCGGGGAAGCCCAAAGGATCAAACTTGCCTCCTTTCTGGTAAAGGGCAACAGCAGCGAAAAGATCCTCTTTATTTTTGATGAACCCACGACCGGACTCCATTTCCATGATATCAAAAAGCTGTTAAGCTCCTTTGATGCCCTGCTCAAACAGGGGCATACCCTGGTGGTAATTGAGCATAACATGGATGTGGTTAAATGTGCCGACTGGATCATCGACCTCGGGCCCGGTGGCGGCGACTTTGGCGGACAGGTATTGTTCGAAGGCTTGCCCGAAGACCTGGCCCGGTCAAAAACATCCATCACCGCACCCTTTTTAAGCAAAAAGCTGGGGAAAACGGTTAGCGTTTAAAGTAAGAAGCGGCTAAAAATTCTTCAATACGCGGATTCGGATCTAAACGAAAATCTTCGATACTCCCTGAAAATTCCAGGTTCCCCTTATAGATAAAAGCCACATTGTCGCCGATATCAAAAAGGGTTTTCATGTCGTGCGAGTTGATGATGGTGGTGATCTTGTATTCGTCCGTGATCTCTTCGATCAGGCTGTCTATGACCCGGGCTGTAACCGGATCGAGTCCGGAGTTGGGCTCATCGCAATAGAGGTATTTGGGATTTAAGGCGATAGCCCGGGCAATGCCCACCCGTTTTTTCATACCTCCGGAAAGTTCGGAAGGGTAAAGTTTGTTGGCATTATCCAGGTGAACGCGTTGCAGGCAAAAATTAACGCGGTCGAGGCGCTCTTCTTTGCTCATGTGGCTGAACATCTTTATCGGGAATTCCACATTGGCTTCCACGGTCAGCGAATCGAACAGGGCCGAACCCTGAAAAAGCATGCCTATTTGTTCCCGTACAGCTTTTTTTTCGCGGTAGTCGATCTCTACGAAATCAATGTCTTCATACAAAATTTTGCCCTTATCGGGTTGGACCAGGCCGACCATACATTTCATCAGCACCGATTTTCCGCTGCCGCTGGCGCCGATCACCACATTTACCTGGCCGGGAGGAAAAGCGACATTGATGTTTTTTAACACATCCTTATCGCCAAATGACTTACTAAGACCTATTATTTCAATCATGGATCAGAGGAAAAGTTGAGCAATGACGTAATCTGCGCACAGGATCATTACGGAGCTGTAAACAACGGCGTTGGTGGAAGACTGGCCGACTTCCAGGGCACCTCCTTCGGTAAAATAACCCTGGAAACTGGCAATGCTGGTAATAATAAACCCGAAACTTGTCGCCTTGATCAAGGCAAAAATGACGTTAAACTCTTTAAAAGAGGAACGGGCGCCTTCGATGAACATTTCAGCAGGAAGGATACCTGTGGCGAGCCCGGCCATCATACCGCCCCAGATGCCTAAAAACATGGCAATGATAATGAGCAGGGGAACCATGATCACCCCGGCAATAATTTTGGGAAGCACCAGGTAGCCTGCGCTGTTGATGCCCATTACTTCCAGCGCGTCGACCTGTTCAGTCACTTTCATGGTACCGATCTCGGACGCGATACTGGAGCCTACCTTTCCGGCCAGTACCAGACAGGTGATGGTCGGAGCAAATTCCAGGATGACCGTATCGCTCACAATGGAGCCGATGATGGTTTTGGAGATCCAGGTAGAGATCAACTGGTACGAGGTCTGTATGGTACTCACCCCACCCGAGAACAGGGCGATGATGGCCACAATGGGCAGCGAGTTGATGCCTATGCTCACCATCTCGGTGAAGGTGCGCCGGATATAAATACCAAACTTCTCTGGTTTGGAAAACATGCTGGCTAAAAAAACCAGGTAACGTCCGAAGTGATAAAATAGTAGCATGAGGATTCAGGGCGTAAATATAAAGTCTTAATTCCTAACTTCGGCAGCCGAAAAGAGAAGTGAAACGATGAGAAGACCGAATATTGTGGTAAGTGGTGCGAGCAAAGGCATAGGCAAAGCGATCGTGCGCCGTTTTTTTGAAGCCGGATTCGATGTGGCCTTTTGTGCCCGGAACAACAAGGAACTGATCCAGTTTAAAAATGAGCTGGAAGCGCGGGGGAGTGAACAAAAAGTGTTGGCCATCGTGTGTGATGTGTCGGATAAAGAAGCCTTACTCTGGTTTGCCGAACAGGTAGCTTTTGAATTTGAGACCATCGATATCCTTGTGAACAACGCAGGAATTTTTCTACCCGGACAGATCAGCGACGAAGAGGAAGGCGTTTTTGAACAGATCATGGCCACCAACCTGGCTTCTGCCTATTATTTGAGCCGGGCGCTTATTCCGTATATGAAAGAAAGCAAACATGCCCATTTATTTAATCTCTGTTCAACGGCCAGTATCAAAGCCTATCCGAATGGCGGCAGTTATTGCATCAGCAAATTTGCGCTGTTGGGTATGACGAAAGTACTCCGTGAGGAGTTAAAACCGGCGGGAATTGCTGTAACGGCTATACTTCCAGGGGCAACCTATACGAGTTCATGGAGCAGTTCCGGGCTTCCGGAAAGCCGCTTTATCGATGCCGCCCAGGTTGCCGAAACCCTATGGCATGCTTATCAGCTTTCCCCGGGCACCGTGATCGAAGAGCTCATTGTGCGCCCGTTTTTGGGAGATATTGAATAATTATTTATTTCCGTGCAGCCTATTGTACGGGCATCTGTCTATGCTTTTGAACGGGGAGAGAGCCAACAATTTCATAATGTAGCGCTTGTTTCTCCTTAAATTCCTATTTTTGTAAAAATTATACTTTTAAAAAGAACAAATGAAAAAGAGACTTTTACTCGCAGTTCTTGTAGGAGCAGCCGGAGCAGCAGCGATGGCTCAATCTCCCGTACAACTGGACCCTTCCCTTTTGGGCACTAATCCAACCCTTTATGTTTCACCTGCTGCCTCCACTCCAATGGCAGGCAAAAGAGTGGTAACTGACTGGTTTACTTTTATGGATGCTGCAGACGCAAATGCAGGAGGAGCTATCGCCTTTACCTTTTATAATAACAACGCCATGTTCCCGGATTCTTTGGTTAAACAATCCTATGGAGATGGAGCAGGTGGTACCCTTTTAGGTTATGTAGCACGGCATAATATCGGACAAATGTTCGATCCGAAATCCTTCTACTATACCGATCTTTTGAGCCAACACAATCCTTACACGATCGACTCGATCTCTTTTGCATACCGTTATTCCCACAATATCCCGGGATCTGTTGACACCCTTGAATTCCAGGTGTTCCAGGATGCAGGCGTAAAAGTTGGTAATCTTGTTGACGGAAACGGAAACATTATTGAGCCAACTGCATGGATCGTTTATGACCGTGCTACCGGCAAAGGTGGTGGTGCTTCCCAGGAATGGAGGATCCTTCTTGATCAGACCGATACCAGCTGGGGAGAGTTTAAAACTGTTGGTTTAGCCCTGCCTAATGTTGCCTCTATCGGACGTAACGGACTTTTTGCCGTTGCTTACCGTTTCCTTCCCGGATATGCGTACAGCCTTGGTGATACCCTGGATCAAACCTGGAATAGTCCTCCGGTGGTGAATAAACTGAACCAATTCCAGCCACTTATCGGAACCGACAACGCAAAAACCGAAGAAGATTCTTATAACCACGGTTTAACTGTTCGCTCATTCAATAAATATGCTGCTAACACTACCGATCCATGGGCTGAAGAGTTCGTTCCCGGTGATGCCTGGAATAACTTCTCTGAATACGCTTACATTGGTGTTCGTTTATCTTCACCAAACGTATCGGTTCCAACTATTTCTGAAAATTCTACCGAAGTGTACCCTAACCCAAGCATGGGCAGCGAAACCGTGAGCATTGCTTTCACCACTACCGTGTCTGCTGATGTAACTGTTGAACTTTATGACCTCCTTGGAAACAAAGTACAAACCGTGATGAATGGTGCTACCGAAGCCGGACAACAAGTGGCTAACGTAAACACAACTTCACTTACTGCAGGAATCTACGTTTACAGCATCACTGCCGGAGACCAGATCCTCAGCGGTAAACTGAGCATCGTAAAATAATTCTTCCTTTATGGAAATGAAGAAGGGGCTGTCTACGTGTAGATAGCCCCTTTTTTTAAAGTGCTGAGGTTCGTGGTCGGTGGTTTTAATTTATCCATGGCTTAAAAAAGATCAATGAAAAAGCATTTTTTATTTCTCGTTTTTGTTGGAGTAAATGGAGGGTCAACCCAGGCACAATCTCCGGTTCAATTGGACCCCACCTTTATGGGGACGAACCCCACCCCTTTCGTATCGCCATTTCAGAGCGATTATCAAAAAAAACGACCCAGTACGAATTGGTTCTGTTTTCTGGAAGCTGCGGATGCAAACAATGGAGGAGTGCTCCATTTTACCGTGTTCGATAATAATACGCTGTTCCCTGATTCTTTTGTGCAACAGGCTTATGGTGACAGCTCCGACGGATATCATTTGGGCCGGGTAAACCTGCACCATACCGGACAGGTTTTTGATCCCACCTCTTTCTATTATACTGACTTGATAAGCAAGCACGTTCCGTATTCGATCGATTCCATTTCTATTGCTTACCGATACCGTCATGTTATTCCGGGATCTGTTGACACCTTGAAATTCCAGATCTACGAAGGTGCTGCTATTAAGACCGGTGATCTCCTTATTGATAACAACCCCGAACCATCGGCCTGGATCGACTACGACAGAGTGAACGGCAAAGGAGCCGGTGCCTCACAAGAATGGACGATATTATTGGATGAAAGCGATTCGGCCTGGGCGGAGTATAAGGTCATAACCCTTGCAGTTCCAAATACAGCCTACATTGACCGCGGAAAACTCTTTGCCGTTACCTATAGTTTTATTCCGGGTTATAATTACACCTCTGGCGATACGGTCGATCATAACTGGAACGATCCGGTGCCAACGAAAAAACTGAATCAATTCCAGCCCCTAATCGGAATAGATAATGTCAAATCGGAGGAATACAGTTACAATCATGCTTTATCCCTTCTTTCGTATACTAAATATGCGAGCGATACAAGTCAGCCCTGGACTAATTCCTTTATTCCCGGGGATGTCTGGCCTACCTTCACCGAATATACCTACATCGGCTTTCGCGTAACAGCCTTTGTGGGACTAGCACCTATAGCTGAAACCAGCGTGCAGGTTTATCCTAACCCGAGTTTAGGCTCCGAAGCGGTAACAATCGCCTTCACAACTACCGTATCCACGGAAATAACGATCGAACTTTATGACCTACTGGGAAACAAAGTACAAACCCTTATGGATGGCAATGCAGAAGCCGGAGAACAACGGATCGTGGTAAACACCGCTTCCCTTGCCTCAGGAATGTACGTGTACCGGATCAAGGCCGGGGAACAGCTCCACAGTGGTAAACTAAACATCATAAAATAGACGCGATAAATCGGCGTCTCTACAAATTCTCCCTCAACCTCAACCTCAACCTCAACCTTAACTTCGCAATTCGATGGCTTTTGCCTTAACCGTCACCATGGTCGAACTCGACTTAGCGATCAAAACCGCTTCTTTTTCCGGATAAATTCCCCAGACTTCACTTTCGCAAAAATTCAGGAGTTTCCCCGTTTTGATGACCCAGCCTTTGGCCAGGTATTTTGGCGCATCCCCGGGGTTCAGGTAAGACACCCGCAAGTCGCCGGTTACCACGCCCTCATCGCTTTCCACCAGACTGTAGGCCGCAAAACCCGCACTGATATCGCATAAAGTGGCGCTCACCCCTCCATGCAAAAAGCCATTTTGTTGCTGAAGGGACTTTTCGAAATCCATTTCGGCCTCAATATAACCAGCTTCAATACGCGTGAGCCGGACACCGAGGTGTTTCATAAAATGCTGGCGGGTTAATTTTTCCCGGATATTCTCCCTGAAGGAGGGATTCTTTTCTTTAAATTCTGGCATACGCTAACGGACAACCTGCCCGGGCTGCAAGGTATGAAATCCGCCGAAAACCATACCCTGTTTTGGTACATACAGCGAAATGGGATGGTCCTGGATCACCACATCGGTTTCTGTACGCAGCACGAATTGTTGCATTCCCGGCTCCAGGTCCAGGCGGGTATAACTGATCTGGTGCGGCAAAGATTCCCAGGAACGGGTGTCGGCCTGCTCGGTGAAAAAGTTCACCAGCCCTAACGCGGCACCTGCTTCGGGGTTATTTTTCCGCAATTCGTATTCAGCCGCCTTCTTTAATGCCAGCCGCAATAGGGTCTTGCCTATTTCCTCATGGAATCGGTCATCCAGTTCTTTATGGGCCACGGCGCTCACGTCTTCAATGATCTCCATCGGATATTCCTGTCCTTTTGCTACCACTTTTGCCCGGTTGAAATAGGCACCCCGGGTAAAATATTTCGGAAAGGTAGCCCGGACCATGTCCACCTGGCTGAACGAACTGCCACTGGCGGTTTTATCCTCGCCCACATAAACCGGGAAGGCAAAGCCATAATCGGTATTGACAAAAACCACCCATCCCGGCTCTGTGCCGCGCACCACGGCAAAATTGAGGCTTACCTCCTGTTTGGTGGGAGAAAGACCGTTGTTCCAGAAGAAAACGGTATTCCCTCCCCTGGTGCTTTGTTTTCGGTCGTAGGTGAGTCCGAATTCTTTTTCATAACGTTCAAGGTCATCATAAAATCCCAAACGCCACGCCATACGCATGATATCCTGTTTTAACTGTCCCGGCATTTTTACTCCATAAAAAAGCGCATAGTCTTCATTAAAAATGCGGTAGGCGTTTTTATAGGATACATAAGAATTGTCGAGGTCGCCGGCCGATTCAAAAACCAGCGCGATCAGCAAATGCGCGAAGGCATCTTCCTGGTAGCGCTTTATGGATAGTTTAGGCGCATCCTTATAGCGGTCGTCGAGCCGGTACAGTTCGAGCATCAGGCGACGTGCCTGCACCTGGGCCGATTCGATTTTGCCCAGTTGCATGAAGTTCAGTATCTGGTAATAATGGAAAAGGACCCGTTCGTGATCTTCCCCGCTGTACTGCCTGACCTTGTCGTTGATGAACAATGACGCGGCCGTATTGGCATAATTGCGGTACATATCTTCCAGGTAGTAGTCGGAGATAAGGAACAGTTCCGAACTTTCCTGGTATTTCCCGAGCATCCATGCCAGGGTGCCTTTATTCCAGTAGTACAATAAGGCGTTGCGGTCTTTTTTCCATTTGTCGATGTCCTGGTTCAGCACATCATAAGCCTGTTGTACGTTACCCTGGTAGAGGGAGGCGTTGATCTCTCCCTGTTTTAAGGCGATCTGTGAACACGATGCGAGGGCGAACATCCCTATCCATATCCCTGTTCTGAACCAGCGATATGTATGATGAGCCTTCAAGGTGAATTAGTTTTTAATATGCTTTTTGATCTTGGATTGTCCCATCCATACCTTTTCGTTGGTTTCGATATCGATCAACTCAAAATCGATCTGGTAAGAAACCACCTTTTCTTTGGCATACTGGTCGGTAACTGAATAAAGTACGCCCATTAACATAAAGTCGGCGCCCTTTTCCTTGCCCCAGGCTTTGCGGGTTTCTTCATTGGCGAAGATCTGTTGGTCTTCGCGTTCGTCGCGCACTTCTTTACGCTCATCGGCAGTGGCTACCACACGCACTTTTCCGGTGTTTACATAGGCCGATTCGATCTGTTTGATGATGGCGATCGGGTCGATATGTTCGGAGGTGTTGTTTTTGATCCTTCCAACGATCACAACGGCTTTGCGGCTTTTGAGGGCTTCGAATTCGGTGCGCCAGTTTTTGTCGATGGATTGGTCGATCATGTCTTCGGCTACGATCTTATTGTCGGTATCGTTCCAGCGACCACTGAGGTCGGTTTGTTCGTCGGGGTTAATACGGGTAACCTGACGTTGGGAGCAGCTTCCCAGTACCAGCAGGGAAGTAACAAGCATGAGGGGTAAGATTTGCTTTTTCATAGCGGTGTGTTTTTTATGTCTTTGCCAAAATCTATTCCAAAGGACAGTTTTGGTGTATATTTTTTTAGTCATCTCCAAACATCACTTCATTGTAGGCACTTTGAAGCTCAGCAAGGTGATGTTGTTTTTTGAGAAGTTTGCATGTTTCTATACCTTTCTCCCATACCATCATGGCTGCTTCCTTATTGCCTGCTCTCATGTAGGCATGTCCCAGATGATAATAAGTTCCGGTATGGTCGCCATGCACTTCTAACAGGTGTTCCATCACAACGATCGCGCGCTTATCTTCCCCTGCCGCTACATATTCCATAGCCAGAGCATGATTCAAAAAAGCATCGTCGGGCTCCGCCTTTAAAAGGGTCATTACCTGTTCCAGGCGTGTATTTGCCATTTTTTATTCGGGTTTATATTCCTAATTTCGCGCTTCCGTTTAACCTAACAAACGTTAAGATTATACATGAAGATCCTAGTGTGCATGAGCGTTGTGCCCGACACCACGACGAAAATAACCTTTACGGACAATAACACCAAGTTCAATACTTCCGGTGTGCAATACATCATCAATCCCTACGACGAATTATCGCTGACCCGCGCCCTTGAGCTTACCGAAGCCCAGGGAGGAACGGTAACGGTTATCCATGTTGGCCTTGCCGACTCGGAAGCCAGCATACGTAAGGCTTTGGCCATAGGCGCCCATGATGCCATCCGCATCAATGCCGAACCTGTTGATGCCACCCTGGTAGCACAGGAGATCGCGAATTGGGCCGGATCCCAGGGTTTTGACCTGATCCTTACAGGACGTGAATCCATCGATTATAATGGAGGATTGGTTGGCGGACTGATCGCCGCCCACCTGGACCTTCCTTATATCAATATCGTGACTAAAATAGATGTAGCCGGGACCGATGTTACAGCGGTGCGGGATATTGACGGAGGAAAAGAAACAGTTAAAGCTTCTTTACCCCTTGTTGCCAGTGCGCAAAAAGACCTGTGCGAACCCCGTATTCCCAATATGCGCGGGATCATGGCCGCACGGACCAAACCCCTTCAGGTAGTGGAAGCTTCCGGAGTCCAGGCTTTGGGACAATCGCTCTCTTTTGAACTGCCTCCTGCCAAAGGCGCGGTAAAACTTATCGATGCCGAAAAGGCCGGCGACCTGATCCATATGCTGCATCAGGAAGCCAAGATCATCTAATTTCATCCATAAATAAGCCCTTAAAAAATGAGCATTCTCATATTTGCCGAGTCCTCTGAAGGAAAATTCAAAAAAGCCGTTTTCGAAGCTGTAAGCTATGGAAAAGAAGTGGCGGATAAATTGGGTGTAGAGGTAAACGTTTTATGCGCCTCCACGCAGGTTCCCGCTGATGCTGACCTGGCTGCCTTAGGAAAATTCGGTGCCAGTAAAGTATGGAAAACGACCCTCAGCGAAGACCGTCCGGCTGCCATGGCCGAAGCCCTTGCGGATGCTGCCGGAAAATGCGGTGCGCGGGTGGTTGTGATCTCGAATAATTATAACGGAAAATCCATCGCTCCTGCCCTCGCGGTTAAATTAAAAGCCTCCTTAGCCAGTGGCGTGATCAGCGTTCCCGATACCGGCAACGGATTCCAGGTAAAACGCGGGGTATACTCCGGAAAAGCTTTTGCCCAGGTAAGTTTGACCGCTGTGGTGAAAGTCCTGGCCATCACCCCAAATACCTTTGCCATCAAAGAAAGCGGAAATGACGCTCCGGTTGAAGCCTTTAGCGCCGCTGTTTCGGATGCCGCCTACCGCGTAAAAGCACTGTCCATCAATAAAGTACAGGGAAAAATTCCGCTTACCGAAGCCGAAGTGGTTGTATCAGGCGGACGGGGAATGAAAGGACCGGAAAACTGGGGACTTATCGAAGATCTGGCCGCTACACTTGGCGCTGCCACGGCCTGTTCCAAGCCGGTTGCGGATATGGATTGGCGTCCACATGAAGAACATGTCGGACAAACTGGTATAACCATCAAACCTAACTTGTATATTGCAGTAGGAATTTCAGGAGCCATTCAGCATTTGGCAGGAGTGAGTTCAAGCAAGGTGATCGTTGCCATCAATAAAGATCCGGAAGCGCCCTTTTTTAAAGTGGCCGACTACGGGATCGTTGGAGATGCCTTCGAAGTATTGCCCCGCCTGATCGCCGCAGCCAAAGAACTGAAAGCCGCCCAATAAGATGGATAAAATACGCCTGGATATTATTGGACTCACTTCGGGTCATACGCACGGTTCTTATACCCTGATCCTTGGAGAAGAAGCAGGCGAACGCAAGCTTCCTATCATAATCGGGAGCTTTGAAGCCCAGGCTATTGCCATTGAAATTGAAAAGATCGTTCCCTTCCGGCCCATGACCCACGACCTGTTCGTGTCGTTTTGCAAAACCTTTGATATCGAGGTGCTGGAAGCCCATATCCATAACCTGCAGGAGGGCGTGTTTTACAGCAAGATCGTATGCAAACAAGGTGGTAAAACCTACGAAATAGATGCCCGTACCTCCGATGCCATTGCGCTGGCTGTACGTTTTAAATGCCCCATCTATACCAACCAGGAGATCATGAACGTGGCCGGTATCCTCATCGAAGAAGAGGAAGACGACTCAAGCCCTGCACGGCCTGCACGTCCCGAATCACCGGATGCCCCGGGTATCCGCTCCGGCGACGATTACCCGAGCCTGAGCATGAAAGACCTGGAGGAGCTTCTCGAAAAAGCGCTGAAGGTGGAAGACTATGCCAAAGCCGCCGCCATACGCGACGAAATTCAGCGGCGTAA
>JAKFCJ010000113.1:0-18824 GCA_036676705.1 Bacteroidota bacterium
TCAGCCAGCTTACCATCGATAATTATATCAACCGCATCTATATCGGATTGGTGGGCCGGAAAGCCCTCGATGCCGAATTTATGGCCGCACAGGCCCTTTTTGTGGCTAACCCGGCCAGTAAAGCAGCACGGGAGCAACTCATAGACCAGATCCAAAATACAGCCGAATACCGCATCAATGTGGCCTACCGGGCCAAACTCGACCTGATCCAGGGGATAGACAGCGCCATCATGATCCGGGATTACCAGCTTCTGCTTCTTCAGTTGCAGGATACCAGCCTCAATTTTATCAAACCCATCCTGGAGGAAAATAAGCTGCGTATGGAAAAGCTGATCCTGGCATCCGTACATTTTATGCAGGACAGCATCGATGCGGTGGAATTGCACCGGCGTTATATCGATAATCCCTATTACGACCAGATCAACATGGGCACCGAAAATTTTGTGGTTTCCATGTTCCAGCATTTTTTGGATCGTTATCCATCCTCCCAGGAACTTTCTAAAGGAAAAACCATGGTGGATGGGGGCAATAGCAGCCTTTTCCTCGAAACCGGAGCCGGCAAGGCAGATTTTATCCGCATCTTCTTTGAGTCGGAAAGTTATGCCGAAGGACAGGTGCATGCCGTGGCCAACCAGTTCCTTTTTAGGAAAGCTACCCAGGATGAAGTGCTGCTGCTCGCGCTTCCCTACCTCCAAACCCACGACCTGGGGGCCATTCAACGTTATTTTTTAAGTTCTGACCCTTATTTCAAACAATGAAAAAGCTACTGAGCGTATTATTCCTTGTGCTCCTGCTGTCCTCATGCAGGAAGGAAATAGAAAATATCTATGCCATTGACCCGGTTTATGTGAGCCAGAGCGGACAAAAAAACAACCTGAAATCGGATATTCAATTTGTGTCCATCGCCTATTCCGACCTTTTTGGCCAACAGATAAGCGCGCAGGAACTCAACGCCCTGCTGGCCGGATACAATTCGGTGGGTGACAAGGCCCTGGTCATTGACCTGATCATACGCAACCTGTTGGTAAAGCCCGGTATCATCAAATCCACCCAGCAGGAAATGCAAAGTGACCCGGATGCTTTTATTGATGCCACCTTCGAACGTTTTTTTGTGCGGGAAGCAAGCGAAATGGAGCGCTGGTATTTTACAAACAGCATCAACGCCAATTCCCAGTTGCTCCCTGAAGATATTTATTATGCCCTCATGAGTGCGGAAGAGTACCGCCATTATTGATCCTGAACCATGAAAAGAAGAGATTTTATCCGCAATACCGCCCTCACCGCTGCCGGTGTGATCGGTATGCCTTATATCCTGCCCACGGGCCGCCTTTTTGCTGCCAGTGGGGCCCGTTTGGTCAACCACGTGGTGTTTTGCCTCTTTGCCGGAGGGATACGTAACCTGGAATCGGTGCAGAAGGCCGAAGGGAACCTGATGCGCGGCCTGTTAAGCGGGAATGAAAGCATTAGCCCCGATATCGCCAACAGCATCGCCAACTTGCCGGCTCCGGTCAATAGCCCCCTGCAGGGTAGCGGAACCCTGTTTAAGCAGTTTCGTTACCTCAACGGACCATCCGGTCACTACAACGGCCATACCACTGCGCTAACCGGACGTTATACCGACAATAGCCTGAGTTTACTGGAACGTCCGCCATATCCGACCCTGTTCGAGCTGTACCGCAAACACAGCACGCCGGATAAGTCGGCTTTGAATGCCTGGTGGATCTCGCATACCAATGAACTGTACCCGATCTTGAATTATTCCACTTATCCGGGATATGGTCCGCTTTACGGCGCCAACCAGCTTTCACCTACCACTTTTTTTAGCGGAACGGGCTACCAGGCTTTTGGCAATCCCTTGCAGCATAACGCGGCTACGCAGCTGGAGCTGGATAAGATGAAAACTTTCCTGAACGGAGGCTTTAAAGGAAGCGGTTCAGCTTCGAACTCGGGCATCAGCAACCTGGCTGAAGACCAGGTGAAGATCATGGAGTTCATGGATACCATGTTCCAGCAACTGGCTGCCGGACAACATACCAACCCCTGGGGGCTCGGTCCCGGTGTGATGAACGGCGACATGCGCAACGTGTTCTATGCCGAAAAGGTGATGCAGGAATTTAAGCCCGAGCTGATGGTGGTGAATATGTTCGGGGTGGATGTGTGCCACAATAACTTTACCCAATACTGCGATGCTTTGCGCCGCGCCGACTGGGCTGTGAACCACCTCTGGAATACCATACAAAATACCCCCGGAATGGCCAATGATACCGTATTGATCATTGCCCCCGAGATCGGCCGGAACGGAACGGAAAACAGCATCAAAGACCAGAATGGCAGGGGAGGACTCGACCATACCACCGATGACGCCATGTCGCGTGAGTTGTTTGGTATGATACTCGGACCCTCCGGAGTGGTGCAACAAAATAAAGTGGTGAATACCGTTTATGGAGAAAGTATCGATATCGTGCCGACTATTGCGAAGGTGCTTGGCTTCGATACGGAACTTGGGGTGACCTTGCCCGGAAAATATTTACAGGAGGCATTTATATGAAAAAAGGATTCCTCGTTTTTGGTGTATTGCTGGTTCTGGTGGCTTGTTACAAGGAAGTGCCGGATGACCAGCCTGATCCCTTTGCCGGACAAAACAACAACAATAACAACACGAACAAAGACAGCCTGGATCCGACCTCTTTTGCCGGATTGCACAAGCAGATATTTTCGGTTCGTTGTGCCGTTCCCTTATGCCATGATGGGAGCTTTGAACCCGATTTCCGCAGTATAGAAAGCGCATACCAGAACCTGGTGTATCATCCTGTGGTGAAGAATGACGCCCAGAACAGTTTCACATACCGGGTTGTACCCCATAATGTCGACAAATCCTGGCTGATCGAACGTTTAACCACCGATGATCCGGTTTTGGGGAGGATGCCCCTGTATGCGGATCCTTTGAGCGAGACACAACTGAACAATATCAAAGCCTGGATCAATGGCGGATGTAAAGACGTAGCCGGCAATGTGGCCGTTTATCCCAATTTGCAGCCCCAGGTCATTAACCGTTTTGCCCTGGATTCCCTGAACCAGCGGCTGGATACCACCTTTGACGGACGTTTCCCCGCGCCCTTTATCGTTCCGCCCGGCATCAACTTTACCCTGGGGGTCCAGGTCAAGGACGACAGCACGCTGACCAGCAAACTCAAAAACCTGCAGTTTAAATTTTCTTATGACGAAGACGACTTTTCCGCAGCCACGGTAAAGCCCGCCATCTATCTGATCCAGGATTATATCATCGTGTCGCTGAACTCATCGCAGTTTCAGCCCAATAAGACCGTATATTTCCGTTTTTATTGCCAGGATGAGCACCACAGCAGTTCTGCTGAGTTTCCACAGAACGGCACGCCCTTTTACTACAAAGACCTTTTCGCCTTTATCGTCAAATGAACAAACTCTATCCAATCCTGCTTGTCCTGCTTTTATTCGTGGTCTCCTGCCAGCCGGATGACGCGCCTGTCAGCAATGCTCCTGTAATCGACCTTGAACAGGCCGGTCCTGCGGTGATCAAGGAGAATGTCGATTCCATTTATTTTGTGATCTACTATGTAGACGGCGATGGTGACCTGGGCAGCAACGATCCCAATGTCAAAAACCTGTTTGTGGAGGATACCCGTATTGGTCTTGTATACAAATACCGCATCCAGGACCTGGTTCCCGGGGGTGCTTCCGTGGGCATACAGGGCGAGCTCCATTTTTCCATTCCCAGCACCGTGATCACCGGCAGCGGCAACCAGGAGGAAGTCACTTATTCTGTGTGGCTCATCGATGCCGCCGGCCATGAGAGCAACAGGCTTTCGGTTGGTCCATTTATGGTGGTGAAATAAGATTTTCCTGAAAACAAAAAAAGCCTCCGAATGGGAAGCTTTTTAATGTGCTGAAGAGGGGACTCGAACCCCTACATCCTTGCGAATACTACGCCCTGAACGTAGCGCGTCTACCAATTCCGCCACTTCAGCGTAACGGGTGCAAAAATAGTTTTTTTAGCAGGCAATCCAAACGCAGCGTCTTAAAAATCCAAATAATGTTCTGGCAAAGGGTTGCTCCGGTAATGGCAGGCTTGCTCAATTCCTGGTTGTTCCATTGGTGCAGCTACGGCCAAAACCCCATGGGGGTCACATATTTATAGAAAATGCGCACCCCCTAAGAAAACCTAGATCCCGCAGGGGGCGAGTGTTGCAAAAATCGGCGTATAGGTCCCCGGTCGTAGAGACGCGATAAATCGGCGTCTCTACGACCTCCATGGGTTTTCGGTCCTGAACGCGGGTCTTCCTATGTTCCAACAAACCAGCTATGGACCATGGTCTATGGTCCATGGACTTCTCCGACGCTGGTTGTTCCGATAGCGTAGAGACGCAAGATTTGGCGTCTATTTACCATTTTCTTCGATCCAGCTGACAAACAGGGAGATCCGGGTCCATTCCATAATTTGTCCATAGTAGCCTGTTTTTAAAAGTTGGGCGATGTTGGTATGGCTCCCTGAGCAGATGCCCACCAGTACCCAGCCCGAGTCGCTTTCGCTAAAAAGTCCGCCGCCGCTGTCTCCTCCGGAGGATATGTATTCTAATTGCTGTGGCCGGGCACTTCCCAATTTATTGCAGAGGGTATCCCCTGGATGGTCGAAGTCACAAAAAAGTAAGGCGGGCTGGCCTGAATACGTGTAGCCGCCGAGGCTGTCGATCACATTTTGACCGGCTATCTTTTTGTCTTCGAGCTTTACGGTTTCCGGCTTATCTGCTTTTCCTGATGCCCCGAAACCGGCGCCACTCACCTTGCTGTGCAGCTCATTAAATTTCCTGTTGAGCCGGGCGGGTTGAATGGTGTTAATGGGTGCATCCAGTTCAATGAATGCAATATCGCAGGTTCCTTTTAGCATACTGTCCTGGTAATTCGGATGTATGATGATGCGCCGTACACCCGTTTTCTTGCCCAAAAAGGATACAAATACCCGGGAAGGGTCAACCAAATGGATGTTATAGGGTTGGAAAGAAATCAGGGTCTGTCCGTTCATTTCAAGCGTATCCGCACGGTAGTCGGACTGGAAGACGCAGTGTGCGGCGGTTAAAACACGGTTTTTTCCGATCAAAACGCAGGAGCCGCCCGGAACACTGTCAATAAATAATTGCCCGACAGCTTCGAACTGTTTCTGCTTTGCATAGTTGAGGTATTCTTCTTCAGCCACATCGTGCCGGGTAATCCCCGAGTTAAAGAAAATAACGGAGAGTAATCCCAACAGGGCCGGGGTTATGTTTTTGGTCGTCATGGGTTGGTGCCTTCATGCGCGGGTAAAACGTCCGGCTGATCTGAATAGTTACATAACGCCCCCAAAGCGACCATGGACCATGGACCATAGACCATGGTCCATGGTCAAAACCGCTGCGTTAATTGATAAAACGTATACGCGCAATGATTCGCCTTATATACAACCAGCTTATTGTTCTTATACAATTTAATGGTCAGGTAGGTTGGTGTTTCGGCCTGGATCTGAATGTGAACCGAATCACCGGGAACAACATAGGCACATCTGGCCTGTGTGATCTGTGTTTCACCGATATTTCCGGAAATACGGATGGGGGATGAGGATTGAATTTCCAGACAAACTTCATTTTTCGGTGTTCGTCGGGTTTGCTCTTCTTTTTCGCATGACAGGAAAAAGAGGGCCAGGACAAGAATGGTCAGTTTCATTCGCTTAATTTTAAACCAGTGTACGGGTGTTGCCTCCTGTATAAATAGTTTCGTTAAGAGAATCAAGCCTACGGCAATTGCTCCGGGAACATCGAGGGTGTTTGATTCGGGATAAAGTATTTAAAGAACGAGAGGGTATTCTCAACCATAAAGGTAATCATATTTGGATTATTGACCAAATAATTTGAAGTAATGAAGAATAAATGCCTGGCTTGCGCAGCGGTGTTTTGTTGTTCCCTTGGCGTAAAAAGACGCGGAGGCGCGGAGGCGCGGAGTGTGTTTTACTTTTCCGTGGCTTGGTAGTTTTCGATAAACGGAAGCGAAAGGGGTCACTTATAATACCCACGCTGGTCCGTCTCTGGTTGTTCCGTTTGTATAGTAGCGGTTCGGTGTCCCACCGAATCGCACCCTTTTTAGTAAGATGCAAATCAAGCCTTGAACCCAATATTTAGTTAGCGGTAGCCCAAGGTCTATGGACTAGCGCGGAAATGATTATCAATAATTCTGCATTATAACGGGTATGTTGCATGAGACAGGTATATTTCCTGAACGATTTTTAAGCAAACCCCTTTGCTGTGATGAAAGGTTTACTCTAAATCAACTATCCTATGCAACCTATCCTATGTTCCCAGGGAAAACGTGTGCTCAACTACCGGCCACTTTTCGCATTTCTTTTCTTTTTTCCGGCTTTATTCTTTTCCATCCATGCCAATGCCCAAAGCACAACCTGGAATGGTACAAGCTGGACGAGCAGTCCACAAGGTTCTTCCAATGTCATTATTGCCAGCAATACGACGCCGGGTGCCTTTACCTGCAAAAACCTGACGATAGCCAGCGGTTTCGTTCTTACCCTGGATTGTGGCGTTACGGCAACGATCCACGGTACCTTGTTCAACAACGGCAATGGAACATCCGGCCCGGGGACTCTGCGCTTTGAAAGCGGCGGGGCACAGGCACTCAGCGGTAATGCCTTTACCCATTACGGGGTGATCGAGGTATCAACAGGCACAACATTAACGACCAACAGTTTACTTACCATCGGCGACGGGGGAAGTTTACTGCACGGCAGCAACACACCCAATGGCGGAGGATCGGTTTCCGGTACCATCACGTTTGAAAAAACGATCGGCAGCACGAGCACCGGCTGGCGCCTGTTTGCCCTGCCCGTAGGTGCTTTGGTCAATGATTTCGAAACCGGCCTGAATACCCTGTGCAGCAACCATAGCCCGACAGGTGAACGGAATGTGTATTATTGGGACGCCACTGATGGCCCATTGGCTCCCCTTGGTGGCAACTATGCTATGGGTTGGATGCAAGCCAATGCCAGTTCCCATAATGAAGACAAAGCCTATACCATCTACCTGGATAATACCGGTTCCGGACTTTTTAATTTCAGCTCAACCGTTTCAATAAGTGGTGCTCCCAACGACGGTACCAAAGTATTTCCCCTCGGGAACACCTTTGACCCGCCAACTGCTGCCAACAGCACCGATCAGCAGGGATGGAACCTGATCCCCAACTATTTTCCCGGTAACCTGAGCGTATACAGCCTGATCAATGATGCCGACTTTGGCACTCCCTATAAGGCCATCCATATCTGGGACCAGGGTACAGGACAAATGATCGGCCTGAACCAATCGGGCATGAACAGTTACAATAACTCCGGTGCAAGTGCCTATGGCGCTATCCGCCAAATTCCTCCCTTCATGGGTTTTTGGGTAAAAGCTACGGCATACGGACAATCCATCCATCTTAAAAACAGCATGCGCACCGGCCGCATCGATTCGATGCCTGCCACTACTTACTTCAAAAGGGAGTTTGATATTTTCAGGGTAACGGTAGAGGATGCCGATGGAAACCAGGACCAGTTTTCGGTATGTTTTGATGAAGCAGCCACAGAAGGTACCGATCCTGCCCTGGATATCTACAAATTCAGGTCCCTATCGGCTGTGGTGCCTACCTTGTATACCCGGGTGGAAGGCGCGATGATGGCACTGAACGTTTTGCCGATAAAAGAGGCCTATAGTATGCCTTTGTTCATGGAGTCGCTGGCAGATGGCAAGACGTATACATTTCGTCCCGAAACCGCTGAATACAGCAACGCCTATGATGTGGAGCTGGTAGACCACAAAACGGGCATTAAAACCCGCTTGCTGGATAAGAACTACACCTTTCAACACGATGCGGCTTATTCCGGCGCCCGTTTTACGCTGAATTTTACGCTAAAAACGGCTACTGGCATCGACGAACCCTATAGCCGGGAAAAGTCCTGGGCCTTTACGAATGAGAATGGTATCGGGGTAACGTACAACAACACGAATACTTCTGCCACCGCCAGGGTGGAGATCTACAACATCATGGGACAAAAGCTGTTTGCCTCAGGACTGATAAACGGAGGTGAAACGGTAACCTATAAGCCGGCTGAAAACAGCGGGGGTGGGATGTATATTGCCCATATTATCTCCAATGGCCGCATAAAAACGATCAAGGTTATTTATTAGTTCGGTGAAGCAGAACTCCTGCGAGATGAAGTAGAACTCCTTTGTCGCTCACTTCATCCCACGTCGTTCGCTTCACCGCGGGAGCGGGGGAGCGGGCCTTCGGCCGGAGCGGGAGAGCGTGGGAGCGGGTCGTTCCGTTCGTATAGTAGCGGTTCGGTGTCCCACCGAATCGCAATCCTTAAGAAGGAGACGCAAATCAAGTCGTGATCCCAATATTTAGGTTAAGTGATTTTCAAACTCCATGTCGTTCGGTCCCTTGCTTGTTCCGTTGGTGTAGAGAGGTAAAATCTTGCATCTCTACATCCCACAAACACAGCCGGAGCGGGCCTTCGGCCGGAGCGGGAGAGCGTGGGAGCGGGTTGTTCCGTTCGTGTAGAGACGCGATAAATCGGCGTCTCTACGTCCACAAACACAAACACAGCCATGGTCCATGGTCCATGGTCTATAGTCCAAACACGAACTAAACACGAACTAAACACGAACTATCTACGGCTTATCTACGGGTCATCTACGGACTATCTACGGACTATCTACCTTTATTCACCTGCCTGAAAGGGATCAAATGGTATCAAATAGGATCATTTGGTATTAAAAAGTATCATTTGGGTTGTGGTTTGCAACATATTGGCGTTTCAGGATGTTTAATGATGTAGGGAGCTTAAAGACTCGCCCTCTATATTTGTTTAAACGTCCGCTTATGAAAAAAAGAGCCGAATACCCGGGCACGATCAACATGAACCGGTTAATCTTCCTGTTATTTTCCCTTTGTTTTATTCCTGGCGCCTCAAAAGCACAGGATCGACCAGATAGTCTGATCGCGGTAAATCCTGATTCAACCTGGCTGTTTGAAGACACGCTCAATCAAAGAACGGTTGTGGTAAACTTTGAAAATGAGAAGTTAACAGCGATACATTACCTTAAATGGCTTCCCTGCGGGGGAACTGAGCAGGTCACTTTTTATATAGCCAACGATTCCCTGGTTTCCGTCCATTATAAAATATCCGACCCGGATATCAGAAGCAGCTTTCCGCCAAGCATAACGTATTTCCTTTCTTTCAAAATGGATAAACAAATTGGCCAGGATACGCACTTAAATTTTGTGGGTCCGACAACCTGCACCGGCTTTTCTGTAACGGATAAAGACTTTATAAAAGAATTCTATTATTACAAAGACCTGGTCTATTCGGATGAAAAGTAAATGTACGGCACATGGCCGTGTGTTTTTCTTCTCTCAAGCCGTTCTGTTGCATTTACGGCCAAAAACCCGCAAAGGCATTGAGCGAAAATTGGTTATTTTGCAGGCGTTGTTTAACCCGAATAAACCTTAAAACCAACCATGAAAAGACCCCTGTTTCTTTTGATTTTTATCAGCCTGATCACTGTCCGCGCATTTGGGCAGTCAACAATGAATGGAGATACAACCCGGATATACACACCTGACAGGGTGGAACATCTCGAAATCATGCCCCTGTACCCTGGAGGAACCGAGGGATTCAATCAGGATCTTAATGCAGCACTGGATTCCTTCAATCTAAAAACAAAAAAAAACACCCGGGTAGAAGTTTTGTTTGTTGTGGATACAAGTGGAGCGATTACCAATATCGTTATTCTAAAAAGCGGTGGTGAAAAGCTGGATGCCGCAGTAATCAGTGCCCTGGGAAATATGAAAACTTTTGTTCCCGCAAGAATGGACACAAAACGGGTGAGCATGACCATCAAGTTGCCCATTCGATTTCGGTAGCGTTAGCTTGTTCTAAGTTGGTTGGAGGGCGATAAATTGGTGTTTTTGCCACGCCTGGCTATGCCGCGCCCGCCATAGCTCTCTTTAACAAACCGGGTTTATCAAATTTCAATGAACGAAGGCGGGGTCCATGGTCTATTTCATCCTCCACGCCACCACCGGCAAAACCAAGGCAGCCAGAACCAACAGGTGCAACCCAAACCCAATCGAAACCTGCGTCTCGATCAATCCGTTGAGAGGGGGATCCAGCACGAGATTATCGAACATCGACCGGAAATCCATCATCTTTCCTATAGCGAACAGGGCAATAAATACAGCCGGAAGTATCGCCGCATAGAACTTTATGCCGGTCAGAGGCATTGTTCTGTCCCGGATCAGGCATAGCAGAGTCGGAATGGCAAACAAGGCCGGGATGATCCAGCCATCTTGCTTGAGCGTATTCATGCTGCCCGGTAAGGGGCCATTCACCCAGGGCATAAAAAGGGTGAGCATCCCGATCGCTGCGATCATAATAATGGCCAATCGTTGGCTATGCATCCAATTCCATGTTTTCCATCAAAATACATGGCGGAATAACATGGTATACTATTTCTTTTCCCAAAGGGCTGTTTTGCTTTCCATAAGTAATCCTTTCATGCATTAAGCCCCCGTCAGGTCCAAATCGGAGAGGGTAAACGAACTCACCTCCCTGATTTTTATGCAGTTCTGGCCATAGACGGAAAAGTAATTCCGAATACGGGGTTCGGTGGTTTCATCAGCCAAAGGCAACTGCTTCCAATGCATGTCCTCGAAGGTCAGTTCTGTTTCCCTCACCAGGATTTCTCTACCGGATATCGGGTCGCCGGCAGAGGATATTCCGCTAAAAACGCCCTGCAAGAGTTCAAAGACGGGCGTATTTCCGAGTTTGAATACAACAGCCAGCTTTTTTCCATTCCCTGAATCCAGGTAGCTGGTCAAACAGCCAATGTCTTCATGTACCAATCCTTTAAAAACGCGTCCTTTTGTACGCATTTCCATCTTTACCTGATTCGTGCTTTCATCCAAAAGAATGCGAACAGGGGCCTTAAACAAAAATTCTCCCGCATTGGCCCGGACATAACTCCACCAGTTCCCGGTACATGCTTTTAAAATGGGAGAGACTTTCGTTTCCTGATAGGATTCGAACTGCAAATAGGAGGGGTAACCCAGGTGTTTAGCAATCATATCGATTTGGTAATTCCGTGGACTGGAAGATTCAACCCCAAGCTTTATTTTCTTTAGCGATTTCCTGTACAGGTCATACAAATAACGCTGGCTGATGACTTCGGCGGGGTAGGGCTTGCAAATAGCCTCACTCATTTTTCCAAATCCATGGCGGTCAAGTGACTGGTGTTCCCGTTCGGCCAATAATTTCAGAATATTCAGGATATGTTTGGTTTTCATTGGTTTGAAAATAAGCAATCTTATCCCATTTTTTCCAAAACACGTAAAAAACACGTAAAAACGTGTTCCAATGAACGTAATCACGGGTACAGTAACGTAAAAATATTCCCGGTTCCCCCCTCCATCTTCGTACTTGTTAATTGACACGTAGGTCTACAAACCAAAAAACAAATGAAGGAAAGCTGCTGAGAAAGGGATCAATTGGGTCAGGAAGACCCAGGCATAATGCCATCCGTTCAGAACCTTTTGATTCAGCTTTATTTCTGAGGTTTTTGATTTTTTGAACTGATCCGGGCTGTTGGAGAGCAGCCTTACCCGCGCAGGTTTTAGGATCAGTTCATTTCTCTCCCCTAACACTTCTTCAACCGGCAATTGGTATTGCCGATCCAGCCTTCATGTTACCCGCTTGAGCGGCATTGGAAGAGGTGTGTTTTCGGGAATCAGTAATCTTTTAAACCACAAAACAATGCAAAAAGTAATGTTAACAACCGCGATCGTATTCGTGGCGCTCGTAATCGGATGCTCTAAATATGAATCCGAAAACAATAAGGCGCAGGATGAATCTCTCGTTCAGTTTGTAGATTCGGAATGCCAGGGAAGGGATGATGAAGATCCTATACCCATGTTAAGGGGTACGGTAACCGATAGCACCACCCTGGATTCCCTGGAGGGGGTCTGTGTGAAACTGTTAACTTCCCTTGATGTTCTTGTTGATGAAACAGGAACAGACGCAGAAGGACACTATTTCTTTAACGATGTGGCCAATGGGAGTTACAAACTCGTTTTTAGCAAAACCGGATACGTGACCAAAACCATCCCCGTTTCCATTGTTTCAACACCGCTTTATGTCCATGCTCAGCTTTTACAGGAGCCTTGACATGCAGTGTTTACTCGAGCTCTCCCATATTTTTGGGAGAGCTTTTTTTCGTGGGGATTGGGAATTGGTGTCTTGGGGATTGGGATCAAGGGAATACGATTTCATAATGCAGGCCGTTGTTTTGGCTCATTTTAATTATTCCTTTTAATTGTCTGGCTTGCGATTCG
Organism: Bacteroidota bacterium; assembly: GCA_036676705.1. GTDB lineage: Bacteria > Bacteroidota > Bacteroidia > UBA8524 > UBA8524 > UBA8524. The sequence goes on from JAKFCJ010000113.1 coordinate 12,439, forward strand.
GTTAGTTTCAGGCCAAAAGACTTTTTAGATTCCGATTGATCCATGCCCGGACCATTGTCCTCTATACGCAAACAATATTGGCCGGCGATTTTATGAAAATAAATATGGAGGGTGGGAGCCCGGTTTTTGGCATCAAAGGCATATTTCAGGGCATTTGTTACCAGCTCATTGATCAGGAGGCCCAGGGGAATGGATTTGTCTACATCGATATCCAGGTTTTCGTCAATATCATAGTGGATCCGGATGCGTTCAGGGGACAATTCATAAATAAGCAAGAGATTTTCCACCAGGGTCTGGATATAGTTCCCGATTTTTACCCGGGTAGTGTCTTTATCAAAATAGAGTCCGCTGTGAATTAGCATCATGGCCGTGATCCGGTTTCGGTTGGCTCCGATAAGTGCCCTTGTTGATTCATCCTGAACATTCGCCAGTTGAAGGTTAAAAAGTGACAACAGCACCTGGAAATTGTTTTTTACCCGATGGTGTAGTTCCCTGATCACAATGTCCAGCTTTTTGGCAAAGGCATTCCGGTTTCGGAATAAAAGCAGCAGCAAAACAATAACTGCTGTTAGTAATACCAAAGTAATGATCAGGCTATTGTTATACGAGGTTTTTGCAGCGAGTTGAAGATCTTTTAAAAGTAGTTCGCGCTGTTTTTTCTCTGTTTCATATTTGACCTCGAGTTGCGAGAGGAATTTTTGTTTTTCCGGACCCAGTAATGAATCGTTCAACGCAATAAATTGTTCGGCGTAGTGTAGGGCTGTTGCAAAGTTTTTTTGGATGGTATACAGTTTTTTAAGCAGATCAAAACATTTCAGGCGTATATCTGAAGCACCGGTTTCATAGGCTATTTTGATGGACATTAAGGCTTGCCTTTCAGCAAGGACATAATCTGTCTTAGCGATATTCAATCGCGCCAGTTCGTAATAGGATATGGCTAAGCCAATTTTGTCGCCAGCCTCTTCCACTAACTTATGGGCCATCAGGTAATAGGTTTCAGCCAGGGAATAGTCGGTTTTTAAATAGTAGACCTCGGCAATATTAGTCAAGGTGCTCGCTTTTTCACCGGGCAGGTTTCCTATTTCTTTTAGTTTGAGTGATTGATTGAAGTAATACAAAGCCGAATCATAGTTGCTCAGGTCCATGTAGACCATTCCGATATTATTTAGAGAGCTGGCTATTCCTTTTTCATATGCTATTTCTTTTCTTACCCTGAGGGCATGAGCATGGTATTCCAAGGCTTTTTTGTAATTTTTTTCGATTCTAAAAATGATCCCTATAGAATTGAAAGCAGATGACAGGTTCATTAATTCCTTTTTCTTTTCAAAATGGGTCGCTGCTTCAAAATAGTTTGTTAGTGCTTTGTCGTAAATTCCCTGTGATCTATATGCTATTCCAAGGTTCAATAAAGCTACAGGGATTTTGTCTTTGGCTCCGGAAGCTTTTAGAATGGCCAGAGACTGTTCGTAATAGTATATGCCTTTAGCAGGATCTCCCTTGCTGCCATAGATCATCCCGATATTATTCAGACTTTTTGCAAGTATGAGCGAATCCCCGGTTTCCAGTGCCAGGGACCTTGTTTTTTCGGCATAGTCCAGTGCCGAGTCGTACTGTCCGCGTTGCCAAAGTTCAACCGTAAAAGCATTTAGCTCCCCGGGGTTTAGTATGGATTCCGTGTTTGGCTGGGCAGGACAATAAACACAGGATAAGAGAATGACCAGAACGGGAAAACAGGCTTTCATAGGTTATCTTCGAAAGTAATGCCTAATTTGGAAAAAATTTGTTTCCCGAAGCAATGTCAGCCGTAAATATTCTTGTTGTAGAAGACGATCTCCTTATTGCAGAAGAAATCTGCGCCGTTCTTAACCAGGCAGGTTACCGGGTCACCGCCATGGCCGACACCTGCGCAGAGGCGCTGGAGGCAGCGAAAAAAGAGGCGCCTGATCTTGTTTTTATGGACATTAAAATTGCCGGGGATATAGATGGAATAGAAACAGCAAAACGATTAAAAACCTTGGGAGATTTCCCCGTCATTTTTTTAACCAACCTGCAGGATAAACCTACCATGGAAAGGGCCATGAGCGTAAATCCAGCCAATTACCTGGCAAAACCCTTTACCTCCCATCAACTCCTGGTGAGCATCCAACATGCCCTCCTCAATTTTTCGGAGAACAAAAAAGCGGGTATTTCCCCTGCTGGTGCTGTGGATGAGGGCATTATTCCCTTGAAGGATGTGGTGTTTATACGAGACGGTAGCGGAAATTACAGGAAGCAGAATAGTACCGATATCCACTATGTTGAGGCTGATCGTTCCTACTGTACGATCTTTACGGGGGAAGGGAAATATGTCCAGTCGACGAATATGTCGAACATCATAAAAAAAATGGACCAGGCCAACCTGGTCCAGGTAAGCCGATCTCATTTCGTCAATATTCATAAAATAGAACAGATCAAAGGCAATATCCTGTTTGTTGCGGGCACGGAAATAACAGTTACCGACAAATTTCGCGAAGCTTTTTTTAAACATATTAATCTGGTTAAATGAAGGTTGCGGGAAAATAATCCGTGGCATTGGGAAAGAAATTTCTGACTTTCCATAGAATAAGCAGTCATTTGAATTCTCTCCACTTATGTGCTTATTATCAAAACCTTATGATGTTTTTATCTCATATGTCGTAGAAGACAGGGAAATTGTTGAGCTTCTGTATGAGGAACTTAGCTCTCAACGCTTAAAAGTATGGTATGCAAAGAGAGAATTGTACCCGGGCTCAGAAATTCGGTCGGAAATAAACAAGGGTCTTGACAGTTCGCGTTTCGGGGTAGCGCTTATTACTTCTTCTTACAAAAGCCATTGGGCATTCGGGGAACTTTTTTATTTGATGCGGAATAAGGATACACTTATTCCTGTTTTACACGAAATAAGCCTGGATGAGGTAGCCCGGTCGCATCCTGAGATCGTTACCCTGTTTTGCCTGAATACCTCAGGTGGAGTGCAGAATACAGCCATTCAGATAGCCGACTATATAAAAAAAAGGTCTTCCCTACGAGTGTGTTTCTCAAAATTTATTTCCCGGATCAGAAAAAATGCACTCCTTGCACTTAGTTTTCTGGGTCTTTTGTTGCTAAGCCTGTTTCTGCTTTTGCGTGGATACCCGGCCGGACAGCCCGATAAGGCCTTGATCAATGAACAAATTGAAAAGAGAATAGCCAATATAGAAGGCACCATTCAACAGGAAATCCGGAAAGATATTGCCCGGAATAATGCCTCAGCGAGTGCATTGGACGAAGTTATTCGGGCAGAAGCGGCCTTTGTGGGTAGAACACCTAGATACCGCAATTACGTTGATTTTTATGACGGTATGACGCATATCCGGACACAGAAAGGTTTAAAAAATGCGGGGATATTTCATCAGGACAAAACGCTGGCCGCACCATACGGGCTGACAGAATACACAACATACTTGTTCAAAGCAGATACGAACCGCGCTTTTGGTCTCGGCTATTCCTTTGTCTGTTTATTGCCCCTGACCTATGAAATCAAGGCAACACGAGCCGGGGAAGATCTCTATGAAGTGGATGTAAACTATTCCAATTACCTGCGATACGCAGTAGTGCAGGTCTCGATCGATACGATCAAAAAAATGCGCATAACTGACCATCATTTTTTCGGCCTTAAACCGAATGAAACCTTTGTGTTTGAAAAACAGAACGATACCTGGATTTTGTCACTTATTCGTTAAAAAGTCATTCGGCATTCGGAAAGAATAAGCAGGGTTTCGGAAAAGATTTTTCGACCCGGACTGCTGATTCACTTCCTTCATGGATAATTTTCAGCTTAACATATTTCAATTGTGAAAAAGTTCATTTTGTTTATGCTTATGGGTGGCAGCATTACCACGCTGCTTGCCCAGGAAAAAACCCTGGTAAGCGAGGGATCCATGAAGATCGCCGGCATGGGCGAGGAAAACCTCTACTTTGGATTCGCTGCGGGCGATAAGATCATTTTTAGTTTTTCTGAGATCAGCAACAAGGAAATAAAGGAAGTGGAAATTCTGGAGTATCCTTCCGCCTCCCGCTATACGGACTTTAAGGTAAGTTCAGCTTCCAACAAGACCATTACCGTTAATAAAGAAGGGGTTTATCAGTTCAGGTTCAAAAACGGTAACGTGGCGAAACGTGTCTGTAAGTATACGATCGAACGGATTGCAGCAAGCGAAGACACGAAAAATTTTAACACTACCGTTGACTGGATTATTCGCACGGATACGGTATGGCGAACCTTTACAAAAGATGTGACAATAGGCCATGATACAACGATCATGAAACTGAGTCGGAAAGTAGTTGATACGGTATTTCAGAAAGAGGAGTTGTTGTTGGACAAGTCAGAAAGGGTCCATTCAACAACAAACTCCAATGGAAACAAACGCTCCGTTTATTTTACCCTTCCACCGAACAAGATCGAAGCCTATGAGACCACCAAGGTTGTTTCCTGGGCCTATTGGGTGGGTGTAGGAGAAGAGGCAAATCAGGCATGGAAGGAAAACTCCATGGCTATAGGAAAGTTAGCCACAGGAGCAGCGGGTGTTTTTCTTACCCCTTTGGGTGCTTTGGCAGTGGGGGCCTTAACGGATCTGGCTATGCCTAAATTGGGTGAGGATGTTTATTATGCCCTAACAACGGAATCTAATAGAAACTTGTTTCTGAACAATCAAGCCTTCAGGGCCTATGATTCTGGAAAGGGTGTAGCAGGGTATAAAAAAATACTTGAGCCCGAACTTTGCCAGGGTGCATATTTTCTTTGTCTCTCGAATGATAATGACTGGCAAGGTATCGATGTTATGATCAAGGTTATTGCCATTGTCGAAACCACACGTTTTAAAGACGAACCCTATGAGGTTCCCATTATAACGCCGATAAAAGAGAAACAGATTTTTACCGAACCTGAAATTAAACAGACAACCGTGCCGGTAATTGCTAAATAGGGGTGCTTATGAAAAGGCCCGCTCTGCCAGTAGCCTGTGTTCTCTTTGTTCTGTTTGTCCTTATCCGGGAAATGGTCTGCTCATCAGGTCTGGATTTGCGAACGGGAAAAGACGGACCAGGCAACCGGCCGGTGATTGAATCAGAAAGAGGCCAGTCCAACGAATTGAATTCGGAGGATGCGCAGCCGGAGAATGCATCAGGAAAAGTATTGATCTGTAAAAGCAAAAGTGCCTATGCATACCATGCCCGTGTTTGCCAGGGCTTAAAAAGATGCAAGGCAACACGGGATTCCGTGACAAAAAAGGAGGCATTAGAAGCAGGTTACAGGGCCTGTAAGTATTGTTATTGAAACCACACAAATACGAACTATATGGAAACCCAAACTGAAAGGACATTTTTACAGGATTCAAATGTCCATGTTACAAACTCCCGATTTACGGCGGCTGGAAAAACTTTTGCCATGCGCAATATTTCTTCCGTTTCGGCTCATCACTATCCCAAGTCTAAAATCCCAGCCATCTTCCTCATGATAGTAGGCATTGGGATTACTTTTTCAGGGGGAACCAATGCCCTGATCATTGGTATATTCATACTTGGCTTAGCCATACTCTGGTTCAGGTCAATTAAAGACCGCTATTCGGTCAGAATTAACAGCAATTCCGGAGAGGCAGACGGTTTAACCTCTACTGACAGGGAATACATTTATAGCGTAGTCAACGCTGTTAATGAGGCAATCATTCATCGGGGATAGTGTGGACTGCAGTATCTGGAGACTCAAAAAGCGTTTTGGGAAGACAAAACGGGCATTTGGGAAAACAATTTGTTGGACTGAGCTCAGAAGCCGGAATTTAGTCATACTAATAATTTAAAAAGATGGCTAGATATTATGTAAACAACAAAGCGCAGGAGAAGGGTGAGCACGAAGTGCACAAGTCAGGATGTGATGATATGCCTGCTGACAAGACCGATCTTGGAGAACACTCAAACTGCCAGAGCGCAGTGATCGAGGCAAAAAAAACACACTCAAATGTTGATGGATGTTTCTATTGCTGTAATGAATGTCATAAAATCTGATTTCTGAACAATTTTAAAAAATGATGAAATCGATACTCCCACTATTTATCATAATTGCCTTGATGGTGATTACTTCATGTAAAAAGGATGATGCCAACCCAGGACCTCCCCAAACGATTACGATCAATAAAATTGAAGTAACCCGATTTCCCTTTACCGATGACGGGGCTAGTTGGGATGTTCTTGGAGATGCGGATATATTTCCTTCCCTATCACTAGGAAGTTCGCTGATATGGGAAAGCCCAACTTCTATCAAGAATGCAAACCATAATTCAGACCATACTTTCCATCCAAGTCCGGTGATTGAACTTAATAAGCCGAGCAGTCAG
>JAKFCJ010000114.1:0-3093 GCA_036676705.1 Bacteroidota bacterium
CTCCGTTGTTAAATACGAAATCCTGGTTGTAACAAATGATCGCAACCGGCGGGTTGGTAAAGTCAGGAGAACTGTTACACGGAGTCACACATTTGTTCAGTGTGGCTGTGGTAAAGAAGTTTTGGTCAGCCTGTCCGGTTGTAATGTTACTGTTCCGGCAACACTGCTCCCAGCTTAAGGTCCATTCACAACAGGAAGAGCCGCTCAGGTCAAGCGTCATCTTCCAGATATGTTCTTCAACACCATACGGGAAGGATGATCCGGCACAACGGCTTTGTGTAGGACAGTTGGCATCAATACCGGTGATGTCACGAACCGAAACCTTGGTCTGGCTGGAGATGGTGATGGTTGACGAGCTGCAACGGGCTACTACGTTTGATTGCGACAGCTGAACGCCATTACAATCACGATAAACCCGAACAACAATTTCGTATTTCCCGTTACCGATACACCGGTAAACAATATCCGACCCCATCACGTGGGTGGCCTGGGCCCTTTCCGATACGAAGAGGGCCATCAGGAAGATGACAAATAGAAGAAACTTTTTCATACGCATCTCGAAGTTACAAAATTTACAGCTTACTGACAAATAACTATTCGATAAACACTGGCATTTTTAGCTTTTTTTAACTAAATGTCCAAATAATTAGTCGAGTCTGTCGGCCTTCATTTAAGCTGCGTATTTACAAGACTCCCCGAACCCGGAAAACGTTGTCTCGTATTTAGGATTCCCAGATTTTTGTCCCCTCGCTGCAGTTCTTGCAAATTTCAATATTCGATCGTCCGTGAAGAACCTGTTGCCTGAAATTGTGGTAGGCTTCTGAATGCCAGATACTGCGAAAGGATTCCGTTTTCATGTCGCCCAATTGGTGTGTTGCGTCTTTATCAAAACAACAGGGAACTACCTTTCCATCCCAGGTAATGACACAGGATTGCCACATGCGCCAGCAATGATCGAGCAACTCATTTTTGATAACGAAACCGGCGCTCATTTCGGTATAACGGCGGTATTTTTCATTTTGGGGCAAAAGGTCACTGCCCTCAGCATAATCGTATATCTGGGCTGTTTTTATCGCCAATTCATCGACCCCGTATTCTTTGGCCAGGGTTCTGATCGCGGGGAGTTGATGTTCGTTGTGCGCGAAAACGATAAACTGCCAAATGATCCTCAGGCCTTTCTTTCCCGACTGTTTGCGCGCTTCGATCAGGTTTCTGGTACCGTCGAGTACTTTTTGCAAACTGCCCCCAACCCGATACTTTCCATAGGCGTCCTGATCCACGCCGTCGATCGAGATCAGCAGGCGGTTCAAGCCGGATTCTATGGTCTTTTTTGCGTTTTCCGGGGTTAAATAATGGGCATTCGTACTGGTGGCGGTATAAATTCCCCTTTTGGACGCATACCGGACCATATCCAAAAACTCCGGATTCAAATAGGGCTCCCCCTGAAAATACAGGGTCATATACCAAAGTGTATGTTTTTGTTCCTCAACAAGCCGCTCAAATAAATTTCCCTGGAGCATACCAATGGGCCTGCTAAAAGACCTCAGTCCGCTCGGGCATTGCGGGCAACGTAAATTGCAGGAAGTTGTTGGTTCGATACTCAGTGAGATTGGATCTCCCCAATGGAAAGACTGCTTAAATGTTCTTGAAAGCCGGTAGGATAACCAAACCAATAAGGCATTTCCTGCTTTTCGGGGTGTTAATTTGGAAAGCATCACCAAAACATCCTGGAACTTCGTACTCATCAGTCGTAAAGTTCAAACTTAAGCTGTTTCCTTGAGAAACCGAGGGATTTAAGCGTGTTCTTCGCTTCCCGCACCATGGTGGACCATCCACACAAATAAAAATGGGTTTGGGGACGGACCCTTGCAATGCTGAGATAACTATCATGCACGTATCCTTTGGCTCCTTTCCACTTCTCTTCCCGTGAGAGCACCGGAATAAAGGTAAAATTCGGGTCTTCTTTCTGCATTTTTTCCCATTCTTCCCGATAGAGGATATCCTCCTCATAGCGATTGCCAAAAACAAGGATTACCGGCATAGGCAAACCATTGTACCTTCTTGACAGGTCCCGGATCATGGAACGAAACGGTGCGACACCTGTACCCGTACAAACCATACAGAGCGGTGCGTTTTCATCATCCAAAACAAATTTTCCCTGAGGCTCGCTTACATGAAGCATCTCCCCTTCTTTTATATGGTCGAAAAGGTAACTGGTGCCGGGGCCATCCGGTTTTTTTACGATACACAATTCAATCCAGCCATCGGAATTGGGTGCCGATGCGATGGAATAACTGCGGGTGGTGAATTCGGCATTTATAGGCAGGTCCAGCATAACGAACTGCCCCGGTCGGAAGGCATTGCTGAGGGAATAACGAATGCGGAAAATACGGACAGAGGGCGTCAATGCAGTAATTTGAAGGACTTCCCCACCCGGATGCGTATTCATCCTTCAAAAATAAGGATTTGAATTACAAAATGCTGCTAATCATAAAGCGCAAACTGCTTCATCCAGGCTTTAACTTCCTGGCCGAGCGCCGCTATTTTCGCTTCATTGGCATGATTCATCAACACCTCATCGATAAGATCGACCACATGTACCACCTCTTTTTCTTTCATCCCGCGGCTGGTGATGGCCGAAGAACCGATGCGAATCCCTGAAGTAACGAAGGGCGATTTATCGTCGAATGGCACCATGTTTTTATTGATGGTTATATGGGCCTGAACGAGGGTATTTTCCGCCAGCTTACCATTCAGGTCTTTGGAGCGCAGATCGATCAGCATCAGGTGGTTATCCGTGCCTCCGCTGATCACTTCATACCCTTTATCCATAAAGGCAGCTGCCATCGCCCGTGCATTTTTGATCACCTGTCCGCAATAGGTTTTAAAATCGTCGCCCAGGGCCTCGCCGAAAGCAACAGCCTTGGCCGCGATAACATGTTCCAACGGCCCGCCCTGGGTTCCGGGAAAGACTGCCGAATCAAGGATAGCCGACATCATGCGTGATTCGCCCTTTGGCGTTGTTAATCCCCATGGGTTTTCAAAGTCTTCGCCCATGATGATTATTCCACCCCGCGGACCACGTAGGGTTTT
>JAKFCJ010000115.1:0-26964 GCA_036676705.1 Bacteroidota bacterium
ACTCTTCTTTTTGCATTTCGTTTTTCACTCTATTGGTGACTATCGCATTTTGATAATCGAAATAGATATACGCCGTGTTAACAATGGTATCCCCATGAGCCAGCGGACTGGATGGATTCAGCGTGACCTCGTAAGTGATATAACCATGACTACCTTCCATATCCACGGAACTGTCGGGCAACATAATGCTGTCGAAGGTCCAGGTTTGTACCCCGTCTGACGAAAATGTCATTTCAAATTTATCGTGACTACAGTCTGTCATTTGCACCTTGAACATAGGAAGTTTGAGATCGAGGGTATCCACCACCCAAACTTTTGTAGCCGTATCCGTACCGGTATTCTGGAAGCGGATGTGATAAACGATCTTTTTCGTCTTTGGTGATATATACCCTTCAGGGAAATTCTGTTTGTCGTTCGGGTCATAGGCACCAACTACTTTCATAACCAAAGAATCGCGGTTATCATAGCGCAAACAGGTCGGTTCTGACCAGGCTTCCATACGCACTTTGGTATAAGCCGGGGTAAACAGATCAACGCTGCCTTTTAAATTGACCTCCATTTTCTGGAAGGGGGCGATATTTACTTTCCATACATAGACCCCATTTCCGAGGGAATCAAATGGCATGATATCCGCTCCGGTAAACTGGATCTGTTCCGGGAAACTCACGTAAACCGGACAAACCTGGGGCCTGAATCCTTCGTTATAGATCTGAAGCACATAGTTTTCTTCAAATCCCTGCCGTGCCCTGAAGCCGGCCGCTGCAGTAAGGGTAAGACGCACAGCTGCATTGGTATCAATAACACTGAGCGGAATATTATAATGCACAGAATCACCTGCTTTAAGCTGGAACTTGTTGCCCCAACTGCACACTTTGGCACTTAGTCGAGGGGGCAATGTTCCTACTTCGATCTCATAAAGTCCTTCACTTTCATAACCGCCGAACATTCCGGTCCCGTTTTTAGCAAGCCAATGCCGGTCACTATTGACTTCTTTGACTACAACATGCTGATCGAGCATACGGTCGCCCATGGTTTTGGCACAATCGCCGTCAATATCAACAAAGAGCCGGCCGGTGAAATAAGCCAGTGCATTTTTTTCGATATGATCGGCATTTGAGGAAAGTTCAACCAGGTAGAGGAAATAGCCGGTATGCACAAAAATGGAGCGCATTGGGTCGAGGTTTGTTCTCATCCTTTCCCAATTGTTTTTCACGGTATTTAAATGGTACACTCCGGCCGGGTATAAGTCTTTGTTTGAATATTGAAGGCTAAAATGCTGGCCTTTGTCTTTATCCAGGTCGAGGATGGTAAAATCATCCGGGAAATCGGCGTTGAGCACCATATCTCCTGCACCACTCTGGTAATTCAGGAATTTGAGTTGGGGATTTCGTTCCTCCTGAAAAGCCAGGGCATCATTTCCTATGGATTTTAAAAAGATCGTTTTGCCGCCCGAATAGTCACTGAAAACTCCCGCTGAAAACATCGCCATGTTTTTGAACGGAAATCCTCCTATACTGTCGAATTCTCCACCAAAATAGAGGATTCCCTGGTAGTTGGCTAAATAATTAACAGCCCCGTTCACTGTTCCATATACCTCTGCATAAGGAACAGGAATCTGGTGGGTCTTCAAGCGAATAAGTTGCTTTGTTACCCCGTTCACATCCACGAGCCAGCCGCCAAGATACAGGTCATTATCATACAGGGCCATGGTACGGATCTCACTCCCAGGACCGAGTTTGGTGCTAACGGTGGGTAGGTCCACCCAATTTTCTCCGAGAATGTCAAAACGTGCGAGTCCGGCTTTTGAAATTCCATCTTTGTAATAGATATAACTCACATACATGGACGTATCCACTCCATAAGTGAACTGCCCGTGAATGCTGTCAACACCGGCCAGCTGGAATTCGGGATATTTTTTCCAGGATGCTTCATCCCAGGTTTTAAGGCGAAGGGATTGCGCTTTATTCCCCAAAACGTTTCCATCATCCAAAATCCATAATTTGTTATCAAAGGCGCTTGCATGGTATACCTGGGGAGTAGCATGCGGATCGCTCACCCCGCTCCATTTTTGGGCATATACATCGCCTCCAAAGCCAATGGCCAGGAAAGCGATGATGGGTGAAAGCAGTATCCTGTTTTTCATAAATACCTCACTAATGCCAGTTTAAACTCATAGTAGCGGTTTGTAATATTATAGCCGTTCGACACTTTAAATTGTTTGTTTTGTGCGGTCCAATCCACTGAAAGCCGCGCAGACCACTTGTCAAGATAAAAATATTCTCCGAATAAACCGCCACCGTAGCTCAGGTTCAAAGGATTCACATTGGCCCTAACTGTTGTCTCACTAAGGGTTTTGGGAGAAAGCCCAATAAAATCTTTCGACCAATTCATTCCCAAACTTCCCTGGGCACGCATACCCAGTCTGAAATTTGTTCCCAGTTTATGTACATAGCCCAGGCTCAGCGGTACCGATGCCGTGTAAATATTCTGTCTGGATTCAAACACAGTAGGGGTAACGGGTTGATTGGGTGGAATGATTATATAAAACCAGATATCCCCATTAGGTCCTAAGTATGGAATTTCCCTCAGCTGAAAATTATACCGCTGCACCTGCGTTTGTGAAGTGAACTGGAGTCCGGCTCCGAATTCCAGACCGAATTTTAAACGGTATTCATATTGAAGGAACATGCGGAAAACCTGGCTGTTCTGTTTGGCACCCTTTAAGGTTTGTTCGTATTGACGGTGGGTTTGAGTGGTATCGTTATTTTCTACGGTCAGGGCCGGGTTTCCAAATCCATAAGCCAAACCAAAAGCCAGGCTCGGGGTTGATATAGGCATGAATTTTTTCTCATTTTTCCCTGGCAGTGTCTTGCCGGTATCCGTATCATTAGATGACTTTTGTGCTGTCACGACCGGAATTTCAGTCCAAGGTAGCTGCGGTGCCGGGAAACGGAAGACGAAAGGCGTAACGGATAAGGGTGGAGTGATTTCGGGGGTAAACCCGGGCTGATCCAATGTTCCCGGTTCAACTTCTTTTCCCTTTTGTCTTTCCGGGGTTGTAATATCCTGGCTTTCTGCTGGTGATCCTGATCCTGTATTCGAAGTTCCTTTATTCGATGTTCCGGTATTTGAAGTTCCGGGTTTTGTACCTGATGTTCCGGGTTCTGTACCTGGTGTCCCGGATTGTGTACCGCCTGACTCCAAATTTTCAGGATTTGCTTTTTGGTCAGGTGTAGCTATATGTTCTTCAGAAGGCTGAACCGGGTTCTGTTTTTCAGAAAGGTTATTTTCGATCTGGTTATTTCTTTTCGCATCCTGGATCTTCCAAACCAGCATGCCGCTGACCGCAATAAATACCAAAGCAGCAGCGATCAGGTAAATAAACCGGCGGCGTTTGCTTTCCTTTTTATTCCGGAAAGTCTCAAAGGCAGTCCATTCGCTCTCCATTACGGGCACCTCATGGGCACCCAGTTTCGTTTTCAGCTCGAGGTCGATATGTCGTTTATTTTTCGCCATTCGCGTTTGTCAGGAGCTCTTTGAGCATTCTTCTTGCCTTAAATAATTGCGATTTACTCGTGTTTTCACTAATGCCTAAAATGTCGGCTATTTCCTTATGCCCTTTTTCTTCAAAAACAAAGAGGTTCAAAACGGTACGGTAGCCCAAAGGAAGCTGTTGCATGAGGTCCAGCCATTGATCGGCATCCAGGACATCTTCATCCACTTCTATACTTTCATCCACGTAATCTGTATTTTCATCCAGCCCTTCCAGTAACTGCCTGTTCTTTTTGTCTTTTTTGAGGAGGGTGAGGCAGTTGTTGATAAAGAGGCGGGTCGACCAGGTTAACAGCGCAGAGTCGCCCCGGTACGAATCAATCTTGGCAAAAAGGCGAATAAACCCTTCCTGCAGGTAATCTTGTGCCTGCTCGGTATCCTGCGCATAACGCAGGCATACGGATTTCATTCTTGGGGCCAGTTGCATAAATAATCGTTTCTGAGCGGAACTATCGCCCTGGGCACAGGCCCGGGCTAGCTCCAACGCCTCTTTGTGCGTTGGCTGACCATCTATATTTTCTTGGGTTTTCAGAAAATTTTATGGTTAAATCGTTCCAGGTCTCTATCTCCATTTTGCCCGTTTGACGGCAGTTTTGAAGAAAGGTTGCCCCACATGGGGAATTATTTATGACACCAAAAGATGATCTCGCCTTCCATCAGCCTGTATTTGGCGCGAAGTCCCTCGGGTATTTCTTTTCCCAAATCTAAGGCTTCCACGCGGAAACCGGCATTTTCGAGTCTTTTTGGGTAATCGCGACCGAAGAGCCGCACATGGTCTTTTTGCCAGAAATGTTTTTCTCTTTCTTCCGGACTGGTTATGGATCTATCCTCATAGGTAAACTCCCGGCTATCATCCATCGGCACCTGCATCACCGCCCATCCTCCGGGTTTGAGTACACGGTAGATCTCCCGCATCGACTGTGCATCATCGTCAACATGTTCCAAAACGTGGTTACAGAGCACTATATCGAAGGATGCGTTCTCAAAAGGCATTTTATGGATGTCCATTTTGACATCGGCCAAAGGAGATTCAAGGTCAGCCGTTACATGATGGATATTTTTCATAGCCCGGAACCTTTTATAAAAACACTGTTCCGGTGCAATATGAAGGAGTTCGTGTTTGGCAGTGAAGAAGTCGGTTTTGCTTTTCAGGAATAACCACAATAAACGGTGGCGTTCCAGCGAAAGGCAACTCGGACAAAGCACCCCATCGCGACGTTTAACCGTTCCATAGGGTAAAAAGGCGCGGAAATGATGCTCACAGATCGGACAGGCTACTTTATCACCTTTCATCAATACCGGAGAAATTTTATTAAACAGGTAACTAAACCGGATCAACAGGGGCCGCGGCACATGGCGCATTAAAAAGGTAATGATCTCTTTCATTCTTCCGTTTTGTTCCACACTTTAAATTCGTCCACTTCGCGTAGGGTTTGCTCCCATTGTCCGCGAAAGCCAATAGCCCGGTCGTCGATAAAAAGATCGGCCATGGGTTTTCCAAATGTCCATACCTTATCAAAGGGAATATCGTGCTCTTTCATCCATGTTTCCATGGCCTTTTTTTGATCGGCCGAAGCGTCTTTATTTTTAAAGATAGGGTTGGTACGGGTACTAAAAATATAGAGGGTATGACCCTGTTCCTTTAAGCGTATCATGGCCTCTTTTGCCCCGGGTACAGGCGGGTCGTAGATGGTCCCGTCGCTCCATCCTTTCGAATAGCCATGGAGCACACCGTCAAAATCAACTGCAATTTTCATTCGCCTGCAAACTAACACAATTCGGGCAGAAATAAATTTACCTAAAGAGCTTCCGTTCGTCAAAAATATTCCTCTTCATCGAAAGTCCGGGCAACGTGCAGCTTCTCACGCATACTCTAAAGGCAAAGCGTAGTGTATGAAAAGTTTAAACATTCTTTGGATGAGTCTCTTCCTGGGGCTCATCGGCAGCGTTCAGGAAGCGAACGCCACACACCTCATGGGTAGCGATATCGACTACCGATGTTTGGGGAACGGGAAGTACGAGATCCATGTGCGGGTTTACCGCGATTGCAATGGCGTAGCCCTGTCCCAATCTCCTATTGTTATGTCGTGCAGTTCAACGACATTCAATATCAATACCCAGACGAAAGTCTCGGTACGCGATATTACCGGAATTGACCCGAATTGTCCCGTCCAGAGCCGTTGTCAAAACCAATGGACATACGGGATCGAGGAACATGTATTTCGGGCCGAAGTTGACCTGAGTGCCTACAATTGTTGCGAATGGACCATTTCCTGGGCGCAAAGTGCACGGAACAGCAACATTACCACCGGAGCGGCAAACCAGAATTTTTACACCTTTGCCAAATTAAACAAATGTGTAACACCCTGCAACAGTTCGCCGCAGTTTACCAACCCTCCTGTGGCTATTGTTTGCCATAACCAGGACTTTATCTTCAATAATGGTGCGGTGGATACGCTGGATGCCGGTGATTCCCTCAGTTATTCCCTGGCTCCCGGCTTTCAGAGTCCGGGGCAGTCAATCACCTATAATTCCCCCTATTCGTATACCCGGCCCATGTGTTTTTTCGGGCAACCGAATACAAACCTGAACCCTCCGGCCGGCTTCCATCTCGATCCGCTGACCGGCGACATTCAGTTCCGTCCTACCTGTCTGAATCAGATCGCTATTATCGTTATTGAGGTCAAAGAGTGGCGGTTGGTGAACGGGGTAATGACAGTAGTGGGCATAACCAGAAGGGACATGCAGATCATTGTGATCCCCTGTCCCAATAATAAGGTGCCTAAAATACTGCCTCCCTTTAGCACCCAAGCCTGTGCCGGACAACAAGTCTGCATTACGATCTCCACGGATGACGACGACCAGGGGGATACGGTTAAAATAACCTGGACCAACGGGATCAAGGGAGCCACTTTTACCAACAATAACGGACAGGTAAAACACGCCAGCGGACAAGTATGCTGGACCCCAACCGAGGCGGATATCAGTAACGTGCCT
Source organism: Bacteroidota bacterium (assembly GCA_036676705.1). Lineage (GTDB taxonomy): Bacteria > Bacteroidota > Bacteroidia > UBA8524 > UBA8524 > UBA8524. The sequence goes on from JAKFCJ010000115.1 coordinate 6,550, forward strand.
TATACCTTTTACATAACGGCCAGGGATAATTCCTGTAATCCGTTTCCGGGAAAGTCGGTCAAGGGCTTTAGTATTTTTGTGAGGGAAACGCCCAAGGCAGAATTAACTTCAGAAGTGCTCACTTGCGGGAAGGTGGCCATCCATCATACAAATCCAAAAAGCTACAGCGGGTATTCCTTTACCTACGTGATCCGGGATAGTACCAACCAGCCGGTATGGTCGGGTACCCAAAATGTGGATACGGTACAATTGCAACCGGGATGGCACCGTCTGACGCTCACAATGCGAACAAATACGCCTTGTTTCAATACGGAAACGGACAGCATTTTTATTCCGGATTACGTGAAGGTGACTTTGCCGGTTGATACCTTCGTGTGTAACGGATTGCCCATAAACCTGATCAGCAAAACCAATGGAGGCGATGCCCCTTATACCTATGAATGGGCGCGTTTAACGGATTCCGGAGTATCGGATGTGTTGAGCACCAGCACTTCGCGGGTGGTCGATAACGACTCAGCAGAAACCTACCTGATCCGGGTTTTGGATGATAATGGATGTCGGAATTACGACACAGTCAGGGTTGGCTGGTTTGAACGACCCATTTTCAACCTGGGGCCTGATCATCGCATCTGTTATGGAACGAGTTATACGATAGCTGCAGATAAAGACAGCAGTCATGGTTTCCTCTGGTCGACGGGTGTCACCACGAAAGGCATAGACATCTATGACAGCAATAGTTATTGGGTGAAAGTCACCGACTCCATTGGATGCTGGTACAGCGATACCATGAACCTGTTCGTGAATAAGCCCCAGCCTTATGCCGGATACGACCGGGATATTTGTCAGTTCGATACCCTGCATCTCACAGCCAGCGGAGGAGACTCTTACGAATGGTTTAAAAAAGAAGGATTCGTTTTAGCCCTTTTGCCCACTCCTGTTGCTACCGGCAAAGACTTCCATTATCCGATCACCAAATCGCAAGGCTTTATTCTGCGGGCAACACAAACCTACGAGGGTGTAACCTGTGTGGCCTATGATTCGATGGATGTGACCATGAATCCCCTGCCGGAAATTACCCTGCAAACCCCGGCAGCCCTTTGTTTGAATGCAACGCCTCTTTCCCTGGCAAGCCTGGTTCAATACCCCACCCTCTTTAACGGAAGTTGGAGGAGCGACCTGAATCCAAATACCGTGGTTAACGGGTTTTTCTATCCTGCACTTGCGGGAGTGAATGCCAATCCCGGGCATCCTGTTATTTATCAGGTAGTTGACCAAAACGGATGTAAAAATGAAAAATCCGTGGTGATCAAAGTAAATGCCCTCCCGGTGATCGAACTAAGTGCCGGGACGGAACTTTGTGGCGATGCGGGTATCCTTGCCCTGAACAGCCTGAAAGACAAGCCGAACCAGGGACAAACTACCCAGGGCGTACCGGAATGGTTTTCTATGGATGGAAATCCGCTTGTGGATGCGGCCATAGATAAATCACAGGTTCATCATCAAAAACTGGATATCAGCCAATTGCCCCAGGGTGTTACCTATGGATTGGTATTCAGGTATTCGGATAATACGACCAGGTGCAGCAACATGGATACGACCTATGTTCGGGTGAAAAAAGTGCCCCAGGTGGATGCCGGAAATATTGCGCCGCTTTGTTGGAACGATCCGCTGCTCGATCTGGACCTGGCCGCTAAACCGAGTCCTTCCGGAGGCACCTGGACCAGCCTGGATATGCCAATGCAGGGCAACAAAACGATCCTGCCGGCCGATGTCGGAGCAGCAGGGAAATTTAAAAAGGCGGGTACGCTTGTACGTTTTGTGTATACCGTAACAGAAGACGGATGCAGCAAATCGGACACGCTGGTCACACGTATCAAAGGAATTCCCGACCTGATCCTGACTCCCTTTGCCGGATGGTGTGAAAATGCCGGGGTCGTTAACCTGAACAACAATACCAACCTTCAGGGAGGTACCTGGAGTGGAAACGGCGTTACCGGAAACACGTTTGATCCGAAAGCGGCAGGTGTTGCCGGAAATCACCTACTCAGCTACAGCTATACGGATCCCCTCAGCCAATGTTCGGTTGAAGACCAGTTCGGTATTGAAGTTCAGGCGGAGCCCGCTATTACCTTGTTAACTTCCGGTAAATCGTGTGAAGGGGAACCTTATGCCCTGGAAATTCAACTCAACAATGCCGGCTCGGTTCTGATCCAAAGCAGCGGAGATGGCGATTTTGAGGCTCCGGGATCGGGTTTAAAAAGCACCACGCTTTTGAAAACCAACTATTACCCGGGACCGATCGATCGGGACAACCTGAATTTTACGCTGACAGCACAAACAACCAATGGTCGTTTTTGTGCAGCGGCACGTGTTACCCGATTGGTGGAGATCTTCCCCCTGCCTACTGCTGGGATAGAAGCCACGCCGGTGCGGGGTTGTGACCCATTGCCGGTAAATTTAAAAGCGGTGAGCAATGCAACACCCGGAGCCCGGTATATCTGGGACTTTGGAAACGGGAAGACCCGGAGTGGCAGCGATGAAGTAAAAGAACTGGATGAAGTATTTGAAGGTGCGGGGATCTATAATGTGACCCTGCGAGTGATCAGCCGCGAAGAAGAAGGTTCTTGTGAACAAAGCGCCCAGGCTGTGAGGGTAGAGGTACTTCCCTCACCCGTTGCTGACTTTACCGTAAATCGCTGGAAAACAACCGTGGCCCTGCCCGGAATTCAGTTTACCGATCTTTCCAAGGTTGAAGCTCCGGCTACCTTGATGGAATGGCACTGGACCTTCGGCGACAGGAATCAATCTTTCAGCGAACTCCGGCATCCTTATTTTGAATATCCCGTTGACCAGGCGATCGATACAGGAACCTACCTGATCAGTCTTCGTGTGGTAGCGGATAATCTTTGTGAAGGCTATGATACCGGTGAAGTTCATATCGGTCCGGATATTACGGTCTTCATTCCTAATGCCTTTTCACCCAACCAATTCGGACCCGGAAATAACGAACGGTTTTTGGTGATCGCCGACGGGTTTGAGACCTTCCATATCGAGATCTTTAACCGTTGGGGTGAAAAACTCTATGAGTCATCCGATATTTTGGATGGATGGGACGGAAATTACCGTGGTAAGGAAGCACAACAAGACGTGTATGTTTACGTTGTTAAGGTGACTTCACTGGCCGGTAAAGCCTATGAATATTATGGAACAATTACCCTGTTAAGATAAGTATACTTATCACCTATCCCAGGTCCCGGCCCTCGTGGTCGGGACTTTTTTTGTGCCAATCGCTTATCTTGCAGGCCGATGCTCTACCGGCTGATCTTACTCCCCCTTTCTTATCTGCCTCTCCGGGTGCTATATGGCTTATCGGGTTTGCTCTATTTTATCCTGCGGTACATGGCAGGCTATCGGAAGCTGGTGATCGAACGGAATATCAGTATTGCTTTTCCGTATTGGGATAAGGCACAAAAAAAGGAGTTGTATGTGAAAACCTATCGGCATTTGGCGGATCTCCTTATCGAAGGCATAAAAAACCTGAGTATCGGGAAAAAAGACCTTCAGGAACGGATGATCCTGGATGATCCGGCCCTTTTTGCAGATCTCTATGCCAAGGGACGGCATGTTGTTTTATTGTCGTCACATCTTGAAAACTGGGAATTTTTTATCAGCGCCCAGGCTTTTCTCCTCCCACACCGCGCTTTTGGGATCGGCAAAAAACTTAAAAAAGGAGAGCTGAACGAACAAATAAACAGCCGGCGCGAGCGTTTCGGCATGCAGGTTATCCATGCAAAAAATTACAGGGAAATTTTAAAAGAAGAAATAAAGGGAAGTCCCTTAGCTGTGCTGACTTTGGGTGATCAATCTCCCGCCCCCGACAATGCCTATTGGCTGCCTTTTTTTACCCAAAAAACCGCTTTTGCTTTCGGGGGCGAGTTTATGGCCCACGAATACGGTATGGCTGTGGTTTACCTGCGTATCAAAAAGGTAAAACGCGGCTATTATCGGGTTGAAAGCGAATTGTTATGTGAAGATCCAAAAAGTATGGATTACGGGGAGATCACCAAATCCTATGTAAGCCGTTTGCAGCGGGATATTGAAGCTTGTCCGGATGCCTGGTTATGGACGCATAAGCGTTGGAAAATTCCCATTCCGGCTGACCTAGCCGACCGGCAAAGCGAACATGAACACCGGTTCAGGAAGCGTTTTTCCCATTGATCTTTTCTTTTTCGAAGGTTTTCCCTGTCCTGCAGAAATCCTGATTTTATAGTATCTTCGGGCCTTACAGCTGATTTCCAGATGGACCATCTCTCTTCACTGATACAGGACCTGGCCTTAATTCTTGCGGCGGCAGCTGTAACCATACTTCTGTTCAAATGGTTGAAACAGCCCCTTGTATTGGGCTATATCCTGGCCGGATTACTTGTAGGTCCGCACGTAAACCTGTTCCCCACCGTTGTAGAAATTGAAGGTATCCACACCTGGGCCGAAATTGGTGTGGTCTTTTTACTCTTTGGTTTAGGGCTTGAATTCAGCTTTAAAAAATTGATCAAGGTTGGCGGTATAGCCATCGTCACGGCTCTATCCGGCGTTTTGCTGACCATGGCGACCGGTTACCTGATCGGTAAGTTGCTGGGTTGGGATACCACGGATGCCCTTTTTCTGGGAGGTATCCTGAGTATTGCATCAACAACCATCATCATCCGGGCCTTTGATGAACTGGGGGTCAAACAAAAGAAATTTGCGACCATCGTAACGGGTGTTCTTATTATTGAAGATCTGGTGGCGGTGGTGATGATGGTGGTGCTCTCTACCATTTCGGTAAGCCGGGAATTTGAAGGACTGGAAATGATCATTTCCATGTTTAAGCTGGTCTTTTTTCTGGTCCTTTGGTTTTTACTCGGCATCTTTTTTATTCCGAGCATCCTGCGCGCATTCAACAAGCTGTTGAATGAAGAGACCCTGCTCATCATCGCACTGGCATTGTGCTTTTTTCTGGTAGTGCTGGCAGGAAATGCCGGGTTTTCTCCGGCACTCGGCGCCTTTGTCATGGGCTCTTTGTTGGCTGAAACAACCAAGGCCGAACGTATAGAAAGCGGGATCAAATCCCTCAAAAATCTTTTTGGCGCCATCTTTTTTGTTTCCGTGGGTATGCTGATCGATCCGGCCATGCTCCTGAAATACAGCACCCCCATTATCATTGCCACCCTGGTCCTTTTGATCGGTAAACCCCTTTTTGTGAGTTCGGGAGCATTGTTATCGGGACAACCATTAAAAACATCGATACAAACCGGAATGAGTTTATCGCAGATCGGTGAATTCTCATTCATTATTGCGTCATTAGGACTCAGTTTAAGGGTTACCAGTGAATTCCTATACCCCATTGCCGTTGCCGTTTCGGTGATCACCACGTTTACTACTCCGTACATGATCCGTTTTTCTGAACCGGTGCATGGATGGGTTGAAAAAGCACTGCCGGTAAATTGGAAGGCCCGGCTGGGGAGGTACAGCATGGGTGTTCAAAACGTTCCTGATGAAAGTTCCTGGAAAAAACTGATACGCTTCTTTTTTATCAATACGACGATGTTTTCCGTGTTGAACTTTGCGATCATTTTTATCTGCACCGAATACATGGTTGTTCTGTTTCCTTCCATGGAAGGGAAAAAATTATTTATCTCCCTTATATCGCTCATCCTGCTTGCACCCTTTTTATGGGCATTAGCCTTCCGGCGCATTCATAAGGAAGCCTATGCGGATATCTGGCTCAAACCCAATCAACGAGGACCACTGATCCTGCTGCAATTGGTAAGGATCGCCATCGCCCTGTTTTTCCTGGGGTATTTGTTCAGCATCCTTTACTCTTCCTGGGGCGCCTTCTGGGGGGTAGTTGTAGCAAGCAGTCTCCTGATCTATTTCCGCAATAATATTCGTCGTTTTTACAGCCGTATCGAGGAGCAATTCATGACCAACATGAACCAGCGTGAAAATGTGAACAAAGGAAAAATTCCCGAATTGATGCCCTGGGATGCCCACTTTGCCCGCTTTACCATGCATGCAAGCTATCCCTTTATCGGCCAGACGCTGGCAGAGGCAGCTCTTCGTGAAAAGTTCGGAATAAACATTGGGAAGATCAGGCGGGAGGATACCGTTATCAATACCCCAACCCGCGAGGAAAGGCTGTTCCCCGGTGACGAGCTTGTTGTGATCGGCACCGATGAACAACTGAATACATTTAATCAACACCTTGAAACTGCTCATCTGAATACCGCCCCACAGGCCAAAGAAATGGGAATGAGCCTGCATCATTTTGTGGTCACGAGCAGTTCTTCCCTCCTCGGAAAAAGTATACGCGAATCAAAAGTCAGGGAAAAAATACGCGGACTTATTGTGGGTATCGATCGAAAAAACAAACATATCCTCAACCCCGATTCGAGCGAAGTTTTTAAACTCGGTGATACGGTATGGACGGTAGGTGATTCCCGAAGGATACAGGTCTTTATCCGCGAATCCCGGGGGGAGTGAAGTGTTCAGTTTTCAGTGTTCATGATCTACTCACATACTGAAAACTGAAAACTAGTTTAAGAGTTCGTAGTAGATGGCGAATGATTCGGGGCTGATCAGGTAGGTGATCACCTTTTTATCTTCCAGAATAAACAAACCGGAATTCATGCGTTCGTAGGGGTTGTAGTAGCGGTCAATTTTTTCGATGCCGTATTGCGCATTGGTTCCTACTTCATCTACCTTTTCACTGAATCCATCCAAACGTTTGCCAAACCGATCAAGTTTATCAATGGTTTTGCTTTTTTCTTTCATCGCTTCGTAGTCCTCATCGACCTCTTCAACGATAACCGGTTTTAACAGAACAGGTTTGCCATCGGTTATTTCGCCGGTCAGCACATCGATCTCAGCATAAAATCCTTCGCCTTTTTTATAGCGCACATATTGGATCTTGTTTCCGTTCAATCCTTTATATGGAAAGATCTGATAACGTTTTAGAAGGTTGCTTACCTGCAGGGATCCTCTGCTGCCTAAGCGCGGACCAACATCAATATTGCAGGGTTCGGTTTTTAGGATGTTTACAGACGTAACCTCGCCTGATTTTCCGGTTTCGAATACCACAAAATCGTACACGGATACCACCGAAGAGCTACTGGAATTATCACCGATAAGGAACTCGGCAGGAGTAACACCTGAACCATAAGAATAACTCTCACAGATAATACGGTAACCGTTATCCGTAGCCGAAATGCTTTCTACCATCATATTCATTTTCCCATTGAAGAGGTAGTCGCCTTGTTGGTTTCCTTTTAATTTACTTTTTAGATTATCCCAATCGTAGGTGTTGGTGGCGATCAGTCCTCCGTCAGGTTTTAATACCTGAATGAACAGTCCTTCGGTTTTTTTGGCGCTATAGATCGAGCCATTGAGGTAATATCCTGCAACCACGTATTGGTCGTAATCTGCAATTACCTCTGTTGGAAATAAGGTATTCGCCTGGCTGAGCAAGTACGTGCCATTAACTTTTCCGCGCCTATCGCTAAAAACCAGACTTAGGGAATATTCCTTCGTTTTCGAAGAATTTGACTCTATTACATAGGCCATCCCCACTGCGGTCGGGAAAATGCTTACTACATTGTCTGATGTATAGTCAGAACGTTTTTCGTAGCGGGTATTGATCACCTTTCCGCCACTGCTTACCGTAATAAATTCCAATCCGCTTTCGATCACCGAATCCCGCATCTGGCGGTCTTTTCCCAGTTTGGTATAGATTCTGAAAAGGGTGAGCGAGCCATCCCAGATCATTCCTGATTCATAGAGGCCATGGAACTGGTAGTCGGAAGGCGTTTCAATAATACTAATGGATGGTTCCGCATTCGGGCGCACATAAACCAGGCTCAGTTCTTTTTGGCCGTTAAAAATAAACACGCTGTTTTCTTTGGAACTTTCCACGGCGAACAGGCTGCTTCTTTGATTAACGGCGAATTCCTGGACCGGAATAGTTTCATCCATAAAATGGAGGGTATAGATGTCTTGTTTATCCATCCCCCGGTTTCCTTCGTTCGACAATACTGCCGAATTCATTCCGAGTTTATATACACCAACTACCTGGGCCGGGTTGATATATTCCAGTTTTTTCATTCCCTGTGCAAAGGCCTGGGCGCAGGCAGCAACAAGGATCAATGTTAAAAATATATTTTTCATGAGTCGGATCAGTTAAGGTTAAGTTTGCTGAAATTCAATTGATTGGTCGTGGTGTTATAGTTAAAAAGCAGGAACGAATTTCCCGCTTTTAACAAGCCTTCCCGGGTAAGGTTACCCGACAGGGAACTGGAGCCAAATTCCTTGGTATAGGACATTTGCGGTGGCATTTGTGAGGGTTGGCAATTCAGTTTCGGTCCGAAAAACACCCTGTTTTTAAGGGGTTCACTAGTATGATCGATTGGGATGGTGTTGAAATAATGGAACATTTGTCCGTAACCCCGCACCACCAGTTTTTCTCCGGCCATTCCCTGGTAGCTGAACAATCCATTTCTCTTGAGCATAGCACAGAGCACGTCGCTGCTACCAAAAGTACCCGCTTCAAGTTCGATCACCCGGCTTGGTTTCCATATCCGGTGAATGGCGGTTTTAGGAGCGTCTATATCGAGCAGATAAAAATCCATCAAACGCACTTGCTTGAAATAGGTGACGGTTGGAGCCATGCCTTCGGTAGTGGAAGGCACACTTTGCTGGCGTTCGCCAACGGTATAACTTTCGCAGATCAGGGCAGCTTTTCCTTTTACCGTTTGAACATCCAGGACCCGCAATGCCGGACCAACCTGGTGAACGGGTATATCATTTTTTTCGCCGTGTTTGTCTCCAACTGCCTGCTGTACCTCATTAAAACTTAAGGTAGAAGAGCTGACCTCGCTGCCGTCGCCGGCATTCAGTTTTAAGATATGCATACCCAATGGATAACCCTGAAAGGTTTCTTCGGAGGTGCTGCCGTAGTCGGCCACCAGCAAAATTTCCGTCTCGCTGTGGTATTGAAACAGGTAAGGGCTGTATTTGCTAAGTCCTTTGATATCGATATCAACAAGCGCTTTTTCATTTCCGGAGGGGCCAATGAGGCAGAGGCTATAGGCGTTGGTATTGCCTTTTTTTAGCAACATGGCCAAACTACCATCCTTGTTCAGGTCAGCACCGTAGTAGAAATATTTTCCATCTTCCCTGAAATTCTCGTATCCCCAGGTTGAATCCAGTTTGGTATCGAGATGGACGACAACGATCCCTACCCCTACTTTTTTCCGTTTTACTTCGTAAATGGCCGTGAGTCCGAGGTCGTTGGTCACGATATCAAAGCTGCGGATCTTATCTTCCAGATCGAAGGTCCTTCTTCCAATTTCTTGTCCGGCTTTATTAACCACCAGTATCTCATAGCCCTGTGCCCCTTCGATTTTGAAGACGGTGTTTTCGCCCATGGTGTTCGCGCCCAGAAAGGTAACCCCCCTTTTGGCCTGGAATTCAAAGCGGTTGAGTTGTTTGCCTTCCAGGTCGTAAACAAAAATCTCTGACTTATCGAAGGTTTTTGGTACCTGGTTAAAGGTATAGATATGATTCGTGTTCGACGCCAGGGTCTGGAACAGATCGTAGCGGTGGCTGAAATCCACGGGCACCTGCGCCGTAGAAATTGAGGAGAATAACAGGCTCATTGCCAGCATGTTAATAGACATTAATCGCTTCATATTCATCCGTTTTATAAATTTTTTAAGAAAATGCAAAGGTAGGTGCTTATTTGGTAGAGGGAGGCGAACTATTTAGAAAATAATGTACGTATCGAATAGCACGACTCCTACTATTTTTTACGTTCCGGACAACCTTTTACGGTATTTGAGGCATCTAATAGGGAATTAACGAAAAGCCTATGAAAGTGCTTTTGTTCCCTGTTCTTTTCGTATTCGGACCTTTATACGGACAGAATCTTTCTTATTATGGACTTAGTAATAACAGCGGGGTTTATTCTTCCCTCAATAATCCCGCAGAAGGCAGCAGTTCCAAAGAATGGATAAGCTTCAACCTGATCGGATTTGGCAGCAGCATGGAAAGCAATATTCTGCGCCTTGATCTCGATTATTCTCCCTGGCAAATGATGGCAGGGAAACCAAAACGACAGCATGCGGCGCCTTATACCGAACCCCTTTATTCAACCGGGGAAAGAGGAATGCTGAGATCGGCGGTTTTTGTCAATGCCTCAGTGCTGCTTCCTTCCATCCGGATAAACCCGCATCCGGAATATTCTCTGTTCTTCTATGCCCGCGACCGGGTGATTGGAAATCTTCAGGATCTGGGTTCGGATATGCTGCCTCTTTTAATGGAAAAACAACTCCCAAAGCAGTCAGACGGGATCGATATGGGTATTAAAATGAGAATGATGGGTTACCGTGAATATGCTTTCGGAGGTTCAACACGTTTGTTGAAACGCAAAGAATCTTTTCTTTCGGCCGGTTTCAGCTTAAAAAGAACCTTGTCCCGTTTTGCCTATCTAATGGAACTCCGCGATTATTCCAATACTCCGAACCTTACCGGAACCCATGTTTCTGCTCGTTACAGACTGGTTTCCACAGATATGAGTGTCCTAAATCCCGGAGCTTCCGGCATAATCGCTCCAGATGGCTCTTTAGGAAAAGGGTGGAGTTTTGACCTTGGTTTTATCTATGAACACCGCCCCTACCACAGGCAATACCCCTACCGTATCCATAACCGGAGAGGAAGAAATAAAAACTTCCGACAAAGATCGGATGTATTGTATGATTACAGGATCGGGATTTCTGTTTCTGATATCGGGAAAATGGCTTTCAACGGTCCCGCGGTTAGTGACAATGAGTATCACTATGAAGGGGAGTTTCAGGCTATGTCAGTTCCTTCTGATACCCATAAACTCAAAGACTGGACTAATTCCTCTGCAGTCCTTTCTTCGTCGAATTCTATAACTTTTAAGCTACCCGGAACCCTGAATTTTTTCTTTGACTACCGCATTTCCCAAACCTGGTTCCTGCATTTTTTTTACCAGCAAAACCTGAGGAACAGGGAGCAGATCGAGAACCTTTACCTTCCGAGCTCCCTGAGTTGTTTGATACGGAAAGAAACCCGCTATTTCACTTTTGGAATACCCCTCCGGTTTGTACCCCAAAGTGGCAACCTGAATACGGGATTCCTGGTTCAAACCGGCCCTTTTTTTATCGGGACCAATAATCTTCTGGTGCTTTTTCAGCGGCAATCCTACTCTCTTTCGGCATATGCAGGATTATGTTTCCGAATTCCGTACAAACGTGACCCGACGATGGAGAATTTTAAGGCGTTTAGGTAGAGAGGTTGAGGTTAAGGTTGAGGAGGAGGAGGAGGAGGATAAGTTCAATTCCGATGCCCGATAAAAAGTTAGTCGGTATTCAGCCCCCCCAGGCCCGCTCCGCTAATGCTGGTGTCTTTGCTCCGTTCCGTTTTTCAGGATAAACGCACTGCTGATTAGATAAGCCCCTTCGGTAACAATAATTTCTCCTGCTTTTAATCCGGAGATCACTTCGATCCACTGCGAATTTTCGGCTCCTGTTTTAACCATTCGCTGTTCAAAAGTATGTTCATCGATCTTTACCCATGCCGTTTTCATATTTTCCAATAAAACCGCTGACTTTGGAACCGTTATGACCTTCGAAGCCGTGTTTTCCGGTAGAACGGAGACCAGGGTTCCAGGGATCAATTTACCATCGGCATTGTCCACCCTGATTTTAATCTGGTGTATCCTCTTTCCCTCCTCGATTATCGGGTTGTTATACACCAGGGTACCTGTAAACCGGCTATCCCCTGCAATAACCAGAAAGGCCGTGTTTTTGCCCTGTTCAGAAATTTCATTCGCATAGACCTGTGTTTCTATCCATACCTGATCCAACGAAGCAATTTTGACCAAAGGACTGCCCTCTCCCACATACATTCCCTCGCTCATGCTGAGTTCATTGACATATCCGGAAACGGGTGAATAAAAAGTCACAAGAGACCTGACACTCCTGCTCGTTTCGATCTCCCTGATCTGTTTTTCTGTCATTCCCCATAAAAGCAGTTTATTTCTTGCAGCCGATAACAATTCGCCAACATATCCGGATGAAGGCGGCATGCCCTCCGATTTTTCCAACACGCTGAGATATTCCTTTTGATCACTTTGAAGTTGTTCGCTATAAATACTGTAGAGGGGACTTCCCTTTTTCAAATAGGTACCGGTAGCCTTAACGTATAATTTGTCTATTCTGCCAGGTGCTCGGGAGCTGACGGTTTTCACCTGTTCCTCATCTACCACAACGGTTCCAACAAGGGAAGCCGTGCTCAACAGATTACCGGCTTTGACCGTATCTGTTTTTATTCCTGCTACTTTCTGTTCATAAGCATCCAGGGTAACTCTATTGCCTGCCTGTTCTGAGCTTTGAGGTATTTCGCTTTCAACCCGAATTAAAGACATATTGCATACCGGGCAGGAACCCGGTTTGTCGCTTCTCACGGCCGGATGCATCGGGCAAGTATAATAACTGGCATTACCGGCCTGATCGGTCTCATGCCTGTTTTTACAGCCTGCATAAATAAAAACGAACAAAATCAGTATGGAAAGGCTAATTGGTTTCATGATCGTCGATGTTCAAAAAGGTTTCGCTGTCACTCATTAGTCCGGCCTCTTTGGCGATCTCTTCATCTCCCTTCAGGCCGCCGGTGATAAGGATATATCCGTTTTGGCCAGGCCCTGCTATCACTTTTCTTAATTGAAAAATACCCGTTCCCAGGTCGGTTGTGTCGGTTTTCACCCAGACAAAGGCCTGGCGACCTGTTTTATACACCGCCGACGAAGGAACGTGTAATTGACTTTTGCCCGGGGTGGCCAATTGGGCTGAGATCAGGGTATTGATCTTCAACGCATGATCCGGATTTGAAAGCGAAATTCTCACTCTCACAAAACGCTGATCCGCTTCTTCAAAGGAGGGTTCGATCATACTTATCTTTCCAGGCAGTTTTTTTGAAGGATCATTCTCCGCAATGATTTGAACCGATTGACCGGGAACCACGCCATCCAGGTATTGTCCGGAAATGGAAACCAGTGCCCAGACAACATTTAAATCGTTTACTGTGAAAAGCGTTTGGCCTGCATTAATGTAAGATCCTTCACGAATTTGAGAAATGCCCGGGGCAAAGGAGCTGCGGTTTCCCTCGTTTCCCTGCATGTTCATGGAGTTTGGTTCCACAGGCTTGTTGGTGTTACTATTCTCAATACGGTTTTGGTTTTCAAAAAAAACATATCCATTTGCCGGACTGTGGACGCTAAGCGATAATGCCACGGTACCTTTATTTTCCAGTTGGCGGATTTGATCTTCACGCATTCCCAACAGCACTAATTTTTTTCTGGAATTTTCCTGTAAGGTTTTGTCTCCACCGGAACGGATCAAAAAAAGATGTTCCTCCTGAAAGGTGAGCAGTTCCGGACTATAAAGCTCCATTATTTTGTCGCCCTTTTTAACCTTTTGGCCACCAAATTTGATATACAATTTTTCTATCCTTCCTGAAATTCTTGCGGCTACCGCGTGGTTCCTGTTCGGATCCGGAACGATATAACCCTGCGTCTTGACAGAGGCACCGCCGATTCCCCGGCCGGGTTTTACCGTGGCCTGCCGCGATAAAACCAGTTGGTTTGGCGAGGCCGATTGAACCTCTATATCGACCGGCTCTCCTGTCAATACAGGTTCCCCGATCCTGTCATTGCACGACGAAACAAAGAGCAGCATCACCAAAAACCCGACAAAAATGTCCCTATCTAATCTCCATTTCGTATTCATATTCGGCCTCCAGTTTTAAGGCGTTAAACAGTTTGTCATTAGCCTCCAGTTTTTTCATCAACAACATTTCCCAGGCATCGAGCAGCACGAAAAAATCACCCGTATTTTGCCGGTAAGCAAGCAGATTCGCCTGCAGGTTGTTTTCATAAGCCGGCAGGATGTCTGTGAGGTAGTTTTTGTATTGCAGGGTTTCATAATACAACATCCTGTACTTTTCAGCCACCATCCTTTTGGCCATGAGTTCCATGTCCTGTTTTTCCTGTTCCATGGCAAGGATCTGATAGCCTATTGCTTCGGATTCTGTCTTATACATTTTCGACGCCCAGGGTACAATGGGTATCGTGATCATTCCCATGGCCGACCACTGATCGGGCATTCCGAACATGTACATATGTTCTACCCTGACACCCAAATCGGGTTTGGCACCTGTATTCATCACTTTTTGCTCCAATTTCATGGAGTTTATGTAATTAGAAATTAAGGTAAGATCACTGCGAAGGGGAATGCTGTCCAATCCGGATAAATTGAGGGAATATTCTTTAAGTGTGAGCAGTGTGTCAATGCTGAATTCTGTATTTAGATCCCTCACCAGGAGCATATTGAGATTGATATTACTTTCCGCAACCCTGCTGTTTAACATCAACAGCATCGTGTTGAGTTCCGACAAACGAGCTTTCGCCTTATAAATGGTTTGAAGTTGGGTTTGATTATTAGCGAATTTCTCTTCTGCGATGGTGATCAAAAGCTTGAGCAGTTCTTCACTTTCTTTTACTATAGCCTTTTGTTTTTCCGAAATGTACCGATTGTAGTACATGATCTTCGCCTCACGCCGCAATTCGTTTTTTGTCCATTCCTTTTTATTCTGTTCAAGGCTCACCAGTGAGCTGTAATAATCTTTTCTTGCATTCAACTTGCCCGGATTCGGTATCATTTGTTCCAGTGAAAAAGAGATCCCTGCCTGGTTCATCGGGTCGTTTTTTTCGTTCAACAACATGGTGTTGTATGGAAAGCGCATGAGTCCGGTCGAAAAAGTCGGCGGCATCCAGGCCTTTGCACCCGCTGTTTTTTCCTCTATCGACCGAATGGTATATTGGTATTGCAGGATGGATGGATAGTTGGTTTCGACCCTGTATAGGAGCGTATCCAAGGATAAAAACATGGAGTCGGGCATTTGAGCCTGGCTACCCGTTGCGAACAAAAGCAGCAGTGCGCTAAAACTAATTTTTTTCATTTCCCTGATCTTTTAAATTCTCGGTATGATCCAGATAAACGACTTTCCCGGTTTTTTTTAACTCATGCTCTTTAACCAGCTGATAAACAACAGGAAGTACGATCAAAACAAATAAGAGAGAAGAAAGCATTCCAAATACAAATGGGATGGTGATGGGTTTCATCACATCGCTACCCACTCCGGTAGCCAGCAGAATGGGCAGCAAACCGATCATATCCACCATTACGGTCATTAGTTTGGGACGTACACGAAGCACGGCACCCGAAAAAACAGCCGCCTGAATTTCTTCACTGGTGAGCGCGGCACTTTTCTTTTTTTCAACTGCATTTTTGATGGCTTCCTTTAAATAAACGAGCATCAACACACCTGTTTCCACGGCTATTCCAAACAGGGCGATAAATCCAACAGCTACCGCGACTGAAAAATTCACATCAAAAAAATACATGGAATACACCCCGCCGATAAGCGCCAATGGAACGCTCGACAACACGATCAACATATCTTTTACAGAATGGAAGGTGAAATAAAGCACAAAGGCAATGATCAACAATGTAACAGGAATGATGACTTTCAACTTGTTTTCTGCCCGTACTTTGCTTTCATACTGTCCACTCCAGTTGATGTAGTACCCTTTTGGGAGTTTGGTGAATTCTTCTTCAATCTTCTTTTTTGCTTCGCTGACCACCGATCCCATATCCCGTCCACGCACATTGAATAACACCGTTCCCCGCAGCATGGCGTTTTCGGAATTTATCATCGGGGGTCCTTCTGAAATGCTCAGCGCTGCTACCGCAGAAAGCGGAATAACCCCATAGTTTTTGGTTTGAATGGGTG
The DNA here is from genome assembly GCA_036676705.1 of Bacteroidota bacterium. Lineage (GTDB taxonomy): Bacteria > Bacteroidota > Bacteroidia > UBA8524 > UBA8524 > UBA8524. The sequence continues at coordinate 22,459 of JAKFCJ010000115.1, forward strand.
TTCTTTTGATTTCCGAAATATCTCTTCTGAAATCCTGCGCCAAACGCATGGAAATACTAAAACGCCGGCGACCTTCGATCGTGTTGGTCAACGGCATTCCTCCCAATGCCATTTCAATGATCATGTTCACTTCTTCCACCGAAAGGTCGTAACGGGCTATTTCTTCGCGGTCAATGGTAATATCCAGGTATTTCCCGCCTGTTAATTGTTCCACGTACAGATCTGTCAGGCCTTCTATTCCTTCCAATGACTTTTCAATTTGTCGGGCTATCGTATAAATGGTATCCAGTTCCTGACCGAAAATTTTAATGCCAATATCCGTTCGTACACCCGTCGACAGCATATTGATCCTGTTGATAATGGGTTGGGTCCAACCGCTGGTAACGCCCGGTATCTTAACTTTTTCATTCAGTTCATTGATAAGTTTTTCCGTGGTCATGCCCGCTCTCCATTCGGATTTTGGTTTCAGCAGAATGATACTTTCGATCATGCTCATCGGGGCATTATCTGTGGCCGTGGATGCCCTTCCAGCCTTTCCAAGTACATTTTTTACCTCCGGAACCGACATGATTAGTTTGTCCTGCACCTGTAAAATTCGTTTCGCCTCGTTATTCGATACATCCGGGAGGGTAACGGGCATAAATAAGAGCGAACCTTCATCCAATGGCGGCATAAACTCAGAACCCAGTCGCAGTACAAAGGGTATACTCCCCAACACGATGAGTGCGGCGATGGCAATGACCGTTTTTTTCCATCGCTGGCAGAGATGGAGAACCGGAGTATAAATTTTGATAAAAAAATTAGCGACCGGATTTCTGCTTTCCGGAATGAGTTTGCCCTTCATAAAGGAGCGTAACAACATGGGCATTACAAACAGGGCAACAATCGCCGAGCCCATCATGGTAAAGGTTTTTGTCAATACCAGGGGAGAAAAAAGTTTGTGTTCCTGGCCTTCCAGGAACAAGATCGGAGCAAAGGAAATGAGGGTAACGAGGATAGAAAAAAATACTGCCCTCCCAACTGTGCGCGACGAAGCTTCAATGAGCCTGATGCGTTCTTCCTCTCCCAGTTCTTTGGTATTGCCAATTCTCTGTTTTTCCATCATTCGTCCGATTTTAGAGTAGCCTTCACCAATCCCTTATAGGCATTTTCCGTCATGACAATCCCGGCATCCACCAGATCGCCGATCGCCAAAGCCACACCTCCTAATGACATGATATTTAAAGAAATACCAAATGTCTTGATGAGGATAAATCCGATCAAAACCGAAAGGGGAATGGCGATGATGGCGACCATGGCACTCCGCACATGGAACATAAAAAGGAACACGACCAGGGAGACCACGGCGATCTCTTCCCAAAGCGCCTCTTTGAGGGTAGCGATGGCTGCTTCGATCAGGTCGCTGCGGTCATAGGCAATTTTAATTTTTACCCCGGGTGGTAGGCCCGGCTCCACGTCACCAAGTTTTGCTTTAACGCGGTCTATCACTTCCTTGGGGTTTTCACCGTAACGGGCTACGACAACGCCTCCCACGACCTCCCCTTCACCATTTTCATCCACGATACCCAGCCGGATATCACTGCTCAATTGTACATCGGCAATATCTTTCAGCTTAACAGGGATGGATTTAGTGGAAGCAACAGAAATCTCTTCGATGTCACGAATGTCTTTGATATATCCCAGGCCGCGGATCATATAGCCCATGCGGTTCATTTCGTAAATGCTTCCGCCAACATCGCGGTTATTATCGCGTATGGCATTGGCCACATCCATGGTGGATACGTTGTAGTAAATCAGTTTTTCGGGATTGATATCGACCTGATAGCGTTTTTGAAATCCGCCAAAAGAGGCGACCTCACTCACCCCCTCCACATTCTGCAAGGCGAATTTTACATACCAGTCCTGCACAGCCCGTAATTCTCCCAGATCATACCCGTCGCCCTGGAGGGTATACCAAAAAACATGTCCAACTCCTGTTCCATCCGGGCCAAGGGAAGGAGTTACCCCCTGCGGCATCGCTTGTTGGGCGAAATTCAGTCGCTCCAATACCCGTGTTCTTGCCCAATAAATTTCGGCGTCGTCGTTGAAGATCACAAAAATGAAACTCATGCCGAACATAGATGCCGCGCGGATCGCTTTTACATTGGGGATACCCTGTAAATTCGAGACCAGCGGATAGGTGATCTGGTCTTCCATGATTTGCGGATTACGGCCCATCCATTCGGTATACACGATCACCTGGTTTTCTGAGAGGTCAGGGATGGCGTCAACAGGGGTATTCATTACCGACCAGACGCCGCCGGCGACTATCATTAAAATACCGACCCACACAAAGAAGCGGTTGTACGTGGACCATGAAACGATCTTTTCTATCATGTCAGTTTCCTTTTTAGCAGTTGCGCATTGATCGCCACCACAATGGTGCTTAAACTCATTAATACAGCCCCGATCGCAGGGCTTAGCATAATATCCCACTGGTATAAAACGCCTGCAGCCAATGGAATGGCCAGGATATTATATCCGGCAGCCCACCACAGATTTTGGATCATTTTGGCATAGGTGGCCTTGCCAAAAAGGATAAGGTTGGCAATATCCTTAGGGTCAGAATTAACTAAAATGATATCTGCTGTTTCGGCTGCCACGTCAGTCCCGGATCCAACAGCAATTCCGACATCGGCCTGGGCCAGGGCGGGTGCATCATTTACGCCATCGCCTGTCATGGCAACAAACTCCCCTTTTTTCTGCAGTTCCTCTACTTTTTTTAATTTATCATGAGGCAAAACGTTCGCGAGATAGCCATCCATCGCCAATTCATCGCTCACCTTTTTTGCTACTGTTTCGTTGTCGCCGGTAAGGAGCAGGTTCTTAATCCCGGCATTCCTGAGGGTACGAATGGCTTCGAAAGCACTTTCCCTGATCTGGTCTGAAAAGCTGATCATTCCAATCACCTGCTTTTCAAGCAAAACATAAACGACTGTTCCTGATAAGTCATCTGCTGTAACTGTTCCGCTGATATTTTGTTCCTTCAGGTAGTTCGGCCCGACAACCTTAAGCTGCTTTCCATCCACAACGCCCTCCAGGCCTTGTCCGGGGAGGGAATTGAAGTTCGTGGCTTTCGGAATTTGCAGCTTAAGTTCCCTGGCTTTTTTTAATAATCCCGCCGCGATATAATGTTCCGAATATTGTTCAAGGCCGGCTGCCAGTCTTAACAATTCATTCTCGTCGAAGTTTTGGTTTAACAGCCTCACCTCGTGCAGTTCATGAGAACCTTTGGTAAGTGTTCCGGTTTTATCGAAGATAATGGTGGTGATGAGCCGGGCATTTTCAAAGGCAGTCCGGTTGCGAATGAGTAAACCTTTTTGTGCAGCTACGGATGTTGAGATCGCTACTACCAGGGGAACGGCTAAACCCAGGGCATGCGGACAGGAAATGACCATTACGGTAACCATTCTTTCCAACGCAAAAACAAAGGAAAAACCAAGTAAGAGCCAAACTGCCAGGGTAATTAAACCACCGCCCAACGCCACAAATGTCAATACCTTTGCCGCACGGTCGGCAAAATTTTGCGTTTTCGATTTGATCTTTTGGGCATCCTCTACCAGCTTTACGACTTTGTTCAGGTAACTGTCTTTTCCTGTACTGACTACCCTGATGGTAAGGGAACCGTTTTTATTTATTGCCCCTCCGATCACTTTACTGTCTCTTTCCTTTTTTACCGGTTGACTTTCACCGGTGAGCATACTTTCGTCGACATAACTTTCGCCATCTGTTACAATGCCATCGACCGGAACTTTTTCTCCGGGCTTAACCAATACCAGGTCATCCATTTTCAACCCGCTTACCGGCATTTCATGCAAGTGGCCATTTATTAAATGATGCGCTGTTGACGGCATCATTTTTACGAGCAATTCAAGCGAGCGGGAAGCACCCATTACCGACTTCATCTCAAAATAATGTCCGATCAGCATGATATCGATCAGGGTGGCCATTTCCCAGTAAAAATCCATTCCGGTCAAACCGAAAGTAATAGCTAAACTATACCCCCATGCCACGCTAATAGCCACACCGATCAGGGTCATCATTCCTATGGCTTTATCTTTCACCTCATCATACAGCCCTTTTAAAAAAGGGAAGCCTCCGTACATGAAGATGAAGGTGGAAAAAACAGCGAGTACATAGTTATCGCCCGTAAAATCCCATTCAAAACCAAGCCAGTGCTGTATCATGGGCGACAAAACCAGCACAGGGATGGTCAGGATCGAACAGACAACAAAACGCTTCCAAAAATCCGAAACATGGTGTCCGGCATGTTTATCTTGATGCCCTTCCCCATGACCCGAATGATGGTCGTGGTTGGCGCGTTCTTCCATGGTGTGTTTTGCGTATTCCATGTCCATAACCTTATTTAATTCTTTTTAATTCGAGCCAGGTCCATAAACCTCTTGGTGTTCTGTTTCATTTTGGCAAATAGCAGGTAAGGCCGAAACAGGGTGTCCGTATCGGCTT
>JAKFCJ010000116.1:0-61950 GCA_036676705.1 Bacteroidota bacterium
GCCAGCCTGAATATGCTTGTTATTCGCAAGCTCATGTATTTTAGCGGCTATCACCAGTTCATTGTTAAAGTAGAATCCAGAAAAAAAGCCGAAGGTTCACGCACCCTTTATGTGGAATCGATCGAGGCGGATAAGTTTCGGAAACTATTTCATAATTAATATGGAAATTAGTATATAAGTCAGTATATCAATAAAATAAATGCGACATTGAGCAAAGGAATTCTTTATATCGTTCCTACCCCGATAGGAAACCTGGAAGACATGAGTTTTCGTGCGATCCGGATTTTAAAAGAGGTTGATTTGATCCTGGCTGAAGACACGCGGACGAGTGGGGTCTTGCTCAAACATTTTGCCATTCAGAATAAGCTGGCGGCCTATCATCTCCACAATGAACATAAGGTCGTTGAAAGCTTTTGTTCGCGCATGGATGCCGGTGAATCCATTGCCCTGATCAGCGACGCGGGTACTCCTGCGATTTCCGACCCGGGATATTTACTGGTCCGTGAAGCGATCGCACATGCAATTGAAGTGATCTGTCTTCCGGGAGCCACGGCTTTCGTGCCGGCTTTGGTCGCATCCGGATTTCCTTCCGACCGTTTTGTGTATGAAGGTTTTTTGCCCCTTAAAAAAGGAAGACAGACTCGTTTAAAACAGCTCGCTGAAGAAACACGCACTATTGTTCTTTATGAATCTCCCCATCGTATTGAAAAGGCCCTTTTGCAGATGATGGAATTTTTTGGCGAGGACCGCAGGGTGGTTTTGGCCAGGGAGATCAGCAAGATGTTCGAGGAAAAACGGAGGGGAAGTTTGAGGGAGGTGTATGAGTCGGTGAAGGTGAATGCACCTAAAGGGGAGATCGTGCTGGTTATCGAAGGCAGTCCATAGACCATAGACCATGGACCATGGAGGTGGGTTTTTCAGATTAAAATTAATGTTCGCATAGTGTAGCTCCATAGAAAGGCTTAGCCTTGAAAAAAGCTATGGTCTATGGTCCATGGTCTATGGTCAAAGAGCAAGACGCTATTTCAGAATTTAATAAGATCATTATAATACTTTTGTCCTCGATGCTACAAAAAACCAACCCCTGGATCTATGTTTTGCTGAGCAGCATACTGCTTTTCGCGGCCTGGCCTCCATTGCCTTTTCCTTTTTTGATCTTTATTGCCTTCATGCCTTTGTTGGCATTGGAAAACCATCATTATCAGGTGGCGGATAAACCGCTGCAGTATTATTTTCAGATCAGTTTAACATTTACTTTATGGAATGCAGCCACCACCTACTGGACCTGGTTCGCTTCTCCAGCAGGTTCCATGGTGGCCATCCTGTTGAATGCCCAATTGCAGTCCCTACCCTGGCTTTTATTCCATCGAACAAGGAAAATATTCGGCGACAAGCTCGCTTATCCGGCCCTGGTCATGTTTTCATTAAGTGTTGAATACCTGCATCTTAATTGGGACATAGCCTGGCCCTGGCTCAATATCGGGAATGTTTTTGCCGGCTCGGTATGGGCGGTGCAGTGGTATGAACTTACCGGTACGTTAGGAGGCAGTTTATGGGTATATGGAACGGCTATTTTGATCTACCTGACCTTTAAAAAGTCGGCAGGATGGAAAAGCTGGATACGACCTGCTCTTTGGTTGCTCTTACCTGTAGTGGCATCCTTGTCTATTGGGGAACGGGAGAAGAATACCAATAACCATACTAAGCCTGTCCGCCTTGAAACGATCGTCGTACAACCCAATATTGACCCGTATACCGATAAGTTTGATGGCATGACTCCGGAGCAACAACTCCAGCGCCTGTTCCGGCTCAGCGACTCCCTGGTAACACCCGCTACCCGGCTCATGTTTTGGCCCGAAACCGCCCTCACCGACTTCCTGGAGGAAGGAAGCTTTGATCAGGAACAGACCGTGCAACGTATACAGGCCTGGGTGAACCGTTATCCGCAACTTTTGCTCATAAGCGGAGCCAGTACGATCCGTTTTTACAAGGAAAATGAAAAACCGAGCAGCACGGCCCGTGAGCTGAAACAGGCACCCGGCATTTATTACGATTCGTACAATACAGCCCTGGCTTTCCACGCCAATAAAGAAGTCGCCTTGTATCATAAAACGAAACTGGTCCCCGGCGTTGAAAAAATGCCCTATCCACGCATCTTTGGGTTCCTGGAGAGTTTTGCCATCGACCTGGGAGGGACGAGCGGTTCCCTGGGCAGAAGCGATTCGGCTGTTGTTTTCCGGGATGAGGATATCCAGGTGGCTCCCATTATTTGTTATGAATCGGTCTTTGGAGAATATGTGGGCGAATATGTGAAAAATGGAGCCGGTATCCTGGGTATTATCACCAACGATGGCTGGTGGAAAGACACCCCCGGTTACCGCCAGCATTTTCTCTATGCCCGTTTGAGGGCCATCGAAAACCGCATGTATGTTGCACGAAGTGCCAATACCGGTATTTCCGGATTTATTGACCCGAGCGGAAAGGTTCTTTCCCAATCGGAATGGTGGGTCGAGGATGTGTTGAAGATGGATATTTTAGCAGGAAGAAGGCAAACATTTTATGCGAAAACCGGCGATTATCTCGGAAGGTTGGCGGGATTTTTCTCAGTGTTGGTAATAGTTGCCGGGTTTGTTCGGACAAAGACCAGGAAGGGATACTAGAGTTTTCAGTTTTCAGTGTTCAGTTTTCAGTAGGCTTGCGCGCTAATTTGACGCTGAGGCGCTGAGGCGCGGTTTTGTTTACTCAGCGTATTGCTTACGCCTGATTAATTGGCGCGGAGGCGCGGAGGCGCGGAGGCGCGGAAGGGTTGGTTTTTGGGGAGCCATGGTCTATGGTCCATGGTCATTTGGAACTTGGTCATTTCAAAGCGTACCTTTGCACCACAATGGGAAAGATCATTTTTCACTTTGAAGATAAAACAAAACCTTCCCTCACGTTTGAGATGGAGGAGGGCGACTCGGTGCTGGATATTGCCGAGGATAATGATGTGGAGCTGAACCACAACTGCGGGGGTGTTTGCGCCTGCTCGACCTGCCACGTTTATGTTGAAAAGGGCATGGACCTTTTGCAGGAGATCAGCGATAAGGAAGAAGATTTTATTGACCGGGCCCGCAATCCCAAATTAAATTCGCGGCTGGGTTGCCAGTGTGTACTGGAAGAGGAAGGCACCATTGAAGTGACTATTCCCGACCAAACAGACATTATCGGACATCATTGATCATGGAGAATAAACATAAGGGATTCGCCCTGCCTATTCACTGGAACGATTACGAAGATATTGCCATTGCCCTCTACGAAAGGTTTGGCGATGAGTTTGGGGAAAGCCAGATCTACCGCATCCGCTTTACCGACCTGATCGAATGGGTGTTGGAAATCCCCAATTTTAAAGGAACCCGCGAAGAGTGTAACGAAGGCCATCTTGAAACCATCCAAAGCAGTTGGGTGTATGAGTGGCGGGATAATCAATAACAGGTCACAGCGTGTTCGATAAGGAAATACCTTTAATACTCGGTTCAAAATCCCCAAGGAGACAGGGTCTGCTTGGCGAGGCGGGTTTTACCTTCAAATTGCGCCTGGCTGATGTTGATGAGGCTTTCCCGGCATCGCTGAAGGGCGAGGCGGTTCCGGTTTTTTTAGCCTCCTTAAAATCCGATCTTATTCCGATCAGCGGAAAGGAATGCCTGATCACCGCGGATACCGTGGTTTGTTGCGACGACATCATTCTCAATAAGGCGGCAGATGCAGCTGAGGCGCGCGAGATGCTTAAAATGCTTTCGGGCCGGGCACATTGGGTGCATACCGGGGTTTGCCTGCGTCAGGGTGCGAAAAAGCAAGTGTTTACCGAAAGCACAGAGGTGTATTTCCGGCATCTCCATAGCGAAGAGATCGACTACTACATCACCCATTACCAGCCCTTTGATAAAGCCGGTGCTTATGGCATACAGGAATGGATAGGCTATGTTGGGGTAGAACGGATCGAAGGGTGTTATTACAATGTAGTGGGCTTCCCGGTTTCGCGTTTTGTGGTGGAACTGCGAAAATTCCTAGCTGAATAAAACGCCTTCTTTCAGGGAATAGAGCGAACAATAGACCTTATCGATCCGTGCCATTTTAATGACCGTATCAATGAGAACAGCCGATACCACCATCATTTCTACCCGATAGTCTGCCAATCCTTTCATACGTTCGCGTTCCGTCTTTGTTGAAGTGATAAGTTGTGCATAGACCTTTTCAAAAGCCTCCATCGGGATAATAAAACAGGCTGGTCCGATCGACCGGCTTTCATAATCAGGCAGGTCCGATACCAGTTCCAGGATACTTTCGAAGGAACCGGCAGAGCCCACCAGCGTGGTCACTTCCATTTCCTGAGCTTGGTGCATCAGCCCGGACAGATTTTCTTCGAGGTAGCTTTTCAGGAGTGCCAGCTCAGAGGCCAGTATCGGGTCGCTGGGTTTAAAGCGGGCAAGCAGTCGGGCAGCGCCAATGTCGAGGCTTTGTTTATGGAGGATGGTTTTGCCTTCGCAGAGGATAAACTCCACACTCCCGCCTCCAATATCCATAATCAAATAGGGGTGCGACATGGTAGGCAGAGAATGAAAAACCCCTTTGGCTATCCATTCGGCTTCTTCCATCCCGCTGATGCAGGTGATCTTAAAACCACTTCTTCTTGAGGCTTCGCTGATAAACTCCTTCCCGTTTTCTGCGCTTCGGATGGCCGAGGTACCAATAACGTGGATCTCTTCACAGGGAAACTGATCCACAACTTTTCGAAATTCCTCCAGCGCTTTCTGACCCCGTTCAAAAGCGGCAGGAGCGATGCGGCCGAATTCGATTCCCCCTTCGCCCAACTTAACGGCGATCTGGATTTTTGAAACCTCGCGAATATGTTCTCCTTCCCTTTCTGAGATAAGGAGGTGAAAGGTATTGGTACCCAGATCAATAACGGCCTTACGCATGTTTATTTCGGGAAGATCCAGGTTTCGGGGTTTTGTTTCACATTGCCCTGCCAAAGTTCAAAATGAACGATGCTTTTTCCATCTTCCGGGTCTTTGTATACCTTTCCAAGGTTCTGTTTGGTGGTGACTTTATCCCCCTTTTTTACAAGAACTGTTTCAAGGTGGGTATAGACGGTAAAAAACTCACCGTGATTGATCATCACCGCATTTTGCATTCCCGGTACATTGAAGATGGCGCGCACCTCACCCTGGAAAACAGCCCTCACATTGGAGCCATCGCTGGTAACAATATCGATGCCGTTGTTTACGACCTTTACGTTCGGCAGGGTTGGATGCCGGTGTTCACCATAACTGCGAATGATGAATCCCTTTTCGACCGGCCAGGGGAGTTTCCCTTTGTTGGCCGTAAAACTGGCAGAAAGTGCGGCAGCTTCCGGAGTCATGGCCAGGTCGGTGCCTTTTTTCTCCGTTTTCCCTTCTTTTTTCTGTCGCGCTTCCTCCTCTTTACGTGCCCGTTCGATCTCTTCCCGAATGATACGCGCAATGGCATCATCCAATTTTTTGGCTGCTTTTTGTTTTTCTTTTAATTCCTTTTTTAGCTCCTTTTCCTTGGATTTAAGGGTTCCAACGATCTGGTTCTCTTCCTTTTTATCCTGTTCCAACTCTGTTTTTTCTTCCTCTTTTTTAGAGAGCAATGACGACTTTTCGTTGCGAATCTGTTCGAGTAGGGCCAACTCACTTTCAAGATCTTTCTGCGTTCTCCGGATCAGTTCCATTTGAAGGGTGCGCGAGGCACTCAAACTACGGAGAAACTCGATACGCCGTGCAGCCTGGTGGAATGAAGAAGCAGAAAGCACAAAGGTAAGCGGGTCAAAAACGCGTTTATTTTTATAAGCGAGATAAACCATGTCGGCGTATTCTTTTTTACGCACTTCCAGGTCGGCTAAGATGGCCTCTATATCCTCACGCTTGGTAAATATTTGTCCGTCAATACCCTGGATTTCCTGGTTTACGGTCTGGATGAGCGATTCGCGCATACGGATCTGCTTGTTCAAAAGATGAAGCTGGTTCAGCGACTTCTTTTTTTCCTTTTCCGTTTGGTTAAGAAGTTTTTTGGTAAGCTTAATTTCTTCTTCCTTCTTTTTACGCTCCTGTTCAAGTTCTTTTTGTTTGCGCTTGTTGTCTACCCCCTTATTTTGGGCATGACCGGGACCGGCAACTAAAAGGGCAATGAGTCCGAAAACGAGTATGACTTTATTCAGTCGGTTTCCGAAACGGGAACTGGGAGATGGAGTCGAGCGATATGTTCGTGTAGAGAAGGTCAATTTTAGCAGTTAAATCAGGACGACGCACGAATATATTAACTTTCACAGGCATTTGTTTATTGTTGACCATTTGAAAGTCGAGGTAATGCACATCTGCACTTCCTTCCTGCTCTAAACTTTGCAGGTAATTCCTTGCGATCTTTGGGCGTTGCGGTACAAAAAACTCATGGAGGAGAAAGGCACTTACCCGTTTTTCTACCATGATGGAATCGCCCCGCATCCCTATTTGTGCCGGATCGTAGGGTAGCAGCGGGTTCCCGAGGAACAGGTCCTGAAGCTGGGTCACACTTAAAGGAACACTCAGAAGCTGGCTGAGCGAATCCAGGCTGAATTCACGGTAGCTGCGTTCCGGAAAATTTTGGATGATATAAGCACTGTCTTTTGTAACCAACATCCTGGCCACTTCGATACCCAGCATGGCCTGTGCTGAGATCCATACAATTTCGTCGCGTTTCATTTTAAAACTGAGCGTCAGATTTTGTTGGATCCCCATTCCTTCAAATTTCCCGGCTCCTTTAAAGGAGAGGTATTCAAAGGAAAAGGCGTTCTCGGTTATTTGTTTTTCTAATGTCACCAGGTCCGTGCTTAATGGGGTTTCACCTACTTTTTTGGCCGATTTCCGTAAATTGCAGGAACCGAGTACGAGGACTGAAAGAGCGACCAGAACGAGTTTATTCATGTTCAGAAAACAAAGGTGCCGTCAATTTTTTTGCGAAGTTCTTTGGAGTCGGGATTTAGTTCCAGGGCCTTCTCCCAGTATTTTTTAGCTTCCGCTTCCCTGTTGAGTTTGTGGAGCACATCGCCCATATGCTCGAGAATTTCCGGACTATCCGGGCTCAATGCCAGGGCCTTTCCGATATAAGTAAGGGCTCCTTTTGCGTCATCCATCTGATAAAGGATCCAACCATAAGTATCCAGGAAGGAGGCGCTGTTTGGCTCTATTTCCAGGGTTTTTGCCGACATCAGCCTGGCTTTTTCGAGTTCGGTTTTGCGTATACTGAGGTAATACGCATAGTTATTCAACACATAAGTATGTTCCGGATCCAGTTCCAGGGCCTGGCTAAAGGCTTTGTCGGAGGCAGCATGGTCATTGAGGTTATAGTAGGCATCGCCAAGAAGGATATAGAATTGCAGGTTGATCTCTTCCTCCGGAGCATAAAGCCCGAGGCCCAGTTTGGAGGCGGTTACCACATCTTTATAGGCTTTTAGCTGATAATGGGCCGTAGCGTTGTAATAATAGAGGATAGCCTGTTCCGGAAAAAATTCCAGGGCTTTATCCGATTCAAGTTGTAAAGCACGGAAATCCCTTTTTTTCAGCAGGATATCACATAGGCGGTTCCAAATTTCGAAGTTTGCAGGATCCAGCCCGACAGCAATGCGGTATTCTTCCAGCGCTTCCTCTTCGCGGGAGTCGGCCATGTACAGGTCGGCAAGAACAGCATGGCCCCTCGCTTCTGTTGGATGGGCATTGCGGGCTGTTTCCGCAAGTTTGAAAATAGGTTTTTTGAGGCTTGGGTCGTCATCGATAGCGGGTAACAGCGAGAAAATGACATTCAGTTTCGGTTCCAGTTCAATGCGCGGGTCTTCGAATGCCGCATTCAGCTCGGAAAACATTTTGTTCTTGTCGTTTTCACTCCGGTAATATTCTGCCATGCCGAAGTGGGCAAAACCATTTTCCGGTTCTTTGGCCAGGATATCAAGGTAAATGGCCACGGCCTCCTCTTTTTTGCCCATTGACCAATACAATTCGGCCAGCATGCCCTGGTAACGGGTTTCCCCGGGAGCAGCACGTATGAGTTTTTTAAGCTCTTCAACGGCCTTTTCGGGCTTACCGAGCATGAGGTAGAGCTGTTCTTTTTGACGGATCAGGTCTTCCCCAACGCCAAAGCGCGCTTCCATCCTGTCGTACATATGGAGGGCGGCTTTGTAGTTTTTGGCATAGATATATTGATTGGCGGCGTCGAAGTAATTGTCTACGTTGCCCGGAGCGAGGTCGATCATTTTTTCCAGGGCCTGGGCGGCTTCTTCATGCCGGGCCAGGGTATGGCAGATCTGTCCTTTTAAGTCGTAGTAGTAGCTGTTTTCTTTATCGAGCTCAATAGCCGCATTGATCTCGGCGTAGGCTGCCTGGTTTTTTGATTCGGCAAAATACAGTTCTGCCAGGGCGTAGTGGGCGGCGGCACTTTTAGGCCAGATCTTAAGTGCTTCCGAATAATGCTCGATCGCCTCTTCATTATTTCCCAGAATTTTCGCCCTTTCCCCGTTCAAAAATGCCTCATCGAACAACAGGCGTGTACGTTCATCCGGTATTTCTTTATGGGTTTCTGTAGTTTGGTGAACCACAGCTTTTTTTCCGCTACAGGAAACCAGTATGATGAATGAAACGAAGAGGAAAATTCTTTGGGCTATAATCATGTAGTAATGCTTGAATAATCGCTGATGCTCAGCTCGTCTGCTTTACCGTGAACAAAGCTATGATTACCGATCATGCTGTTGGTAACGAATGCTCCCTTAAGTTTAGCCTGTTGCTGAATGATACTGTTACTTAACAAAGAACGTTCCACGGAACAGTCGTCGCCTAAAGAAACATGGGGACCAACCACCGAATCGGTGATCTTCACATTTTTACCGATAAAAACAGGGTGTATGATGCTGCTGTTCGTGATCTGGGCCGAAGGATCGACCCCGGCACTGCTCTTTTTGATCTCCAGTACACGTTGGTTGGTGTACACGGTGGCGTTTTTATTTCCGCAATCCAGCCATTCGTCAACCTTGCCCGGCTCAAATTTCAGCCCCTTGTTTTTCATGTTCTCCAGGGCGTTGGTGAGCTGGTATTCGCCTTTATCGCGTATGTCGTTGTCGATGAGGAATTCGATCTCCTTGCGCAGGTTATCGCCGTCTTTAAAATAATAAATGCCGATGATGGCCAGGTCGGAAACGAAGGTGGAAGGTTTTTCAACGAATTCATGGATATGGTTATGGGAATCCACCTTCACCACACCGAATTGTTCCGGGTTTTCTACCTTATTTACCCAGATAACCCCGTCTTTACTTGCGTCGAGTTTAAAATCAGCGCGGAAGATAGTATCGGCAAAGGCCACAATGAGGTTTCCATGGAGGCATTCTTTTGCGCAATACACGGCGTGGGCTGTACCTAGGGCTTCATCCTGGTAAAATATTTTTCCTTTGGCGCCGATCCGGGTGGCGATATCCAGCAAACGTTGTTCGGTTTCTTTTCCAAAGTCGCCGATAACAAAGGCCACTTCTTCGATCTTCTCCTGGCACATAGCGGCAATGTCTTCAACCAGATGCTGAACGATGGGTTTGCCCGCAACCGGGATCAGGGGTTTGGGAACGGTAAGGGTATGCGGCCTCATGCGTTTCCCCATTCCGGCCATTGGTACAATAATGTTCATCTGTATGCGCTAATTTATTTCTTTCCTGTACTACCAAAACCTCCGCTGCTGCGTTCGGAGTCATTCAATGTTTCGCTTTTTTGCCAGGCAACCCGGGCATGGGCCGCCACAACCATTTGGGCAATGCGTTCCCCGTCTTCTATACAAAATGCCTCCTGGCCCAGGTTGACGAGCAGAACCTTTATTTCTCCCCTATAGTCGGCGTCGATGGTTCCCGGTGTGTTGAGCACGGTAATACCATGTTTAAAGGCGAGTCCGCTTCTGGGCCGAATTTGTGCTTCATAGCCCACAGGCAATTCAATAAATAAACCCGTAGCGATCAATTTTCTTTCCATAGGCTGAAGCCAAACAGCCTCTTCCAGGTTGGCTCTTAAATCCATGCCGGCGCTTGCGCTGGTTTGGTATTCAGGAAGGGGATGGGCGGATGTATTGACGACCTTAATTTGAATCAAAACGCTTCGGGTTTTGCTGCGAAGTTATAATTTTCTTCGGCTTTTCTACGATGACGAGCAGTATGACAAAGCCCAGGAACAATCCTGTTTTCCATGCATATTTCACTCCGGTATCGGTTAGCTGGTTCAACATTTCGCTTATAAGGTAGATACAAAGGGTAAGAATAAGGTAGAAAAAAAAGCGCCTTACCTTATAAGGAATGGGGTAAAACCGTTGGCCCGTCAGGTATGCTGCGATCATCATGGCCGTATAAACGATAAGTGTTGCCCAGGCCGCTCCGATATAGCCCATGGCAGGGATCAGCGCGAATAGCAGGCTGATCGTGAGCAGGGCACCTCCAACGGCAATATAGGCTCCGATCATGGTTCGGTCAGCCAGTTTATACCAGATGCTCAGGTTGTAATAGATGCCGAGAAAGAGATTGGCCAGTAAAAGAATGGGCACAATGACAAGTCCTTCGTGATAGGCTTCATTCCTCAATAATAGTTTGAAAATATCCAGGTAGATGGTCACCAACAGGAATATCGTAAAACAAAACAAGGCGAAATAGTGGGTAGCGCGGGCATAGATTTTTCGGTCGCCACTTTCCTTTTGGGCAAAGAAAAAGGGTTCGGCGGCAAAACGAAAGGCCTGGATGAAGAGCGACATCAATATGCTAAGCTTATAACATGCCCCATACACCCCGACCTGGTGTTTGGCTATATCCTCTGGAAGCAAATATTCCATGATCACCCGGTCGAAGGTTTCGTTCACCATTCCGGCAAAACCCACCAGAAGCAAAGGCAGGGCGTAAACGATCATCCTTCGCCAGAGTTTTAGATCGATGCCGTGTTCGAGTCCGCGTAACTCAGGGATCAGCATCAATAACGTAATTCCCGAAGCCAGGAAGTTGGAGATAAAAATATAGATGAGTTCCGGTTCCGTGGTAAACAGACCCATAAAATTCCATCCTCCGGCTACCCATTTGGGAGCGAAATAGATAAAAAGCAGGTTAAAGGCAATATTCAGCAGGATGTTCACCGAGCGTAACAGGGCAAAACGTTTGGCCTGTCCCATTTTTCTGAGGTAGGCAAAAGGCAGGGCACTTATGGCATCCAGAACCAGGATGAGCAGGCTGTACTGAACGAGTTTTGTTTGTCCTTCTTCGTTAAGCAAGCCGGCAATGGCATCGCTTTGGAACCAGGTGAGCAGGAGGAAGATCAGGGAAGTAAAGATGACGGAATTGAGGGCCGTGGAATAAACTTTTTTATTGTTCTCACCCGAAAAGCGGAAATAGGTCGTTTCCATTCCGTAGGTAAGCAGGATATTAAAAAAGGCGATCACGGCATAAAAAACGGTTACCGTTCCGTATTCGGCAGGATCAAAAAGCAGGGTATAGAGAGGGACGAGGAGGTAATTAAGCATGCGCATGGCAATGGTTGATACGCCATATACCGCGGTTTCTGATGCTAACTTTTTTAATCCGCTCATTCTGTTGCAAAGAAAACTATTTATTGGGGAGATCGTTGACACTTGTTCGATACGTTTTAAATTCCAAGCTCCAAGCTCCAAGCTCCAAGCTCCAAGCTCCAAGCTCCAAGCTCCAAGCTCCAAGCTCCATCACCATCTTGACGTTTTGGAATTTGGAATTTGGAACTTGGAATTTTTCCTTAGCATTGTTTTTGCAGAGTATGCCCAAGGCTAGCTACCTTTGATAGAATGTCCAGAATTATTTTCCTACTCTTTTGTCTCCTCCCGGTGATGGTCTCAGCGCAATCGAAAGATGAAGAGCTGGCGGCACAATACTACCTGAACGGAGAATTTGAAAAAGCAGCGGTGCTTTATGAGCAACTATGGAAAAAAAATCCGGCATCCACTTACATCTACAGCAACTACCTCAATACCCTCCTGGCTTTAAAGGATTATGACGGAGCGGATAAAATGATCCGTTCCCAGCAAAAACGTTTTCCGCGTGAGTTAGCTTACAGCGTAGACCGCGCCTGGGTCATGCAGCGAGCGGGTGAAACGGAAAAAGCGAAGAAGTTCGCCCACGAGCTTGCCGAAGACATCAAAGACCAGGACGAGGCGCTTTCGGTAGCCCTTGCCCTGATGAGAAGGCAATTTTATGCAGAAGCGGAACTTGCCTTCTTAGCGGGAAGAAAAAAAGCCAACGACCCTTATCTTTTTGCCGGAGACCTTGCCGGGCTTTATGCCATTTTGGGAAAAAAAACAGAGATGGTGAACGAAGGGGTGCTCCATGTCCAGGCCCATCCGAACAATATGCCGGGAATACAAAGTCTGTTCCAGGACCAGTTGAGCGACGACAGTGAATGGGACCTGCTCATCAAAAACCTGAGGCAGAACCTGCAGAAGAACCCGGATGATCCGGCCAGCAATGAAATGCTGATGTGGGCGCTCGTGCAGAAAAAAGATTTTGATGCTGCATTTGTTCAGTTCAGGGCCATCGACAAAAGGCATAACCTGAATGGACAACGTATGATGGAACTGGCCAGGATCGTACTCGACCATGGCGATTTTGATAATGCGGTGAAATGTTACAGTTATGTTGCCGGTCTTGGGGAAAGAAATCCCTATTATTTCCAGGCGAAATACGGTCTGTTGGAGGTCAGGTATAACCGTATTGTTGTTTTTCATCGCTATGATCCCCAGGAACTGCAGGATGCGGAAAAGGAATTCAAAAACTTTATCCGGGATTTCGGTCCTTATTTTGAAACGGAGTTTGCCGAGCGGCAACTGGCTCATTTGTATATCTTTTATCTGGATCGTCCGGATACGGCTATTCTCATCCTGAAACATATTGCCGAAAGCCCAAGGGTCAAAAAAGTATTCCAGGGTGAAGTAAAACTCGAACTTGGCGACGCCTACCTGATGCTGGGTGAAGTTTGGGATGCCGAGTTGATCTATAGCCAGGTGGATAAAGATTTTAAAGAAGATATTTTAGGACAGGAGGCGAAGTTCAGAATGGCCCGCTTGTTTTATTTTAAGGGCGAATTTGAACGTTCAAATGCCTACCTGGAAGTATTAAAAACAGCTACCACCCAGTTGATCAGCAACAATGCCATCGACCTGAGCCTGCTTATCCTCGACAATACAGGGATGGACACCACAGAAGAGGCCATGCAGTTGTATGCTGATGCGGAATTGCTCATCTATCGGAATAAAGTGACGGAAGGCATGAAACTTCTTTCAGAAATAGAAAAACGTTTTCCGGGCCACAGCTTACAGGATGAAATCTTGCTTGCCAGGGCAAAGGCATTTATCCGAATGAACCAGACGGATACTGCGATCCATTTTCTTCAGCTGTTGGTTCGGGATTATCCCTATGATATTTTGGCGGATAACGCGCTGTTCATGATGGCTCAGCTTTATGAATTTCAGAAGAATGATCCTGCCAGGGCGATGGAATTATATGAGCAGGTATTGTTGAAATACCCTGCGAGTTTGTTTGTGGTGGAGGCCAGGAAACGGTATCGCCTGTTGCGCGGCGACAAGCCCGATGAAAAGGAAAACAAGCAGATCATGTTTGACCGCTTTATGAATTAAATACAATGATCGTATACAATGTCACTATCAATATAGAAGAAGATGTTCATGACGCCTGGCTGAGCTGGATGAAAACAGAACATTTGCCCATGGTTATGGATACGGGAAAGTTTGTTCGTTACCATATGTTTAAGCTGCTCGACCGGCAGGAAGACGAAACAGGGATCACCTATGCCATTCAGTATTTTGCTGAAAACATGGATGATTACCTCGATTACCTGAATGAGCATGCCGCCAACCTTCAGGCAGAAACTAAAAAACATTTTGAAGGAAAATTTGTAGCTTTTCGTACCCTTTTAGAATTGGACCACTCTTATGAAAAAATTTAGAATTATTCTGTTTTTAGCGATCCCGCTACTTCCATTTGTTGTGGAGTCCTGCAATAAAAATCCGGACGATAACACGATCAATCTTTTTACGATCGAAGATGATATGGCCCTCGGGTTGCAGGTAAAAAATGAGATCTTCAATAATCCTTCTGATTATCCGATTCTTGATTCGAATCAATATCCTGCCGCATATGCGTATTTGAGAGGTATTGTTACGAAAATCATGGATGGGGGCGAAGTTTATTACAAGGATAGATTTGTGTGGGAAACCTACATCATCCATGACGACAATGTCCTGAACGCCTTCTGCGCACCGGGCGGGTATATGTTCGTTTACACCGGTCTTATCAAATACCTGGAAGCTGAGAATCAACTGGCAGGAGTGATGGGCCACGAGATCGCCCACGCCGACCGCCGGCATTCAACCGATGCCATGACAAGGGATTACGGGCTAGCCGTGATCATTAGTGTGGCGTTGGGAAATAACCCCAATGCGCTTGCAGAAATTGCCGCCAACCTGGCAAGTCTCAAATTTAGCCGGAATGCCGAAACCGAAGCGGATGAATATTCGGTGAAATATTTATGTCCGACCGATTACAAAGCTGACGGCGCCGCGGCCTTCTTTCAGAAATTGATCGACAATGGCGAGGGTAACGGAGAATTGGAATGGTTCAGTACCCACCCAAGTCCCGATAACAGGGTAAAACATATAGAAGAACTAAATGTAGAACTGAATTGCTCAGGCTCAGGAACCTTCGATGCGAATTACCAAAATTTTAAAACGAATCTGATCCCATAGGATAAATTATTTTAGATATCGATGAAATCCCGCTCCACCCCATGGATTGCGGGATTTTTTTCTTTAAATTTGATACAACTTGCCAGGACGATTACTCTTTATTCGTAAAGCTATCTTGCTATGCGCGGTGCTACTCTGTAGCCTGAGGGGAGAGATTTATGCCCAAACCTGTGATTTTACGGTAAGTTCCCAGACGGGTTGTGCGCCGTATACCGTTAACTTTATTGACCAAAGCAGTCCAACTCCGGTCTCTTGGGATTGGGATTTCGGTGACGGGAATACCTCGACGACCAAGGATCCCAGCAATACCTATTACAACCCCGGGGTCTACACGGTAAAATTAAGGGCAACTTTTCCCGGTTCTGCAGTCGTAACGACTATAAAAACGAATTATATTACCATCTATGCCAAACCCAGCGCGAATTTTACTTCGACCAATATAACCGGATGTGAAGACCTGAAAGTAACCTTCACCAACCAGAGTTCTGCCGGGTCAGGGGCGATTACCAGCTATTTTTATGATTTCGGAAATACTTTTTCGGATACCAATGCTTCAACATCCCATACCTACAGGAATCCCGGAAGTTTTAATGTTACCCTGATCGTGACCGATGTAAACGGCTGTCAGGATATTGAGGAGAAGAAAAACCTGGTAACCGTATGGCAAATCCCCGATGCCGATTTTACTTCCGGAAACCAGGTTGGCTGCAGTTTGCCGCACGCAGTGAATTTTGTGAATACCACTTCAGCCAATGCCGCCGGTACGGTGACCTATGCCTGGGATTTTGGTAATGGGAATACTTCCGTGGTCAAAACTCCAAGTGTCACGTATACGACAATGGGGAGTTATACAGTCAGGCTCATCGTTACCAATTCGCTGGGTTGTAAAGACACCATGACAAAAAGTAGTTTTGTCCAGGTCCAGATCCCTACGGCTTCATTCAATAGCAATAATGTGGTGGGGTGCCCGCCTCTTCTGGCGGGATTCAGCAATTCGAGTACGCCCTCCCTGCCCGGAAACACGTTTTTATGGACTTTCGGTTCTGTTGCCACAAGTACGGCGAATGATACTTCTGTGCTTTTCAAAAACCAGGGTAACTATACCATCAAACTGGTGGTAACAACTCCGGCAGGGTGTAAGGATTCCATAACCAAAGTCAATCATGTACAGGTTTCGCCGGGCCCTACGGCGAACTTTTATGTCAATGACTCAACAGCCTGCCGCGCGCCACATTCCGTTAATTTTACTTCAACCACGACTGTCGGGGCAAGCTGGTTATGGGATTTTGGTGACGGGACAACTTCCACCCAAAAAAATCCGGCAAAGACCTATCCTGACACCGGCAGGTTTAACGTAAAATTGAAAGTTACCGGCGCCAATGGATGTATCGATTCCTTACGTTCGGATGAACTGATAAAAATTGGTCCGCCTCGGGCTGATTATATGCCGTCTGTTGAGTCAGGATGTATGCCGCTCAAAGTTGGGTTTTCCAACAATACCATTTCCTATGCCCCTTTAGCATCGGTTCAATACAAATTTGGTGATGGAAATACCTCCAACCAGGGCTTCCCAAATCATACTTACAACGATACCGGCTACTTTAAACCGTGGATCATTGTAACGACCAACGATGGATGTGTGGATTCGGCATTTTACGACACGATCGCGGTGGGGATGCAGCCGGCCGCAGAATTTATGGTGGACCGTACTTCTGGCTGTCGCGGACTTTTAAAGGTAAAATTCACCAGCCTCACTAACCTGGGCACCATAAAAGCGGATTATTTTGAATGGTTCCCGGGAACAGGCCTTCGCTTACAGGGTGAAATTGTCGATTTTGTTTATTCGGCCAACTCGCAATATTATGATGTTTTACTTGTGGCCTATCACCACGGGTGTCCGGATAGTATGGTCAAAAAGAACCTGATCGAGGTAAAAGACCCGACAGCCAAGTTCATTACATGGTCAGCAGGGTGCAACGATGACTCCATCTATTTTGAAAACCGCTCTTATGGTGGCCATAAATTTGTATGGAATTTTGGGGATGGAGATTCGTTAGCCAGTGATTCGGCTATGGATGTGTCGCATATTTATGATCCGGGAACTTATGCTGCGAATATGATCGCACATGATACCCTCACGGGATGCTATGATACCGCACGTTCCGACATATTCGTTGAAAATTCGGATGTTTTAAAATTCCGTTCGGATACTGTCGGGTGTACCCGGCAGCCAATTTGGTTTTTTGATCAAACACCGGGTTCCTCGGGCTGGGAATGGACAATTGGTGAATCGGCGATCTGTACTACACGGAATTGTCAGGTCTATTTAAGTGAACCCGGTTGGTATGATGTGAAGTTTTCGGCCGTTGTTCTGGGATGCCGTTATACAACGCTAAAGAAACATTACCTCCATGTTTACGGTCCTAAATTCGATAAATTAACCCCGCCTGACCCCATTTGCGCGCCTCAATTGACCAATGTGGTTACCCATATCGGAGGTGAACGTCCGATCCGTACGCGGTCGGTAATGATCTTCTCTTTTAAAACTTTCCTGGAGGCGAGAAACCTGACGGGGGATACCCTGAGCTATTATTTTAGCCGACCGTCATTACCGCAGGACAGTGGCTATATTTTCCGATATACCGCTACGGATACGGCTGGATGCAGCAATTTTTCCTATGATACGGTGAATGTTTACCGACCGGAAGTTTCCTTTACAAATGAACGCCGGGCGACCTGCGACGGCGACCTGCAGTTTTTCCAGGCTACCCTGGTGGATACCACTTCACCGAAGCCTATGCTATTTCGCTGGGAGTATGGGGATGGGATAGCGGAGCAGTTCGACAGTCTTTCGACCTATCATACCTTTCAAAACGACTCGGTTTATCGGGTACGTTTGGTTGCTTTTGATGGAGTTGGTTGCACCGATACCGTAGATCAGTTTTTGAATATCGATGTGCGGAATGTAAAGGCCAGGATTGTTGCTTCCGATACATTCAAAGCTTGTCCGCCGCTTTTAGTAAATTTTTATGACAGTTCGATACACTCGTATAATGGCGTAGTAAATTGGGAATGGACCCTGGGTGACGGTACGGCGGGAAACGCGCCAAATCCAAAGCGGCTTTATACAGAACCGGGTATTTATGATGTTTCGTTAAAGATCACCGATAGCCTCGGTTGTACAGATTCTATCTATAAAACGGCTTATATCCGGCTGGATGGAACCAAAATTACTTATACCATTGATACCAATTACGGATGCGAACCACTTCTGGTTAATGTAAGTTCCCAGGCATTGGGGAATGCGGAAATCCGTTGGGACATGCGCGACGGGACCGGTATAAAAGACTCGGCTTCTTTTGCACATACGTTCACCAGAGCCGGACTCTATGCTGTTTCCGTATTCGTTAAGGATATGAGCGGTTGCCAGTACATTTTAACGGGCGTAGATTCGATATTGGTAGAACCCACTCCTGCGGCTAATTTTTCAGTGGCTCCCGCATGTTTTGGGGCAAAAAGTATTTTTACGAATCTTACCCAGGAAAAGGGTGCACTTGTTGACTACACCTGGCATTTTACTGCCAACGACAGCAGCAATGCCATTGATCCGGAATTTACTTTTACCGGAGCGTTGGAACATCTGGTTCGCCTTCGTGCATCTTCATCTATAGGATGTACGAGTGAGATCACCTTAAAGGCCCTTATTTCGGATCCGAAGGGTGAAATTCATCCGGATAAAACCCAATCCTGTGCGGCGGATGAAGTGGAGCTGACCCTGGAGAATAATGGAGTTGGCAAGGTCGTACAGGTCAACTGGAATTTCGATAATGGAAGTACCCTGAATAACAGCGATTCGGTGGTGAAGTACACCTACCTCAGCAAGGGATACTACCGTCCTTATCTAAGCTATACGAATGAATATGGATGTGTTGCGAGCGTAGTTTCTGCGGATTCCATTCTCGTCGGCGATAACTTCCCTCCGGAAAATTCGGATATTTATCGGGTATCGGTTGACGGAAATTTCCAAACATCTACCTTATTCGAAGCGAATAGAAGTATTGATTTTGAGCGCTATATCATTCAACGTATATTGGCTTCCGGGAAGTTTGAGACCATTTATGAGATCACGGATCCAATGGACACCCTGTTTTTGGATGCGGTACCCACTTTAAAATCGCCTTATTCTTATCGGGTATTAACAAAAAATGTTTGCGGCTATGTGACGGACACAAACAACCTGATCCCTCACACCGATATAGAACTAAGTGCATTTACTGCTGACGATGCCAGTTTCCTGAAATGGACACCCTATGCAGGATGGCAGCCAAATGTCTATGAGATATGGCGATTGGATCCGGCTGCAGGATTTGTGAAATTAAAAGAAGTGGATGGAAATGTCACGCAGGCTTATGATTCAGCCATTGCATGCAATACCGGCTATTATTATAAGATACGGGCCAAGGGAAACGGCTTGTTTGCCGATTCCTGGAGCGACAGTTCCGGGGCTATCCCGAATTTTATTCCTTTTGTTCCCGGGAATGAATTGCTTTCGGCTTCGGTGGAGGGCAATTCAAAAAACCTGATCAAATGGACATTCAGTAATCCGGGCAGGACACCGGTACGTTATTATTTATTGGAGCGCTCAACGGACGGCATTACCTATACGCAAACGGATCGCTTTGACCCGTTTACAAACTATACCTATGATAAGGTGGATAGTGCAAGTTTGCGTTCGTTCTATTACCGTACCATTGTTCAGGATACCTGTGGTTACCGGTCTGACAGTTCGAACTACGGAAAAACCATAATGCTTTCGGCCGCAATTAATGCTGAAGAGTTGCCATTGCTCAGTTGGACACCCTATGACTTTTGGCAGGAGGGTGTGGATTATTATGATATTGAAATTTACACGAACGGGCAATTCGAGTTCCTGGCTACGGTCGACGGGACCACGACCACCTGGGTCGACGATATCACCCCGGTAATTGGCCGTTCGGAATATTGTTACCGCATCACCGCGCGCAGTGTGTTTGATGGAGGCAAAAGCTCCCGCTCAAGTATTGCCTGTGCCCCGGTTGTTTCTCGCATCTTTGTTCCGAATGCCTTCCGCCCTGCGGGACAGTCTGAAAATAAAACGTTCTATCCTAAGGGCATGTACATATCTGAGTTCCACATGGTTATTTATGACCGTTGGGGACAGGTACTATTCACAACCGACGATATGACCCGGGGCTGGGATGGTGAGGTTGGAGGAAGTCCGGTGCCGGCAGGAGTTTATGTCTACAAGATCGATTACAGAGGCGTAGACAAGCAGTTTGAAATGTTAAGTGGTAGTTTCCTGCTTCTTCGCTAAAAGGGCCAGGACTTCACGCTGCACGCTTATTCCTTTATCCTGCAGGTACCAACGTTGAATATTTTCCAGCATGGCATCTTTGTCGCCTCCACCGGCAGCTTTCCAATCGTCGCGGATCTTTGTCGCCCCTGCGGGTCTTGGTCCCCAAACGCCTAATTCTTCCAGGTTTTCATCCAGCAGAATAAGCTTAGGAATAGAGCGGGTTCCTTCGGTCAGGTATTCATCGATCACTTCCGGGTTGTCATCCCGAAGCAGGATACAAAGCCGGATCCGGGGATTAAGCGCGGCCATTTTTTCGATAAGCGGTAAATGGATCGCACCGTCGCCACACCATAATTCAATGAGCATAACCCAATATTGCGGCATGCGGATAGATTTAATAAATTCGATGGTTTCGGGCAGGAGTTCCTGGGTTTTATCCAGTCGGTCCATACGTTTGTCGTTGAGCTTGCTGTAACCGTGAAACTTTTCCGTTTGTTCCGGACCGGTTGTTTTGCCTTGTTGGATCAGGTCCTTACCCATCTGACGGTACTCTTCGTAGCTAAGGGAATCCTGGATGTATTTTTTTGTGAAGATGCTCATACAGGAGCAAAGGTAGGGTGCTTTATTTAAGGCGAAGGTGATTTATGTCACGTCGGAAATTGATTTCATACAACTATTCTTCCTCAAAAGTTATCTTAGTACGGAATGCGATACGCCCTGCACCTTCTTTTTTGTATTTTTCTTTTAATTTCATCCCGATCCGCGGGGCAGGAACAGATAAGCACCTGGCCCTTTGCGGAAAGAATTGGCTGGCGGGGAGTTCAGGTCCAATTCGGTTTTTTGAAGCCATTTGACGAGCAAAGCTATTCGAATGATCTATTTGTTCGTCTGGCGAAGCCATCCGAAAAGGCACGAGTAGCGGGAGAATTGTTAGACGCTGATGATAATGCTTTTAATTATGACGCTACTGTGAGTTTGAGACTGTCCGCCATCTTTTTGCCCTTCCGGGAGAGTGAAAATGCATGGTTAAAAAAGTCGGAATGGCAGAGTGGATTCGAGTATACCGGGTCTAGTGCCTTTACGAGCCTTCATGATACAAGTGCAAGTTCGGGGAACTATACAAGTTACTGGCACTATTATCATGCAAGTAATAACAGCCTTTATTGGTATAATAACTGGCAATTGGAGAGGAAGCTCTTCTTTAATAATGTGAAAATTTATGCCGGTCCCGGATTTGCTTTTACAATACTTCCTTCATATCAGTTTTATTCTGACAGTTATATTGGTAACATCTATTCTGGGAAACAGGCGATCAACCATGGGAAGTTTGGCTTTAATTTCAACGCCACGGCCGGAATTAAAATAAGCCTGGGTTGTCGGGTTAATTTGCATGTTGAATACCAGTTTTACAACCAGAATTGGGTGATGGAAGATGATTTTCTTTCGCAGAGTATGGATGGATTTGGGTTCGGCTTACGGTATAAGTTTAATAAGCCCGAGGGTGGTAGAGAGGCTCCGGAGAGGCCGGTTTTTTGGTGATACGAATCTCTTTTGGTAAGGGCCGCTTAATCCTGTATTTTCGCCTTTCAACCACGCTCCTTTGGACGAATACCAGCTACACGAATTTCCGAACGGCCTTCGCCTTTATCATCAGCAGCTTGCATCGCGCATAACCCATTGTGGTTTTGTGATGGATGCGGGTTCGCGCGATGAAACCAGGGAGGAAATGGGCATGGCGCATTTCATCGAACACCTCTTTTTTAAAGGAACCGAAAAGCGCAAATCCATTCATGTATTAAACCGGCTCGAGGTGGTTGGCGGAGAGTTGAATGCCTATACCGCCAAAGATAAAACCTGTGTGTATGCGGCGGTTAACTCGGATTATTTTGCGCGTACCGCCGAACTGCTTTCCGATATTGTATTTCATTCCAATTTTCCGGAAAAGGAGATCGAAAAAGAGCGGAATGTGATCCATGAGGAGATCGACATGTACCTCGACTCCCCGGAAGAAAATATCCTCGACCTGTTTCAGGAAAAAGCCTTTCTGGACCACCCCCTCGGTTTTAATATCCTTGGAACCCACGACAGCCTGAACGCATTTGACCGCAGGGCTATCCTGCAGTTTTATGGAACCTGGTATACGCCGGATAAAATGGTTTTTGTCTATAACGGTCCGAAATCTTTTCAGCAAACCATCCGGATCCTTGAACCCCATATTTCGGCGATCCGGAAAACCGGTAAAAAGTCAAAAGAACGGTCCTGGTTCAATAAAAGGGCCTATCACCCTTTCCATGCAGAGCAAGAGACGCCCCATGTTCAGACGTATTTTACCCTCGGCGGATTGGCTCCCAACAACCGGGACGAAAGCCGCTCGGCCATGGCATTGCTGACCAATATCCTTGGCGGACCGGGCTTGAACAGCCGATTAAACCTGGCCATTCGGGAAAGGCATGGATTTGCCTATGATGTCGAAGCGAATTACCAGGCCATGCGGGATATCGGGCTCTTCCATATTTATGTCGGTACGGATAAAAAACACCTGGGAAAGTCACAAGACCTGATTAACAAAGAACTTAAGTTCTGGCGTACTAAAGGATTAACCATCAGTCAGTTGCATCGTTATAAAAATCAGTTCAAAGGGCAGATCCTGATGGGCGAAGAAAACCGAAGCGGACTTATTCTTAATGCGGGTAAATTGTTGCTCGATGAACGGCCGATCGACACGCTTGAAACGATCTTTAAACGTATTGATGCCATAACTCCTGCGGAGCTTTCGGATGTGGCCAATGCGTGGTTTGATGAAGCTAAATTATCCGGACTCACTTTTCACGGGCAAGGTTCTCCGGCTTAAGTTCGACGAAGGGCATTACATCTTGTCGTATATTGCGTTATGGATTTTATTGACGAAAAACTGTCTGCATATGCAGAGGCGCATACAAGGGCCGAGTCGCCGCTCCTGGCCGAATTAAACCGGGAAACTTGGGCTAAAGTTTTGATGCCCAGAATGTTGTCGGGCCATATACAGGGTCGTTTATTGAGCATGTTTTCCAAAATGATCCAACCCAAGGAGATCCTGGAAATCGGAACCTATACCGGATATAGCGCATTATGCCTGGCAGAAGGACTTGCAGAAGGCGGAGTATTGAATACCATCGATATCAATGAGGAACTGGAGGATATGGTGAGAAAATACATTCGCAAGGCCGGACTTGAAGAAAATATCAAATTCCATGTCGGCAATGCATTGGAGATCATCCCAAAACTTAGCCCGCATTTTGACCTGGTTTTTATTGATGCGGATAAAGAGAATTACAGCAACTATTACGATCTGGTGATCGATCGCATGCGTACAGGGTCTTATATCATTGCGGATAATGTGTTATGGAGCGGCAAAGTAACCAACCCGGATGAAATTGCCCGGGATTTAGAAACCCGCTCGCTGCATGAGTTTAATATCAAGGTACAGAACGATTCCCGTGTTGAAAATATCTTATTACCGGTGCGTGATGGATTGATGGTGATCCGGAAACGCTAAGGATTTTAGATCTTATTTTATGGCCTGATTGAGAAGGGCCAGGTACTTCTTCTGGGTGATCTCTATACCGCCCAGGCTGGCCAGGTGATCTGTTAAATACTGCATATCCAATAATTCAAAGCCATTGCCCCGCATCCATTCAACCAGGTAATACAAGGCAACTTTGCTGGCATCTGTTTTTTTATGGAACATGGATTCTCCAAAAAAGGCCTTTTTTATCGCCACGCCATACAATCCGCCAACGAGTTGTCCATCCTGCCAACATTCGACACTATGTGCCCAGCCGGTATCGTGGAGTTCCGCATAAACGGCCTGGATATCCTCACTGATCCAGGTCTCTTTACGTTCGGAACAGGCCCTCACTACCCCTCTAAAATCCTTGTTCATGGTTACATGGAACTCCTGTTTTTCAATCCTTCTTCTTAAAGATTTACTTACTTTGAGTCCATCTAGAGGCATGATACCCCGCTTTTTAGGTTCGAACCAATAAATGAGATTTTCCTCCTCCGGAACGGCCATGGGGAAAATACCCATTGAATAACCATGAATGACTTGTGAGGGGGTAATAAATTCCATGCTGCAAATTAACGCAAGGGAAGTTGCAGGCGCAATTCGATACGCTGATTCCAGCCTAACTGCGTGAGCATAAAGGTATATTCCTCTTCCGGATTATCGATCGCCGCCGGGATAGCTTTTATGGTGTATTTGGCATTCCATGCGTCGCGAAGAAAAAGTTCATAGTTCAGGCTGAGCGACCAGTCGCCGGGCAAAACAAAACGTAAGCCGCCATAGCCTGAAAAACAGGGATTAACTCTTCCCCAGGAGGAGGTGCTGTATTGGGCCTCCTGGTAATAATTGTCCTGCGGGTCGAAGTTCAGATCGAACTTAGCCCCTCTGAGAGCCAATAAATGGGTACCTATACCAATATAAGGAGCAAATTTCCCGGAGCGGGTATACTCAAATCGCACATAAGGCCCATGCAAAAGTTGACCTGCTTTATGGACCTCCACCGAAGCAGGGGTGGGTTGGATCAATTTAAGGTCTTTTGCATCCAATTGGTTCATATGAAAAATGTAACCGAACTGGAAGCCGAGGAGATCACCTTTGAGCATCTGGCTTTCGCTGCTGTATTTGGTGAAGCCCAAATTTAATCCCCAGGAACCATGGTAGATCAGCTGTCCGGGATTTGAGCGGGTCATGGGGCCATAACTTTGTGCCGCACCTGTACTCGCGTCAAAATACCAGTTGTCTTCCAGGCTTTGTGCGCTGGAATTAAGGCTTACCCAAAGGCTGAGGAGAAAAAGCTTAATCTTCATAATCGAGGTATATACGGAAGCGCAATTCATCGCTCTGGAAGTCGAGTTGGCGGGGGTAATAATTATTTTTTATATAGGTCCCATCGAAGATGGCATTCAATATTTGGGCATCAGCATTGTCGTTTTGGTCCCATAAGCTGGCTTTGTACACACCAAAGGAATAAAAGATGAGCCGGTAATCGCCATTCCATTCTTCCGGACAACGCCAGTAAACGGGCAGTTTGCTCTTATTTACCATCACATCGCCGCTTCCATAAATGAAATTATCGCGGGATAGTTCGACATAAAAGTCTCCACCATAGGTATCATCATCGTCATCTTCCGGGAAATAGTTCTTCGGAAAGGCCAAAATTTCAAAACGGTTGAAGCGGATGATATCGGGTTCTGAAAGAATAGTGACCTGGGCCGTTTGTGTTGCCGTATCCGAATCGCACCAGGCAGTAAGGGTAATGGTATAGTTGCCGGCCTGGGTGTAGGTATGTTCCGGGTTTTTCAGGCTTGACTGATAACCATCACCAAAATCCCATTTAACACCTGTTGCGCGTTGAGAAAGGTCAGTAAAGGTCAGTTTAGCCGGAATACGGTAATTGTTATTTGCAGCTCCGTAATTGAAACCGGGAATGACAGGCAGGGTACTCGATGGATAATTGAAGGTGGTGCTGTATTCGTCAAGTCCAATGGTATTGCTGACACGCACTGTTACATCCAGGTTGCCGGTTTGGTTCACCTGCACCTGAGGGGTTTTTAGATTATAGGTTACCCCGCCAATGGTCCATTCGTACGTTTCAGAGCCGAGTTCATTGCTTACATGGGCTACAAATACCACATTAAAAGGCATGGAGCAATTGTATTCCTGCTTGACGATGGTTTGTATGACAGGGGGTTGTGGGGTATCTACGGGCACAAGGAGTGCGGTTTCCTCTCGTCCGCAGGATAGTCCGACTAGTACAGAAATCAGGAGTAGTCCTTTATTCATAGTTACTGCATGGCTTTAAGTTCAGAAACGAGCTCAGTGAGCATTTTCTTAGCGTCTCCAAAAAGCATGCTGGTTTTATCCCTGTAAAACAATTCGTTATCAATACCGGCATAACCTGCACTCATCGAACGCTTCATAACAATGCATTGTCTCGCATTTTCTACCTCTAAGATAGGCATTCCGTAAATAGGACTTGCAGGATCTGTTTTAGCGGCGGGATTCACTACGTCATTTGCCCCGATCACAAGTACAACATCCGTGGTATTGAACTCGGGGTTAATATCTTCCATCTCCACCAGTTTGTCGTAATCGACGTTGGATTCAGCCAGGAGTACGTTCATGTGACCCGGCATCCTTCCGGCAACGGGGTGGATGGCGTATTTTACTTCTACCCCTTCATTTTCGAGGATACCTTCAAGCTCATGTACTACGTGTTGTGCCTGGGCAACGGCGAGTCCGTAG
Organism: Bacteroidota bacterium; assembly: GCA_036676705.1. Lineage (GTDB taxonomy): Bacteria > Bacteroidota > Bacteroidia > UBA8524 > UBA8524 > UBA8524. The sequence goes on from JAKFCJ010000116.1 coordinate 26,445, forward strand.
CCTGGAACGATAATGACTTTTTTGGCATATTTCATCAGGATAGCCGCGTCAGAAGCATTCACTGATTTTACAGATCCCTGTGGAGAAGCGGCTCCGCTTGCCCCGGAAGCGCCGCCTCCGAAATTCCCGATGAGCACATTGAGCAGGGAACGGTTCATGGCTTTACACATTACGATGGTGAGGAGTGTTCCTGCAGAACCTACCAGAATTCCACCGATAAGCATGACCTTGTTATCATACAAAAAGCCGCCAAAAGCTGCGGCAACACCGGTAAATGAGTTCAATAATGAAATAACCACGGGCATATCCGCCCCACCGATCGGCATGACGAACAAGACCCCATAGGCCAGGGCAAGGGCAGCTACTGCGTAGAGAAGATTATCGGATTCGAGCAGCCCGATTACGCTGAGTACAGCCAGAAGCACGATACCCAGGAATAATCCGATATTAAGGAACTGTTGTCCGGGGAGGACCTTGTCGCTGATCTTTCCTTCCAGTTTGCCATAGGCGATGATACTTCCTGAAAAGGAGATGGATCCGATGATCAGTCCCGCATACATGATTGCCAGGCGGGTCACATTTCCTGTTTCTGCACCATTTGCCAAAAGTTCAGCAATTCCACCCGGGGCATTATGCATCAGGTGGCGGTATTCGATCACCGAGATCAGGGCCGCACAGGCGCCCCCCATTCCGTTGAAAAAGGATACCATCTGGGGCATGGCGGTCATCTGTACCTTTTTGGCCATGATCCACCCGATCACGGTACCAACGAGGAGTCCGCCGAAGATAAATTCCAGATTTTTCAGGTGATTTCCCGACTCATCTTCATAGAGGAAGATGGTCCCAAAGATGGCGATGGTCATTCCGAAGGCCGCAATGAGATTACCACGGCGGGCTGTTCTGGGCGAGCCCAACATTTTGAGTCCGAGGATGAAGGTTACGGATGAGATAAGGTATATGACGTAGAGTAAGTTCATTTTTCGTTTCACTTTGACCATGGACCATAGACCATGGACCATAGAAGGTTAATTTTTTTCTCTTTATTTTGTTAATATCACTACTAAAAAACCATGGTCCCTGGTCTATGGACTATCGTCTACTTCCGTTTTTTAAACATCTCCAGCATTCTGTCCGTCACTACAAATCCCCCGACCACGTTGAGGGTTCCGAGCACCACGGCAATGAAGCCAAAGATCAAACTAAGGGTCTCTTCCGCCTGTCCCATCACGATGATGGAGCCGATGATCACCACACCGTGGATGGCATTGGCGCCGCTCATTAAAGGGGTGTGCAGGACCGAAGGAACGTGGGAAATGAGCTCGATGCCTACGAAGATCATGAGGATGAGCAGGTAGATGAATTCCTGGTTACTGGCTATGAAGTCTATCATATTCTTGGGATTGGGTTTTGGGGATTAGGGATTAAGGATTAGGGATTGGTGCCTGGAATTTAGTTAGCACTGGCAACAGTGGGTCCTCCACAAACCATACATCCTTTTGTAATTTCCTCTTCCATTTCCCATTTGAAGCCTTTTTCATCGGCGAGGTGTTGGAGCAGGTTTTGGATATTTTTGGCGTAGAGTTCGGAGGCGTTGGTAGATAGGGCGGAGGGCAGGTTGGTAGCACCAATGATCTTGACTCCTTTGTACTCCACAATTTTATCCGGCTCGCTAAGGGCACAGTTACCGCCCTGTTCAACGGCCATGTCAACGATAACGGCACCGTATTTCATTTTAGGCACCTGGTCGGCGCTGATCAAAACGGGTGCTTTGCCTCCACGAACAAGGGCTGTGGTGATGACGAGGTCGGCCTGGAAGAGCGATTTTTCAACGGCTTCCTTTTGTTTTTGTAAAAATTCGGCAGAAACATCTTTTGCGTATCCGCCATCAACCTGAACGGCATTTTCTGATTTTACCTCGATAAATTTTCCACCCAGGGATTCAACCTGTTCTTTGGTTTCCGGACGTACGTCGCTGACTTCCACAATGGCACCCAGGCGTTTGGCCGTTGCTACGGCCTGTAAACCGGCTACTCCGGCACCGAAGATCAATACCCGGGATGGGGTAATGGTTCCGGCCGCGGTCATCATCAATGGGAATATACGGGCAAGGTGTTCAGCGCCGAGAATAACGGCCTTATAACCTGCCAGGTTAGCCTGGGAACTGAGGGCATCCATACTTTGGGCACGGGAAATACGGGGTACTTCTTCCATCGCAAAAACCGTCATTTTTTTGGCTTTTAAAGCCGCGAAGATTTCCGGGTTTTGGGAGGCGTACATATAGGACATGAGCGCACTTCCTTCGGGCATATGCCCCACCTGCTCCAGGCTCGGCGGATTCACCATCAGGAAAAGGTCGGCATCGTACATGCGTCCGTCGGATACGATTTCCGCCCCGGCTTTTTCATAACTGTCATAAGTAAAGGAAGAACCTAATCCGGCATCCTTTTCGACACGAATAGTATGTCCGGCTTTGATCAGGGCCTGCACCACTGCGGGCGAGAGGGCCACTCTGTTTTCGCCTGGGCGGGATTCTTTAAGTACGCTTAGTTTCACAATCGATGTGGGTTTAAGGTTGAAAATCAGCCGAAATTAAGGTATTTCTTTAGAAGTAAAGTTGACACATATCATCCTTTCAAGAAATTTCCCAATTTACGCATGTTGGCGCCTTTTCCAGGCGATCCATAAGGCAGAAAACCCGCCAAAAAGGAGGTAAAATACCGTTTGATAGCCGTGGTTTAAGAGGGCGAAAGTCCGGCTGCTCAGACTTCCCAAACCGAAAAGAACGAGCAGTTCGCCAATGACCAGATGGTAGGCCCCGGCGCCTCCACCCTGGATGGGCAGGGTTTTTACCAGACTACCGGTGACCATTACGGTAAAGGCCACGCCCAAACTGGCACCATCCGCAGCGGGAAGGGCCAGGAACCAGAGCCAGGTAGTAAAAAAATAACAGGTCCAGATGGATGCCGATAACAGAACAAATAGTAGCAGATCGAGGATCTTCAGCGAAAAAATGCTGGATATACCCTGCCTTAATTGGTCCATCCATACAACGGCTTTTGAACCTAAACGATTTAACCAATTGCGGGAAAGGCGAAAGAGAACGAATAAAAAGATCAAACCTGCCAGGAGTATGCCAAATACCACAGCCTGGTTCTGGCTGTACAGTTCATAAACAGGTTTTCCAACCCTTTCCCCAAACCAGGCGCGCCAAACATCGCCCTGGAGGTAGAAGGCGATAATTACCACAAGAAGCAAAAAGGCCAGGTCGGCAATACGTTCAACAATAACGGTTCCAAGGGCTTTTCCGAAACTTGGTCCGCCGGTCGATTGCAAGGCGGCACAGCGGCTGATCTCCCCTACACGCGGCAATGCGAGGTTTACAAAATAACCCAATAAGAGTGAATGATAGACCCGAAAAAAGGGCGTTTCTTTCCCCAGCAAAAGCCGCCAACGCCAGCTTCGCAAAAACTGTCCGCCCCAGGAAGGAATGAGCAACAGCAAAAGATAAACAGGACGCAGGGTGGCGATCTCCCGCTTCAGGTCAAGGAATGGAATATTGCGGAAGGCCAGGAAAAACAAGGCGATGCCAAGGAGCCAAAAGGCCCAGTAGAGGATACGGCGAAGAACAAGCGGCCTGTTCACGAGGAACAAAAGAATTACTTTTGCAGCGAGTATGCAATTGTTCTATAAAGAATACCCGGGTCCGGGCAAGCCCTTGATCATTTTGCACGGCCTTTTTGGCTTGCTGGATAACTGGCACAATGTGGCCAAAACGCTGTCCGCAACCTACCATGTTTATTCCCTTGACCTGAGGAATCATGGCCAGTCGCCCAAAAGCGCCGTGATGAATTATGCCGTTATGGCCGATGATCTGTGGGAGTTCATGCAAAAACAAGGAATTGCCCGGGCTGCCATCATGGGCCATAGCATGGGAGGGAAGGTTGCCATGGAATTTGCACTGCGTTTCCCTGAAAAATGCGCCAACCTGATCGTGGTGGATATTGCTCCGAAAAAGTACAAACCCGGTCATGATGAAATTTTCAAAGCCCTGTTTGCACTCGATACAACCAATACCGAAAAAACCCGGAAGGATTTCGACCAGGACATGCAGCCTTTGATCCCTGAATTTGGTGTAAGGCAGTTTTTGTTAAAAAGTTTGGAGCGTAAGGAGGATGGCAGCTACCAGTGGAAATTTAATCTGGAGGCCCTTCATACCCATTATACAGCCATTAGCGACGAACCGGAAGGCAACAGGATTTACAAAGGCCCGACCCTTTTCCTTCGCGGGGGTAATTCGCGTTATGTGAGCGATGAAGACCAGGCGAAAGTTGCAGCACTCTTTCCGAACTACCGGCTTGAAACGATAGCCGGAGCGGGCCATTGGGTGCATGCCGAGAAACCGGGGGAGTTGGTGGAGGTGGTAAGTGGGTTTTTAGGGTAGGGAAGTTTTCAGTGTTCAGTTTTCAGTGTTCAGTTTTTTTTGGTCGGCACAACCGCTCCCACGCTTCAGTTCGTAAGAATATTTTCCAAAAGTGCCTGCATCCCAAAGCACACTCCTAATTGAAGAATTATCCGTTCAATTACTGACTAAAGTCATTCTTTTTGACCTATAAACCGGGTTAATTTTACTGGAAAATTCACGTTCTAATTTTATTGTTATGGAAAAGATCAAATTTCGTAGCAAAGACAGCAATGAGCAGGCATTTGCAAAAGAGGTGAGAGACCGGGTACGTCTCTACTTCAAAGAAAAAAATCGCGCGACACAAGGGAATATGACCCTTTACCTTAAATCCGTTATCATGTTGCTAGCCTATCTGGCTCCGTTTATTCTTTTGCTGACCGTCCCGATGAATCCCTGGGCCGCATTGGGAATGGCTGTGTTGATGGGAATTGGCGAGGCAGGTGTGGGCATGTCGGTTATGCATGACGGGGCACATGGGGTATATTCTTCCAAGGCCTGGGTAAACAAACTGGTGGCTTCCACAATGTTCCTGCTGGGCAGCAACACCTTTAACTGGAAGGTCCAGCACAATATCAAGCACCACACGTTCACCAATATTTTCAAACAGGATACGGACATTTCTAACCAAGAAGCGATCCGCTTGTGTGATCATGCCCCACTTAAAAAATACCAAAGGTATCAGCACTTCTATGCCTTTCCGCTATACGGACTCATGACCCTTGCCCGGTTTTTCGGAGACCTGGGCACCCTGCTTAAGCTGAACAAGGAGAAAGTTACTCAAGAGCTAAAGGCAAGCCCCGCTCTGGAACTTATTAAGCTGATCGTGACCAAAGTGGTTTATTTGACAGCGATTATAGGTTTGCCACTGCTATTAACCGATTTCGCCATCTGGCAAATACTGATCGGTTTTGCCACCATGCACTTTGTGGCAGGAATGATCATGAGTACGGTGTTTCAAATGGCCCATGTGGTAGAAGGTACATACCAGCCCCTGCCGGATGAGAATAATGTCATTTCTTCTGATTGGGCGGTTCACCAGTTGCGGTCAACTTCCGATTTTGGGAGGAAGAACGGGCTTTTCAGTTGGTATATCGGCGGACTGGATTTTCAGATCGAGCACCATCTGTTTCAGAATGTCTCCCACGTCCATTATCCGGCCATTGCCCCTATTGTGGAGGCAACGGCGAAAGAGTTTGGCTTCACCTACAATCTGAAACCCACCGTTTTTCATGCCCTCGCTTCACACTTCCGCAGGCTTAGGGAGTTGGGGAGGGGTGAATTTAAGTTTAATGGAGCAGAGGGGTAATGGGGAGAGTATCGTTCCTTCCAATGGACCAGGCTCCAGGCTCCAGGCTCCAAGCTCGAAATCTGAATCCTTTAGCCTGAACCATGTACCGATTTATCCAAATAAAAATGAATGGCGCTCAGTGCGTTGATGCAGTGGTCGTTCCAATGTTTTTCAAAAAGAAACTTGAAATTCCATAATGCGCTTTCTTCGCAACCCGATTGCTCCAAATTAAAAATCGTTATGGCGTTTTTTAGGTCCTTATAAATATCACCCAGATCGTCACCCAGATCGCCGCAGACGGGTTTTATATCTTCTTCATTTGTCGGGTCAAACACGTGCCAATAATACTGTGAGCCTTCCAGTCGCTGAGAAATGGAATTCAAAAGCGGCTTAATGTCCGCTTCATGGAGCCGGTCATCGAATTCAGCATTTGATTGCAATTCAACCCATTGTAATTCCAATGCTGTGGTATATAGCCTGAGTAAGTGCTGTCTGGTGGCTTGCATAAAATCCACCTTTGTCGTTGGCTGAAGGTTCTCAATAAAAAGGCAGAAGTCAAGGGCCGTTTTATAGAAGTCGGTGAACGCCTTTGATTTTATGATTTCTTCAGTTGGGAATGTTTGATCCATGGTTAAATTCACGTTTGCGCTTACTTCTCAACCTGTACTCTGATGCTTCTTTCGGTCACGCCGCCCTCGATAGTATCATCCCAACCGTCGCCAAGCAAATAGAATTGGTCCTTTTCTTTGATGATGCGGTTTTCCCAGTCTTCGTCTTCAGTCAGAAAGGCTTTGGTTCTTGCCATTTCTTCCCACTTTCCATTTTTATAGGTCCATATATAGATGTATTTCCACCAACCCTCAACCCATTCCGAAAACAAGATAATTTCGTTTGCCTTGTCACCATTGAGGTCATCTGCCTTTTGAACAAAGATGCTTAGAGACGGACTGATGACCAGATCCGGAATATTCCCGGTAAATTTTAATCTGACCTCGCAACTTTTTGAAACACATTCTTTTTCAATTGTACCATCGGCGCTTATTCTTCGGTCATAAATCACATAAACACTGTCGCCTTCCTTGTCATTATTTAGATCGCCCACAAAATAGGGGATACGGTAATGTTCGATCCGGCCGGTGTCGGAATTTGTTTGCAGACTATCTGTTGCGGATACGTTGATGGAGGTGTTATTTTCTGATGGGTTGGAGCAGGCTGCCAGAAGAAGGAAAAGGAGGTTTGGGAGGTATTTCATATGAGTTGGTTGGGCGTAGGGTTTTCACCACGACTTTCTTTGGTATTTCTGTTCTTAAGAGATTGTTGCGTGGAATTCAGCCGAATTTTACTTATCGTTCAGAATTGATTGAATGCGGCGATGGGTTTTTCGATAAGCCCAAGGTAACGACTCACGTGGAGCGTTCAGCTCAATGGCATAAATATTTATTTGCGTCCAGGGCTTTTGTTGTTCCGCAACCACAATTAGCTTTCCGATAAATTTGGCACCATAATAATAGGAATAATAAGAAAAAAGCATAAAAAGCATGGCTATGGACCATAGAATTATCAGGGGAATCTTTATGGTCATTTCGAGATTTTGGATGTCAATTAATGCAATCAGCTCGGTACACCAGCCGGTAATAGTAAGAATCAAAAAGATCCATTTTGAAAAGGTTATCAGTCGTATGAACTTCCGGTCATTTAACCCTGTTTCACAATCGATCTTTGGTCTGATCGCAAAATAAACAGCATCTAACCAGAGGACTTCAAACAACAGGAAGGGAAAAGGGAAGAAATAGATTGCTAATGGGAAATTAAAGAAATGGCCGCCCAGCATAGGTTCTGTAAAAAAGAGGATTAAACCGATTAACAGGGGTGAATAGATAATCAAGTAGGCTATCAGAGGACTGTTTTTGATTACTTTGTTGATTATGAAATTTCTCATTTCGTTTAAATAAACCTTAGAACAAACAAAAGTCTTTCTTTTCTATCAATGTTCCGGATGGTCATATCAGCATAATAGAAAGAAAATGTGTTAAGATCATAACGCTCGTCAAGTTCGAGCAGATCATTTATCGAAATCGATAATTTCCCGAAATATTCCTTTGTTTCAGCTTCAGGGAGTTTTTGTTTTATCTCTGCGAAAACAGTCAGCCGTGAATGGCAATCAACGCAATGCACACAGGTACCGTACCTAACAGTAATCGTATCCGTGTTTTTTAGTTCAGCCTTTTTTAAAGTCATTGACAGGTCTTCCGAGTTAGCATTAAATTCTGCAACCAGCGTGTCGTTGATATAAACAGCCCAGTAGTCAATGGTGTCGCAATCCGCATTTATCGACGTAATGAGGAATGTGAAAAGAATAATTAATTGTTTCATGATGACAGCAAACACAGTTGTTCCAGCCATAAATATACGCTTTTCATACAAATTCGTTTGGCCAGGTAAAATCCCGTTATGCCCTCGACATGCTGAAGATTTCGTTAGGCCTATCCTTCGGCAGGCTCTGGATGACGGCCACCTTGGCTCTCATTCTTCCTCGCTCCACCGCTCCCTCGCTCCAGCCGCAGGCCCGCTTTCCGCTCCCGAACTGACCTTCGCCTTCAAATGCGGACAAAAAAACTGAACACTGAACACTGAAAACTGAACACTGAAAACTATATCTTTGCCCCACTTATCCAGAAAGACGGAGGGAATAGGCCCGCTGATGTCTTGGCAACCCCTGGGAATGGTCACCACGACCGGAACCAACAGGTGCTAAATCCTACCGGAAGAAATTGCTCTTACGGGAAGATAAGTTTCGCGCGTCGATCCTCATTCTGGCTAAGTATTGTTTAACCCTAAAAGAAAGGAAAAGAACATGAATAAGCCAGATATCCGCGAACTACTCAGCAAGCGTATCCTCATTCTCGACGGTGCCATGGGTACCATGATCCAGAAATACAAACTGGAGGAAAAAGACTTCCGCAACGAGGCGCTTGCAAATCATCCCAAACCTTTAAAAGGCAATAATGACCTGCTGTCGATCACCCGGCCGGATATCATCAAAGCCATCCACCTTGAATACCTTGAAGCGGGTGCCGATATCCTTGAAACGAATACCTTCAGCGGTACCACCATCGCCCAGGAGGATTATGGCTGCCAGCACCTGGTACACGATATCAATTACCTCTCTGCCAAAATTGCCTGTGAGGCGGCAGATGAAGTAACGGCAAAAAACCCGTCCAAACCGCGTTATGTAGCAGGTTCCATGGGGCCTACCAATAAAACAGCCTCTATCTCCCCGGATATTAATGACCCGGGAAAACGGACAACCTCTTTCAACGAGCTGCGCATTGCCTTTAAAGAGCAGGCCAAATCCCTTATAGAAGGCGGAGTGGATATCCTGTTATTGGAAACGATCATCGATACACTCAATGCCAAAGCGGCTCTTTTTGGTATCCAGGAGCTGTTCGATGAGGGAGTTCGCGAGGTGCCGATCATGGTTTCGGGAACGATAACCGATGCCTCCGGAAGGACGCTTTCCGGACAAACCACCGAAGCTTTCCTGATTTCTGTGCAGCATATTCCTTTGTTGAGTATCGGACTGAATTGTGCCCTCGGTGCTGCTGCCATGCGGCCGTACCTCCAGGTGCTCGACCAAAAGGCGCCCTTCTTTGTGCATGTGTACCCGAATGCCGGCTTGCCCAACGAATTCGGACAATACGATGAAAGCCCTGAATTTATGGGGAAACAGGTGGAGGAATTCCTTAAAGAGGGATTGGTAAATATCCTCGGTGGATGCTGTGGAACCACACCGGAGCATATCCGGGTGATGGCGGAGATAGCGGAGCACTATTGCCCGAGGGTCCTGGTCAATGGTCAACAGACGACGGTCGACAGTTAAAAAGATAATATATGGCATTTAAGTTTGAAGATTTGAGGGTTTGGCAAGGGGCTCTGGAATTAGGGAGTAAAATCCGTGTGTTAACACGCTCATTCCCCGCGGAAGAAAAATATGGTCTTAGCTCACAAATCATCCGGGCTACAGATTCTATTGGGCTTAACATTGCAGAAGGTTCAAGCGGACTTAGTAATCCCGAGTTTAAGCGGTTCTTAAATATTTCAATTCGCTCAGGCATTGAAGTTATTGCCTGCCTCCACATTGCTAAAAAGAACAACTATGTTTCGAACGAAGTTTTTAGTGAGTTATATAAATCAACCGAAGATCTGATCGTCCAAATTCAAGCATTAAGAAACGCAATTAAATAAAAAACCGTTGACTGTCGTCCGTTGACCGTTGACCGTTGACCGTTGACAAAAAACACCAACATTCATGACTAACACCAATTATAATCTACAACTATCAGGTCTCGAGCCATTAGTCATCTACGAAGGCTCCAACTTCACGAACATTGGAGAGCGAACCAACGTAACGGGCAGCCGAAAATTCCTGAAATGTATACAGGAAGGGCGCTTTGATGATGCGGTAGAGATCGCCCGTGAGCAGGTGAATGGCGGGGCTCAGATCATCGATATCAATATGGATGAAGGGATGCTCGACGGGAAAGAGACCATGGTTAAATTCCTGAATCTCATCGCCGCAGAACCGGATATTGCCCGGGTGCCGGTGATGATCGATTCTTCGAAATGGGAGATCATCGAGGCGGGATTGCAGTGTATACAGGGAAAAGGCATCGTTAACTCCATCTCCATGAAAGCAGGGGAAAAGGAGTTTATCGAACAGGCCAAGAAGGTTAAGCGCTACGGTGCGGCAGTGATCGTGATGGCCTTTGATGAAGAAGGACAAGCCGACAGTTACGAACGAAGGATAGAGATCTGTGCCCGGGCCTATAAAATTTTGACCGAGATCGTACATTTCCCTCCGGGGGATATCATCTTCGACCCGAATATTTTTCCGGTTGCAACAGGTATGGAAGAACACCGCCAAAATGCGATCGACTTCTTCCGCGCAACCCACTGGATCAAAGAACACCTCCCGGGTGCCAAAGTAAGCGGCGGGGTTTCCAATGTGTCTTTTTCCTTCCGCGGAAATGACCCGGTAAGGGAGGCCATGCACTCCGCTTTCCTGTATCATGGTATCAAACATGGTATGGACATGGGTATCGTAAACCCAAGCCAGCTCGAAGTTTATGACGAGATCGACAAAACCCTGCTCGAAATGGTGGAGGACGTTTTGCTGGACCGCCGCGATGATGCCACTGAACGCCTGCTCGATTTTGCGGAGTCTTTTAAAGGAAAATCCAAAGAGCGGGTTGCTGATCTGTCGTGGAGAGAAGGTTCAGTTAAAGACAGACTGGCCCACGCCCTCATAAAAGGGATCGTTGATTATGTAGAAGAAGACGTGGAAGAAGCACGCCTCACTTTCGAACGCCCTTTGTACGTGATCGAAGGCCCTTTGATGGATGGAATGAATGTGGTAGGCGACCTTTTCGGAGCCGGTAAAATGTTCCTGCCCCAGGTGGTAAAATCAGCCCGGGTAATGAAAAAAGCAGTGGCGTATTTGCTTCCCTATATGGAAGAAGAAAAGCGTCTTAACCCGAATGCCAGCCAGAATAACGGGAAGATATTGATGGCAACGGTTAAAGGAGATGTCCACGATATCGGTAAGAACATAGTCGGCGTGGTACTGTCATGCAACAATTTTGAAATCATCGACATGGGCGTTATGGTGCCTGCCGAAAAGATCCTCGAACGTGCCATCCAGGAAGGGGTGCAGGTTATCGGACTCAGCGGATTGATCACTCCATCCCTGGATGAAATGGTTCACGTGGCCAGGGAAATGGAAAGACTTGGCATGAAGATCCCCCTGATGATCGGTGGAGCAACAACTTCCCGCATCCATACAGCCGTAAAAGTGGATACCGAATATTCAGGTGCGGTTGTCCATGTTTTGGACGCCTCTAAATCGGTGCCTGTGGCGAGCTCGCTGATCAGTGAGGACCTCAAAGCACCCTATACCCTCAAGGTCAAAGAGGAAAACAAAAAATTCAGGGAAGAATACCTGGCCCGGAAACGCGAAAAAAATCTCTTGTCCATCATCGATGCCCGAAAAAACAGGCAGAAGATCGACTGGAGCACGTATACCATTCCTGCACCGAAAATACTTGGTGTTAAGGCATTCCGGAATTTTCCGCTGGAGACCATCCGCAAATACATCGACTGGACCCCTTTCTTTTTATCCTGGGAATTGGCAGGTCGGTATCCGGCCATTCTGAAGGATGAGATTGTTGGAGAAGAAGCAACCCGCCTGTTTAAGGATGCCAATGCCATGCTCGATGAGATCGTGGGAAGGCGTCTGTTCACAGCCAATGCGGTGATCGGACTTTTCCCGGCCAACAGCGAAGGGGATGATGTGATCATTTACGAAGACGACACCCGCCATCGGGAAATTGAACGTTTTCTCTTTTTACGGCAGCAAAATGAAAAAGGAGCCGGCCTGGCCAACCATTGCCTGGCAGATTATGTAGCCCCCGTTGAATCGGGCGTAAAAGACTATTTCGGTGCTTTTGCCGTAACTACCGGTTTGCGGGTGGAGGAGTTGGTAGCGAAGTATGATGCAGATCTCGACGACTACAAATCCATCATGGCCAAGGCCCTGGCCGACCGGCTGGCCGAGTCGTTTGCGGAATGCATGCATGAGCAGGTTCGTAAAGAATGGTGGGGATACGCCGCAAGCGAAAACCTCGATAACGATGCGCTCGTTCAGGAAAAATACCAGGGAATTCGTCCGGCACCCGGTTATCCGGCTTGTCCTGACCATACGGAAAAGAGGAAATTGTTCAATTTGCTCAGGGCCGAAGAAAATGCGGATATGCAACTGACCGAAAGCATGGCCATGATGCCGGCCTCATCGGTAAGCGGCTTTTATATCGCACACCCGGAAAGCAAATATTTCGGTTTGGGTAAGATCGACAAGGACCAGGTGATCGATTATGCCCGCCGCAAAGGGGAAAGCATTGAATGGGTAGAAAAGTGGTTGAGGCCCGTTTTGAACTATTGATTGCTTATCTTTAACCCTGCTTTGATGAATCGCGCTTTCTCCTTTTTATTGTTACTCCTTGTTTCCGCCAGTATTCAGGCTCAGGAACGTTTGATCCCGGACTGGAAATTGGGAGATTCTTTGCGGTATTTTCTCAGTGAAAGCGAGTTGATCGACAATGAGCGGATCAGCCTGAAAACTTATGAGCTTGAATTACGTATCAGAGAAACGAATGAAAAAAGATCCATAATTGAGGGCCATCTCTATCTGAACGCGTATAAAGAACAAGGAGAACATTGGACAACTTTTTATAAACTCCTCAGAAAAGTGCCCTTCACTTTTTATTTTGAGCCTGGCCGGCAACATACTTTTTCCCAGGCGATACAGACGGAAACAACAAAAAAGGCGCTGGACGAAATCCTTTTGGATCTGCTTGGCACTTACGGAGTAGAACCTTTGGCCTATGCGGAAATAGGCGATTGGCTCGGTACGAATTCGGAAGCTGGTATTCCTGATATTTTACTTGGCTATTTTATTCCAATGGATAAGGTCTTTGATAAATACGGAACGGATATCACCCCTTCTGCCCAATTTGCCATAGCCGATGAAGTCGACTGTGCGGATAGTGTTCTACATGTACTTTGGGATCTGAAAATGGCAACCTTCCCTACACATGATACCCTCATGCAGGAGATCAGCATGGGCCTGGACAGTAGCACCAGCCTGGAAACCTTTGCCGCCCTGAACCGATGCGGGAAGCTCAAGGGATTGGAAACGGAGGTGCAGTTATCCTCCTATTCCTGCAATACCCGGGAACATTGGGCCGCCATCCTAAAGGAGGAGAAAATAGTCACTTATTCCTATGATGAGGAGATCCGCATCGGCATGAACGAGATCCAGAATTGGCAAAGGGTGCAGAAACGGATCATTTGTTTGTGGTAGTTCTAATATCTTTGTCGCATGCGTATTCTTCTGCTTATCATCCTGTTGCCTATTTTTATCAGCCTTCAAGCGCAGGAACTTTTAACGGAATGCGAGAGCTCCAAAGGCACCTGCACCTTCACCTATGAAGCGGGCATCCGATTTTGCGAACAACTGGATTCCGTATCGCCATTTATTTCCCTGTTTACCTATGGAAAAACAGACGCGGGTCAACCACTCCATTTGCTGGTTTTTGACGCCGACAAAAATTTCGCATCGGAAACAACGAAGGAAGTCCTCCTAATCAATAATGCCATCCATCCCGGCGAACCGGATGGGGTTGAAGCTTCCCTGATGATCCTGCGCGATCTGGCTAAAAATGAAGCACTCAGAACGAAGTATGCCGGGGTTCGGATCCTGGTCATTCCTTTTTATAATATTGATGGAGCCCTGAACCGCAGCACAAACAGTCGCGCAAATCAGCTTGGACCTGAGGAATATGGCTTCAGGGGAAGCGGAACAAACCTAGACCTGAACAGGGATTTTATCAAGGCCGACGCGGCGAACACCCTGGCCTTTTACCTCATTTTCCATACCTGGAACCCGCATGTTTTTGTGGATACGCATGTATCAGACGGAGCGGATTATCCCTATACCATGACCCTCATCCATACCCAGGAAGAAAAATATGGAGACCATTGTGCCAGGCTGCTCAAGGATTTTTTTATCCCGGAACTGTATGGGAGCATGGCCGCGATCGGACAAGAGATGTCGCCTTATGTGAACCTGTTTGGCGGCTCTCCCGACAAGGGGTTTAGTGCATTCATGGAAACCCCGCGTTTTTCCAACGGTTATACGGGTTTGTTCGATTGTTTGTCGTTCGTAAGCGAGAGCCATATGCTGAAACCCTACGACGAGCGGGTGAAGGCAACCAGGCAGCTCCTCGAACAAGTGATCCAGCTTACCCAACGCTTCAGGCCTTCGGAGTCTATAAAAAAGGATCGCCAGGCAAGATCAGGTTTTGGGGAACAGGGTTATTCCTATACCATTCCCTTTTCGTGGGAGTCAACGGGATACTGCGACAGCATTTGGTTCAGTGGTTATGCGGCCATGTATAAACCCAGCGAAGTAAGCGGATTACCCAGGTTGTACTACGACAGAAGCCAGCCTTATACAAAGAAGGTCGCTTATTGTGACGAATTCCGGGTAACTAGCAGCGGAAAAAGTGTCCGGGCCTATGTGATCCCTCAGGCCTGGCAGGAGGTGATGGTTCGTCTTGCTGCCCATGGTGTACAAATCGATACACTGGAAACGGATGATACCCTTCTGGTCATGCAGGCTTACATCGAATCGTATGAAACCACCGGCACAGCTTATGAAGGTCACTACCTGCATAGTAAAACGCGGGTGACCTGGAATTCTGAGGCCCAGGTATTTCGCAAAGGCGATTACAGGATCATTCCGGATGCCAGGACCGAAGCCTTTTTAGCCAATGTGTTGCAGCCCGGGGCGCCCGATTCTTATTTTAACTGGAACTTCTTCGACGCCATACTCCAGCAAAAAGAGTGGTTTTCGGATTATGTGTTTGAGGATATCGCAGCCGAAATACTCCGGAACAACCCGGAATTAAGGAACCGGCTCGAGATGAAAAAAGCAGCGGACCTGGAATTTGCCGCCAGTGCCTTTGAACAATTGTATTTTGTCTACCAGAACAGCTCCTATTTTGAGGAGTCGTTCAAGCGGTATCCGGTTTATATTATTCCTTATTGATGGACTATTTCACCATCACTTCCTTGTAAACCTTATCCAGAACCTTCGCCAATTCGCGGTCTTTTTCGGTAACCTTATTCCCTGCGTCGTGCGATTGCAGTTTTACGATGACCTTATTATAAATGTTCGTCCACTCGGGGTGATGGTTCATCTGATCGATATACATGGCCGCATTCACCATAAACGCGATGGCTGCAACGAAGGTCTTAAATTCATAAGTCCTTTTTAAGGCATTGTTTTCTTCTTTCCACATCTATCAAAATTAGGCAAATACCGGCTGACAATATTTAGACAAAATCGTGACACTTCGCTCGATGCGAATGCCTAGCTTTGAATTAACCTAAACCCTTGATAATATGAACTTCCCTATTCGTTTGTTTTTGATCTTAATCGTTTTTGTCTTGAGTTCGCAATGCCATCTCCAGGCCCAGTCTGAAAATGACAGTACCCGACAAAAAGTGCTTGTTGTGATGAACGACGGAACCGAACGTGTCGGCTATATATTAAGTGATGACGGCAGGGAGATCCTTCTGGAAACGATGACGCTGGGCAAGATATATATCCTTAAAAGCAATATCGCGCGTATCACTCCGATCAAAGACGGGGAAGTGGTAGAAACGGAATCAGACGACCATGATTACCGAAGCTCGGGACCTTTTACCACACGCTATCACTTTACCACAAACGCATTGCCCATCAAAAAGAATGAAAATTATGCGATGCTCAACCTTTATGGTCCTGAGGTCCATTTTGCAGTAACCGACCGGCTCTCTTTAGGCGTTATGTCGACCTGGATCGCCAGTCCACTGGCCCTGGCAGTGAAATACTCCATCCCCACAAAAAACAAAAAACTGAATTTTGGTTTGGGTACCATAATGGGAACCTCCGGATATTTTAATTCCTTTCAGGGATTTGGCGGTTTGCATTGGGGAATGGTTTCGGTTGGCGACAGGATAAAAAACATCACCTTTTCTGCAGGTTACGGGTATATCAGTCCGCGAATGTCGTTAAATCGCGTAGAAAAAACCGGCACTTACGCTGCCGTTCAGAACCAAGGTTATTGGGTTGCCCCTGAAATTCCGTTTGAAGATCAATACAGAACCTTTGCCGGAGCTGCATTTGGTTTGGGTGGTGTATTTCCGGTTGGAAAAAAAGCCAGCGTTATTTTAGATGGAATGCTGTTTATTGGAGGACGGACTTCTCAGGAAACTACGCGAACAAATGTTTATTCTGGTAATGATCTGGATCAGGTGATTGTCAGTGAGGTTCCGGCAGTGCAGACCACGATATTCTATTTGATGCCGGGTATGCGTTTTCAACAAACAGCTACCACAGCCTTCCAATTCGCATTAGCAGGGGTAAGTGTGTACCAACCCGGCACAACATTTTCCTTTCCCGTACCTACCTGTTCCTGGCTGAGAAAGTTTTAGAAATCAATTTGATCTCTACTGCGGCACCTGCGAGGCAATATCCCGGTTATTCCAGACCTGGGATCTGTCCTGGGCGTCAACATTTCCGTCAAGGGTAACATCCGTCTGGATGTAGCCGTATTGGTTACGGTCTTCCCATACTTCAAGACGGTCATCGGCGTCGATGGTCTGAGGAGTGCCCAGGTTTTCCGCCCTTCCGGCGTACATGCCCCATTTTCCGTTGCCTAAAGAAACCAGTGCATTGGTTCCGTATGCTTTACTTGCCGCATCGGTAAAATCGTAGGAATAATAGGGGTGGGTTGAGTCGGGTTCGGTGAGGTAGCTTGACGACATGATGGAAACATGCGTTCGGTGGTGGACGACCACAAAAAATTCTCCCGGCTCCGTTGTTTTTACGAGTATACCCGGTGCAGCAGCGGTATCATCCATGCTCCCATCCGGACGAATAAAGCCCAGGGCTTTTCCCCGCACGGTTGACGCACCTGCAGTGGCGGCAGAGGGTGATTTTCGCAGTTCGATAAATGCCCAGTCAACAATACTGTCAGCCGGAAGTACAAACAGCGAATCGAAGTCGTTAAAACTGTAGGGTGAAGTTCCGTAGGGCTGATGAACAGGAATATTCGCCTGAATATCGGTCTTCATAAACCCATTCAGATAGGTTCCTTCCAGGAGCACAAACATTTCGAGTAACAAATAAGAATGTTGGCTATCCGCGAAATGGGTGGTAGTTAAATAATTCGTCGTGGTGTCTGTTCCATTCCATTCGAAAAGGGCAAAGTGGTATTGGGTGTTCTGGTCCAGGCCAAGCACGGTAACCGAATCCAGTTCTCCCGAATAAATGGCAAAATGATCATTTCCAAAATCGTGACCAAGGCCCATGACCGTATTCGTAGAATAGGTCTGTCTGTCTTCCGGCACGATCGCGACCGGAGCATTTTTTCGGGCGATCAGTAATTTATTGGTGCCGTTACCTCCTGTCCATTCCAAATGGATACTGGTATGCCGGATACGCTCAAAACTAAGCCCCGTGGCAATGAGTGTGGGCTCAATATCCAGGGTTTGCATGACTCCGGTAAGTGGATTGGTGATAAGGTAATCCCGTTCCGTTCCCTGGTTGGTATACTCATAAATGGCGAAATGATAGACGGTTTCCGGACTGAGACCTGTCAGGGTAAAAGTGCTATCCGTACCCTGATAAACGGCAAAATTCGAACTGCCCAGGTCGTCCGGATTACCGCTGAAATCTGTATCAACGGCATATTCGATCTGGTCACTCGGATTAACGCTCACCACCGAACCCTGTTTTGCCACTACGATCCTGCCTTGTCCGTTTCCCTTGGTCCAGGTGAGTTTCATTTGCCCCTGTCCGATCTGGCTAAAGAACAAAAAGCTGGATTGAATGGTGGGCTGTGCGGCAGG
Organism: Bacteroidota bacterium; assembly: GCA_036676705.1. Lineage (GTDB taxonomy): Bacteria > Bacteroidota > Bacteroidia > UBA8524 > UBA8524 > UBA8524. The sequence continues at coordinate 44,711 of JAKFCJ010000116.1, forward strand.
CGCTTCCCCCCCGGAAAGGATATTAAGCACACTGCCTGTGAAAGTAAGGGTGTGGGTGGTCGTATTGGTAACAGCGCCATTCACACATGGCAGGGAGGGGCGCGACATCCTGGCTCCAATTAGTGATTCCGTACCTACGACATCGGCAACTTTATAGTTGGCCAGAACAGTGGCATTAAACGCACTGATCCCGGAAGTGGTAAAACTCCAGTAACGCGTGATGGAATGGCTTCCTCCTGCACAGGTAGGGGTGGCACTATCATATACCATAACCGAAACAAAGGCCTGGCTCGTAAAGGTTCCACTAGCAAATGAAAGTGTAAGCGGTGAATATTCGGTGGTACCGGTCTCTTCTCCGATCGGAAAAACAAAAGCCGGACTTGTACTCTTATACCGTTTTACAATTCGTCCACTGCTATTCTGAACGACCATGGCTGTGCTTGACGGGCTTCCGGAAGAGGTGGCCACTGAATCGACAAAGAGGGTGTTGGAACCCAGGTAAACCAATCCTCCGTTCATGAGTAATTGATAGCCAACACTTACCGAATCCAGAAGTGTTTTGTTTCCTGCTCCGCTAAATTCCAGCGTATAAAAACTGCTCACCCCGTCAATACTTTGCACGGAATCAGAAGCAAAAGTCACCTTCCCCTGTCCGGGTAAATAACCCGCCGAACCCACATCATTGACCCAATTATTTTTAATCGTGAGGTTTTTATTGAAACTGGTATTGCTAAGTGAACCGGCATCAATATGAAATTCCCCGTTCACCGTTACATTCACGTTCGACTGCGTACGTGTTGCGCCATCGCTAAAAAGAAGGTTATTGTATTCGCTCCGTGTGGGCAGCGTACCATTTGTGGCGCCATAGTAATCTACGGTACCGCCGCTGGCCGAACAAAAATCGGTATAGGTGCCCGCCGGAAAAATAAATTGTCCGCCACCCGTTGCTTTGATACGCAGGGTTCCGGTTCCGCTCACCACACCCAGGTTATGTGCGAATGTATTTCCAATATCCAGAATGGCTTGCCCCAAAAGTGAAACAGACTCAACCGATTTTGAATTGCTGCTGATGATCACCGTATCGCCGGATGCAATGATGATGGGGGCGCCATCCGGAAGTTCAGCAGGGGACGAGAGAGGTGCGCCGTTATGCCCATTCACCGACCACATGTCCAGATCTTCCCAGTCGCCATAGGTTTTCCTACTGTAGTAAGTGTTACCCGCGGCGAACTCATTAGGAACACCGACTGTAAAATTTCCGTTGATATAGGACACATTGGACAGGCTAACCGTGTTTGTAGTTGTGTTAAGTACACCGCTTATGCCGTTTACAGGAGTCCAGTTCGGACTGACATACCTACCGGTTACGTAATTGGCTTCTGTGCCTGTTACGTCTCCATCAACGTATTCATAAGTATGGGTAACTGTGAGATTATTGAATCCCGTTGTATCCACACTCCAATACAAATTCAACTGGCTGTCGGCAGGAACCCGTGTGGATGGGTGTTTGGCATTTACCAGGCGGAGCGTTACGGTACCGGCAGCATCCGATGAGGTAATATTGATCCTGGCCGGTGTAAATTTTCCTGAAAGTCCGAGTGGGAAATAGAGGTTGTTTGCTCCGCTTGCACATTTCTTTTTCACCCCAGCGTCACTGAGCACGCCATTTGTTCGGATGTGTTGGGAAGAACCAAAATTACCACTTACCGTAGCCGTTTCTTCCAGGGTTAAGCGGTATTCTCCGATATCCAGACTGCCGTTTGTCAGGGTAAGTTGTCGGTTTATTTGGGTGGCTCCCTGAAGGGTAACCGTATATCCGTTGTTCACGACCAGATTGCCAAAAACTCCCGATCCTGTAACGGTTTGTGTGGCAGTACCGGTAAACTGGAGGGTATTCGATGCTGAATTAGCCAGGCTCCGATGCTCACCGTAATGGGTCATATTCCCTTTCAGGTCGATCAGATGGCTGCTGTCATGCAAAACAGCCCCGGAGTTTAACGTGAGAAAATTTGTGATCTGCAGGCTGGTTCCATTACCACTCAGGCTCAGGACGGTATTGCTGTCGAGGGCAAGTTGATAGATGGACTGTGCAGAAAAATCACCCTGTATCGCTGAAGCGGTGCCATTAAATGTTAACAGCGTATTCCCTCCCGTATAGGTGCCTGATTTTTGAAACCTGCCCTTTACTTTTAGTGCTAAACTGTTGGTGACCAGGGTTCCGTTGGTATCGATCTGCAGATTACCACCCAGGGTCAGCCCGTTGGTCGTTAAATTGAGTGTTGCGGTATTTGCACCAACCGGGACGACAGCCACGGAATGCAGTGGAACACTCGTATTGAGCGTGTACGACTGATTTCCCGTTGTGGGGCTTTTGGGTTGGAAATAGATCGTGCCACCCGTCACGGAAGAGGAGGCCGGATTCAGATAGAGATCAGGAAAAGTCACCGACCCGCTTTGGGTGATATAGAGACTGGAACTGTCGCTCATGCCAAAATAACTTCCGGCGTTCAGTACCTCCAGCATGCCTCTTGAGTCGTCATAGCTCCTTCCATACACATTCACCACACTGCCGCCACTTTGCTTGTAGTATAAGGAGCCCGAGGTACCCGAGGTGCTTCGGCGGATCTGCCCATTTACATTTAAGGTGCCGCCTGTGAGAAGGATCTCAGGGATACCGGCGCTCGCATATTCAATATCGTTGTTCCGGTTATTGGCCACATTGCCCACATTCACCGTTCCGGCTAAAACCTCCAAACGACCACTTAGAAGGAGGTCAGTTCCGTTGCTGCTGTTTTGCGCCAGATTTAATGTTGCTGTACTATGATTTAACGAAAGTGCAGCAGTAGCCGGGATCTCAAAGGTTCCACTATTGTCCCAGACGGTGAGGGTGCTCCCGGCTTTTGCAAATCGGAAAGTTCCGTTTGTCAGCGTAAGCCATCCGGAAGTCCGGGTGGTTAATGTTCCGGCAACGTCCATTACCAACATGGAGCTGCTTGATGTACCTTTATTGATAACCACCTGATAAATATCGGTTGATGCACTCCCGTTGTTTCCGGTGAAATAGGCCGTGTCGGATCCTGTAAAATTCAGAATAACATGTCGGCTATTCGTGGCATAAAAGTCGAGGGTTCCTTCGTTAACCAGATCCCCTTCCAATTCAAGGGTATGGGCCAGGGTTGAATTGCTCTGCACAATAAAACTTGTGCCTGCTGCCATGCGGAGATCGCCCTTGACATGGTAATACCGTTCAGCCGAAGTTCCCGGATTCCGAATTTCCAGCGCCCCGTCAGAAATGACCAGGGATTTTTCAATAACAATATCACCCAAGGCCACATTGGTCGGATTGAGATAACAGGCTCCGCTTCCCGAGGAGTTGATCAACAGACTGTCGTACAGAGTCAGGTTAACAGGAGGAAAATTGATGGTACCACTGGATTGTGCGTTGATGATCAGTTTGTTGTAGCTGGAGACCGTGGAAGGAAGAGTGACTGCAGAAGTAGTTGAATTGTAGTACTCAATTACCCCGGCACCTGCAGAAAGAAAATTTCCAAAATCTCCGCCTGGAAAAGAATAGGTGGTTCCGTTCCTGTCCATCCGTATCCTGCCTTTTCCTCCATCGGATAAGCCTCCAATATTTCCAAAATAGTGGCCACTGGTTTGATTCAGATCGAGAGCAGAACCTTCAAAAACAGTCAGGCTACCCAGGTTACCCCCGTTGGTATTCACTTCAATGGTATGAAAAACGGTGGTTCCATTTCCGATACGCATTATGGTATTTGCGTTAGGAATGGTACCGGGAGGGGAAACCGTAGTGTGGTCGGGATTGGTTGTCCAGGTATTTACATCAGCCCAGTCGCCGTTGTTTACCCGGCTATAATAAATTTCGATCTGCCCGAAGGGATTTGACGGATCGTTGTCGCCAGCCGTATAATCTCCATCAATTTCAGGAAAAGTTATTCCGGTAAAGGTAAGGGTGCGGTTCACTGTGTCGACCGTGGTGGAATTTCCAACCACCCATTCTACTGCCCCATTATCAAATCGGGCTGGCACATAGTTGCCTTCGGTTATATCGGTCCCCGTGACCACATCACCGGCCAGGTAATCGAATTCCTGAACCACCTCTGAACTGCCAAGAACAAATCCCGTAGAGCTTGTTTTCCAGTAATAGGTCAGGGAACGGGAGGCCGAGGTTACAGCCAGGTGCTCTGTTGCAACGGGTTTTACGGTAATGTTACCGTAGGTAGTCGGGGTGGATGTAAAATAGATACGTGCAGGTGTATAATCGAACACCGCACCCGTTCCACTTCCTATCGGAAAAGCAAAACTGTCGGTGGTATATACTTTCGTACAACCTCCTGCCGACTGCAATCCGTTAAATCGAACAAAACGATTGCTGCCCGGATTCACAACCGTAGCGAAGGAATCGAACGTGAGGTTGTAGCTTGCCAGATCGAGCACCCTTTGCGCCGTTCCGGTAAATGCCAGTTGTCCCTGTATAGTCAGGTTCGCGGCGAAGGTCACAGTTGCATCGCCCGCGGCATCGAATTCCAGATTTTTCACAATACCTGTTCCATCTCCGCCAAGATTCCTGCTTGTTGCGGTGCTTAAAAGTATTTTTCCTGTTCCTGTATGGATGGAAGAGAGGGTTAGGTTGCCGCGCAGGTCAAGGGTTTTGCCTCCATCATTGAGCACCCCGTTGAGGTGGGAAAAATCGGCATTTACAACGAAACTTCCGGCAGATCCGGCCAATTCGAGTGTGTCTGATTTGTTGATCGTTAGATTTTGAAGATTACCAGTCAAACTTCCATCCAGTGTAAAATATTGTTTACTGCTGCCCCCGAAACTCAGGGTTCCAATTCCCATATCCAGACTGGCTCCACTAACGATATTCAGGTTACCATTCAGGTTCAGGTTAAAATCAGCCATGTCCAGAATGGGATTTCCCTGGTCAAGAAGGAGTGAATTGCTTACTGCAAGAGCACCATGGCTGACAAAGGCATCGCCACCGGCATCCGAAAATGTCAGGGAATAAAGGGATCCGCTTACATAGAAGTGGGCAAATTCAGCGGTCCGGTTTGAGACAGCATTGACCTGTCCCCCGGTTGCCGAAAAGTTCTGGGCGCTGCTGTTGATCTCGATGAGGTTGATGTCGGTTCCGGTACGATTTACCGGGTATTTTATCTCCAAAAGTCCCCCCGACATGGTAAAGCTACAATCGGTATAAAGAAGACTGTAACGCGCAAATCCGGTGTTTTCGGTGGTCCCGTCGATCAATACATGACCCCCGCTTTGAGTATAGGCCAGATAATGTGCTCCGGTAGCTGCAGGGCGAAGTTGTGCCGCATGCAGGTATCCGCCTTCGATCGTCAGGCTGGCATTTACGCGGTAAAGAAGACCGGTACTGGTTCCGGTTTCTATCCGTCCTGAACTCATACGAAGGAGACCAATGACGGTAATGCCTGTGTTTGTTCCGGTTCCTGTTGTTGCGACCACATGAGCCCCATTGATCCATAAAGCAGCATTTTGAGGAATAAAAAAGTCATTGCCTCCTGTGGTCAGGCAGGGGATATAGATATTCTCGTTAAGTTTTAGCGTCCCATTTTGGAGGGATAAGGCCTTTCGAACAAGAGGATTTGGATCGGTCGATGGATTATTCGTCAAATCGTTGGTGCCGAATAATTCGAAATAGGTACTATCGTTTGATTCTACACTCAGAATGTAGGTTTGGTTGGTCCCTTTATTGACTATGAGCCTGTACAGATCTGTTTTTCCATAGCACAAAAATGTGGCATTAGCAGCTCCGGTAAAGGTAAGCGTAGCAGTACCCGTAGTGGGTTCATTCGCGTAATCAGGTACGGTTTGGTTGGTAAAGCGTAAGGTGCCGTAATTGCTCAGGTTTCCGTTTATCGTTATGCTGTGATTGCCGTCGAATGCCCCGACACGCCATTCGCAACCGGCATCCAATGAAGCATTTCCGCTGATATTCAAGGTCCTGGCAATAATACTATTCCCGAGGACCAGGCGTGAAATGGCTGAACCCGTTCGACCAATGGTCAGGTTTCCATAAATATCGAGGTTAGCTGCCAGCGTATATTCCGTGGTGCCGCTTGACTCGCGTTTGAGTTCAAGGTGTTTGCAGCTTGTGACTGTTGTGTTCAGCATAACACTTGAGGTACAATAATATTCCAGTATGCCTCCATCAGAACCCAGGAAGTTGGTATTTGACCCTGCGGATGGAAAATAAGCAACGGATCCTGTTGTCCTGCTTGATCTCAGGCGGCCCTTACCGCTGATGCTGTTGAGTCCATCCATGGTAAAGGACTGAAGATCCAGCACGGATCCTTCTTCAAGGAGAAGTCCCAGTCCGGTATTCGTTTTATCTGCACTCAGGGTTACCGTCCGTCCGTTTTTTATAACCAGGCTGTCTCCGGCCAGTGGTGTTGATCCGCCAGTGGGAATTAACAGGGAAACCGAGGGATCCTTGGTCCAGGTACTGCTGGAGTCATAATTACCTGACTGGTAACTGTATAAGATCCGAAGCGGACGGAGGATGAGCGATACAACAAAATAGCGCCTGTCGTTGGCTGCTCCTGCAATGGCCGGGGTAAAACTTATGTTTTTTGTTCCGGTCGATCCGGAAGCACTCAGGGTTTGAGCCGCCTGGATGATCATTCTTTCCGCGGTAACAGTATCCGCGAGGCGGGTCATTCCGGAAGGTGGGCTGATGGAGGTAGGTGTGCCATCATGCTTCGACATACCAAATACCAGATGAACCCCTTCACCATTTTGTGAGGTGACGGCAGGAGCAGTAAACGACGTGTCTCCGCTTAGGGAAGCACTAAAAATATGGTCTATGGCTTCAAAAGGGGAACCCGGATTTACATTTCTATAAACGGCTATACTCCCTATCCAGTCGCGGGTATTGCTGGAACTGAGTGAAAAACTGCTTCCTTCGGTACCATCCGCGATCCGGTAACAAAATACATATTCCAGCGCATTGGCCCCGGTGTTCACGTAGGTGGTAAATCCTGCCGGGACTGTGATCGACCCGGTGGCTGTGGTATAGGCAGCCTGAATAAGAATAAGATCTCCCGAGCTGGTACCGGCAGGCTTGGAAATACTGAGGGTTGTGTTGGCGGTGCTTACTGCAGAGCCACTTCCTACCCATTCAATATCCAAACCTGAAGCTCTACCATAAAGCAGTAAAGTCAGGAACAGAAGACTCACTCCTTTCACGATCTCTTCTCTAATATTTAGTCAAATCCCTCAAATATATTACTTGAAAGTATAAACTCCCGTGCTTATTGGATGAGTGGGCTTTTTTCCGGTACAGGTGGTGGATTATCTTCTGTAAGAGTTTTCAGTCAAAACGAGCAATTTGGTCGTCGTATTCCAGTTTCGTACCGTCATTTGTTTATAGATGGATAAGCTTACCAGTTTGTTCAGGTAACTCTGTCCCGCTTTGGCGATGAGACGTGAAAAATAGAGCACCCCTTCACCCATCCAAACCTGGTCAACCCCCTCGCGGAGGCTAAGTTTTTCAATGGCTACCGAAGGAGTGAGCGGAGGTTTCAGAAAAAGTACATCATAGCGGTACAGATCCGGTTCTGTTCCAAAACCGGAAGGCGCTTCATTGACAACTTTTGAGAGGGTTTTATGTGATACCAGAACGACCTTGGATGTATAGGCGAAAGCCTTGCTGAGGTCCTGCTCTATTTTTTCGCTAAGGGCTTCGTTATCCGTTTTATCACTGCTAAAGATCACATTTCCGCTTTGAATGTAGGTACTCACATTTTTAAAACCCATCGCCTCAAAACAAGCTTTGAGGTCGGTCATTTTAATGATGTTATTGCCGCCAACGTTGATCCCTCTTAATAATGCCACATAGCGTGATTCTTCCATGATTCAAGTTTAACTCATTCTATGCGAATCTCTTCCTTTTGCTCCCCTTTGAGGGTATTCCAAAAGTTAAATTTCCAGAATCCGATCATCACGGTGAGTAACATGGTAAGGACCAGTCCTGCATTGGCTCTTGTCTGATCATCAATGCTTACAAAAAAACTCAGGGCAGTACTGGCATTATTGAAGGTAATATGCGCCAGGGCGGCGATCCAGATACTCCTGGTTTTCATCAGAACGTAGGCAAAATAGGTATGCGTGCAGATCGATCCTATACCAAGCAGGAGTCCGTTCAAAACCATCTCCCATGGCTCAGCATCTTGTGTCGAAGGCATGATCCAGCCAAGAGGCAGGTGCCAGGCAAACCAGATCAATCCACCTAAAACCAGGGCAATCTTAAGGTTCTTTTCGGCCATTAATCGAAACATCATCCCTCTATGCCCAAATTCTTCTCCCATGCCGGTTATCAGGCCGGGAAGAATATTAAAAACAGTCAGGCTTCCGATAAAATAGAGCGTGAGCATAAGCTGAGGGGTAAATCCGGGAGGAAGGGTATCCTCCATTTTTTGTCCGCTCTGGTTAAACTGAATTTCGAGTTTATCCAAGAACGACTGGCCACTAAAATCCCAGCTAACGGCATCAAAAATGGTAAAACAGGTAGGAGGTTCCGGCGAGCAGGGCTGAAATAAGCCAGAATTGGAGCCAATGACGGGCTTTTCCTAAGCGTAATTGGGCGTCAGCAAACTTTTTCTCATAGAAAAAAAGGCGGGTAATTACAGCCGCCAGGGCTGGAGTAAGCATGTACACCTGGGCGAAATAGACCCCTTTTTCGCCCAGGGCATGAATGGTCAGGATAACAGCAGCTGAAAGCAGCGTTAAGCAGGCAAAATAGGCCAGCAAAGGATTTTTTTTCATTTGCGCGCAAAGAAATTAGCCTCTTAAAAGATATAGCTATTTGATTAGATGAGGACTGCGAATTTTTCGATAATCAACTGAATTTCAAAAGTTAATCCTCCCAACTTGCTCCTGACTTTCGCCAAATTCGGCAACAATCTCCTCCACGATCTCACTTACCGGTTTCACCTCGTGGATGATCCCTGAGACCTGGCCAATTTCGAGTTCCCCTTCTTCCAAATCTCCTTCAAACATGCCGAGTTTGGCGCGGGCACGGCCAAGGATCTGTTGCAATTCTTCCTTGCTCGCACCGCGTTGTTCGGCAGCGTTGATCTTTTCGAAAAATTTATTTTTTAAGAGGCGCACCGGAGTAAGGGGCTTGATGGCCAATTGGGTGGCTCCATCGCCGGCTTCCACAATGGCATTTTTGAAATTCGCATGGGCAGAAGATTCTATGCTCGCAGCGAAACGGCTCCCGATCTGCACCCCGTCAGCTCCTAAAACCATCGCCGCCAGCATACTTTTTCCGCTGCCAATTCCTCCTGCTGCAATAAGGGGAATGGTGATCTTTTCCTTTAGCATGGGGATCAGAACAAGGGTAGTCGTTTCCTCACGCCCATTATGTCCCCCCGCTTCAAAGCCCTCGCCCACCACGGCATCAACACCTGCATCCTGGGCTTTGAGCGCAAATTTGGTATTCGACACCACGTGTACCACGGTAATGCCTTTCTCTTTTAAAAAGCCCGTCCACGTTGCCGGGTTGCCGGCTGAAGTAAAAACGATCTTTACTCCCTCTTCCACTATAATGGCCATCAGCTTTTCAATATCCGGGTAGAGCAGTGGAACATTCACTCCGAAAGGTTTGTTGGTCGCCGCTTTACATTTTTGGATATTTTCCCGCAGGATCTCCGGGTACATAGAGCCAGCGCCGATAAGTCCGAGACAGCCTGCGTTAGCCGCCGCAGAAGCCAAACGCCAGCCTGAACACCAGATCATGCCTGCCTGGATGATGGGAAATTGGATGCCAAAAAGGGAGGTAATGCGATTTTGCATGGGTGCAATTTCCTTCTTCGTGGTCAAATCGCCAAGATAGGTGGATTATTTGTTGCAGAAACCCCGTCTTTTGAGTAGGTGCTGTTGTGCATAGTTTATGGATACAAATAGTTTCAGATTAATAATAAACATTGTGAAGAAATTGAAACAATCGCCTTATGCCCTCAACATTTGAATCCCCCTTCCAATACTGACGTTTTGTACCATTGAAATAAATTGTTATTTGCTCGTCTCTGATGGAATCAAATACTGAATCAGTTGTTAATTCACTGTAATTCAGATTACAAACTCTCAAAATATTTATTAACTCTTCATAAAACAAAGTGTCCTTCGTGATTTGAACTTTCCTTATGATTACACTATCAGAATATTCCACATCAGTTGGGTCGTCAAAACTATTATTTCGAAAATCGATTGATTCGAAAATCAGTATTTTTTTCGAATCAATTTTAATTCTGTACATACCAAGACTTCCAGAGCTTGTACGAAAACTCGTACTATATTCTAATTTTTCAAACTGAATGGTACTGTCATAATGAATTTGATGATTTTGAAAAATCAATGTGTCAACGTTATCAAATAGCCATTTTGAATTTTCAGAAAGTGACTTTAAATAGATGATGGAATCATTAAATTTCAATAATTTAAAGATAAATTCATTACTATACCAAATAGTGTCAATGGTTTCAAAAGCATTTTCACCTCCAATATGGATTTTTTTAAAGCTCAGGGTATCTTCGTATAAAAATACGGACATGGATTTTATTATAGTGTCATTTGCCAGATAACTTCCATTGTCAGAATAATTATCAATAAAAAGTTGTTGTGAATCCGCAGTTAGCCATAGACCACTTAACTTAGGTAATGAATAATTCTGCCCAAATATATTTGTGGTGGAAATAAATAAAACTAGTGTTGAAATGGTCTTTAAATTATACATAACCTACTTATATCCTCAATTTATTCCCGAAATATAGCGCTTATACATCCTATTCTGGAAGGAGAACCTCAGTTTTCGACTGCGGTAAATGCTAAACTCTTTTTCAATAGATTTGGGCATGAGAACAAAAAATCCTGTTTTTTATGCGTTGATCGGGATGCTTATTGCCCTGAGTTTTAGTTATGCCTTTCGTAATGCGGAGGATGCACGAATTGAAGACCCTGAGCCAGTTCTTTCAGAACCTGTGTTCGATTCGGTATTGGCCGCGAAATACGGCGCGGATAAATATGGTATGAAACGTTATGTCATGGCCTTTCTGAAACGTGGCCCTAACCGGAACCAGGACCCTGAAGAAGCCACCCGTTTGCAGGCGGCCCACATGGCCAATATCGGAAGAATGGCTGAAGAAGGAAGCCTGGTCGTGGCTGGTCCGTTTTTGGATGACGGCGAGATCCGGGGCATCTATATTTTTAATGTTTCAGATACGGCTGAAGCAAGGAAACTGACTGAAACAGACCCGGCAATACAGGCAGGAAGGCTGGTCATGGAACTTAAACCCTGGTACGGCTCCGCAGCACTGATGGGGGTGAATGAGGTGCATGGAAAGATTGCGAAGGAAGATCATTGACCATAGACCATAGACCATGGACCATGGACCATGGACCATGGCTGGGAATTTATTGGATCATAGGGAATCTATTCTTAACCGCAGAGGGCACAGAGGGTTTCGCAGAGGGCACAGAGAAATTCGCATTCCATTCATGAACAAGTTATCCAGTCCAACAGTCCTCCAATCCCACAGTCCAACTAACGGTTATAATCGATCTCCGTACTATCCCCCAAATTCAGGCTTTGTATCAGTCCATGCAAAGAAGCATCATTGCCAATAAGGGAAGATTTCAGGACGGCGTTTTCCAGGTGGGCGTAAGGACCGATTATGCTTTCGCTGATGATGCTGTTGTGGATGATGGCTCCCTCGCCGATAGAGACGTTTGGGCCGATAATGGAGTGACTGATCTTTGCATCAGGGGCAATAAAAACCGGCGGGATAAGGATGCAATCTTCATGCGTTTTAGGGGCAATTATTCCCGGCTTTTGGCGCTTTAAAAGGGTGGCATTGGTTTCAAGAAGAATATCTTTTTTCCCGCAATCGAACCAGGCTTCTACGGTGAAGGTATTGATCTTCTCCCCGTTTTCGATCATACGCATCAAGACGTCTGTGAGGTGAAATTCATTATCCGTTTTGAGTCCGTGGCTGATATTGTATTCGAGCGCTTCTTTCAGTTTACCTGCCTGTTTGATATAATAGACCCCGATCAATCCCTGGTTGCTTTTGGGAATACGCGGCTTTTCAACCAGGCTGGTGATAAAACCATCTTTACCGATCTGGGCGATCCCGAATTGTCGTGGATCCTGAACGGTCATGACACCCACGGATGAATATTCAGAATGCAATACCTTTTTCAGGTCTGCATCCCAGATGGTATCGCCCAAAACGATGAGGATATCCTCTTTTTCGGGAATATAATCCTTGGCCAGCCAAATGGCATGGGCGATCCCTTTGCCGGTGGTCTGTATGACAAAATGAACGTTCAGTTTCGGGTAAGCCTGGGTGATATAACTTTCGATCTTATCACCAAGGTAGCCGATGATAAATACAATTTCCCTGATCCCTTCCTGCAACAACCCGTCAACAATATGTCCGAGTATGGGTTTCCCTGCAACCGGTATCAGCGCTTTGGGCTGGGTATGCGTATGGGGGCGAAGGCGGCTTCCGATTCCGGCAACGGGGATGATGGCTTTCATACAAGCGAAATTAAGCTACTAATTCTTCATCAGACAAGACTAAAATCATATTCGTCGATTGAGCAGTGTGTTAGTGGGATAAATCAGGCCATTCGTCTATTCCAGAACGCTCATTGCCAACCTCTTCCATCAAAAAGGCGTTCAGAGCCACAAACACAAAAACCATGAAAAAACTATTTACCGTATTCTTAATGGGATGGCTCTCCAATGGCGTATGGGCCCAGTCCTACAGTTTTTCGTTGCAGCAGGAAGCCTACCAGGATCTGCAAAACGATCATTTTATCACCAACGACACCTTTGCAAATTATGCCTTGCTCATTTTGGGCCGGGATTACCGGGCTTTTGGCCATGACCTCAATGACACGCTGAATATCGGGGTAAATGGCTGGGTAACCTGCACCTCCGACTTTTATTCCTTTGCCCTTGACCCGCTGATCGGCAACTATCATTTTCCTGATACCAATTCGCGTATCACTTTTGCGGAGCTGGCGGATCCGGGTAATTCCATCCTTAAAATCCAGTGGAAAAATGTCGGAACCGATGGTGATCCTTCTGAAAGGTTGAACTTTCAATTATGGATCTATGAAAAAGACCAGAAAGTGGAATTTCGTTTTGGCCCCGGCACCAGCAGTAATAGCTTTGTCTCAGGCATCTTTAGGTTTGATAGAAATTTTACACAAACTCTGGAGCGGGTCGAACTGAGCGGAAATCCGGCTTCGCCTGGTGTAAATACGGGCACTTTCTTCCTGTCCGCCAAGCCGGCAAATGGCGCCGTTTACCAGTTTTCCTATCTGCGGGCAAGTGTGAAAACACCAATAGTGAATGCGGTCAGCGTCTATCCTAACCCAGGGAGGGGTAATTTTCAGGTTGAAGGAAACGGGGTAAAATCCATAAAAGCCTATACCAGCCTGGGAAAAGAAGTCAGCGTGGCGGGTCAGGATGGTATATACCAATTGGAACATCCTTCTTCCGGCACCTATTTCCTGCATATTGAAATGGAAGATGGTAGCCTGGCCCAGGCAAGACTGGTCGTCCGGGATTAATATTCAATGCACACATTCTTCGGTTCGGTAAAAAACTTCAGGGCTTCCCAGCCGCCTTCACGACCAACCCCTGAACTTTTTACCCCTCCGAAGGGGGTGCGCAGGTCACGTTTTAACCAGCAGTTGATCCATACAATACCCGCCTTAATTTCTTCGGCCATTTTGCTGGCGGTGTTCAAATTGCTGGTCCAGATGGTGCTGGATAATCCGTACTCTGTTGCATTGGCCATTAGCAGGACTTCTTCCACGGTATCAAAGGGAGTGAGCGTAACAACCGGGCCGAAGATCTCCTCCATATTGCAACGGGCATCATAAGGCAGATTTTCTATTACGGTAGGTTCAACAAACCAACCCGTGGCACAACGTCCTTTCGGGTGAACTGCATTGCCACCTGTCAGAATTTTCCCTCCTTCTTCCACCGCCAAACCAATATAGGAAAGTACTTTTTCATAATGGATGCTTGAAACCAGGGCACCCTGTTTACTTTCGGCATCCTTCGGGTCGCCGATCTTCATGCGTTTAACCTTGTCAACAAAGGCATCCCTGAATTTTTTATAGATAGACCTTTGAATAAATATCCGGCTGCCGCATAAACAAATCTGTCCCTGGTTGGCAAAAGAGCTGCTTACACTGGTGTTAAGTGCCTTGTCAAAATCGCAATCGGCGAAAATGATATTGGGGTTTTTGCCCCCAAGTTCCAGCGATAATTTTTTAAACATGGGTGCCGCAATGGAAGCGATCTCTTTTCCGGCACGTGTGCTTCCGGTAAAGGAAATGGCTTTGGTTCGTGGGTGAGAAACCATGGCAGAGCCGGCTTTTGGTCCCAATCCATGCACAATATTCAATACTCCTGCAGGAAGCCCCACTTCCATGCATATTTTAGCCAGCAGGAAGGCGGTATATGGAGTTACTTCAGAAGGTTTGGCCACGACCGTATTTCCACTCGCAAGGGCCGGGGCAATTTTCCAGGTGAAAAGATACAGAGGCAGGTTCCAGGGAGAAATACAGGCCACAACACCCAGCGGTTTTCTCAGGGTATAGTTGATCCCGTCGTGCATGGGGTGCGACTCGGAAGCAAAATGCATGATGCCCGTTCCGAAAAATTCAAAATTCTCATGGGCACGGCGTATATCGACCTTTTTAGCCAGCCACAAAGGTTTCCCATTGTCGCGGCTTTCGGCTTCGGCCAATTCATCGTGTTTTTCCAGTATCCGGTTCGAAATGGCGATAAGATACCGTCCGCGTTCGGTTGCCGGCAAGGCACTCCATGAAGGGAAAGCCTCCTCGGCTGCTTTTACGGCGGCTTCTACATCGGTGGAATCGGAATCGGGAAGAGTGGAATAAATCTTTCCTGTGGCCGGCTCGGGATTATGCAAGATGGCTCCGGTATGCGATGCCCGGAGTTCGCCTCCAATATAATTCAGGATCTCAATCATTGTTTTTAAAATTCAGGGACTCAACCGATTGGTAGGCCATTTTCATTTCTTCCACCAGGTTGGGCGCATTCCGCATAGCCGAATCGAAAGAATAGGAACAATAGTACAAGCGTGTGCCTACACAAATAACCCATTGGTGTACCTCGAGGGTAGTCCCGTTTTGGATACTCATCGTTTTGAACATCAGGATTTTTCTGTCAGCCAAGGTGTTTATGCTGCTCCCGCTGTTATCATCTTTCAATTTTAACAGGGTGTTCTCCGCATTCGCACTATCTCCCTGATCATCTACGCGAATCCTGAAAGTACCGAGTTGCTCGTTTGGGTTCCTAAAGATATATTCTCCGATATTTTCTTCTTTCACTTCCCAGCTTGCATGGTATTTCATGATGAATACACTGGGTTTGGACTGAAACTGGCGCCAGTCATTGAAGTTTGTCTGGGCAAAAACGCCGGTGGCAGAAAAAAGCAGGAGGCTGAGGATCAGGTTTTTCATACCTGGAAATTTAACACTTTTTTCCAATTGATTTCATCAGCCAGCATGTTTTGAAGCTCATCAATGGCTACCCTTTTTTGTTCCATGCTGTCGCGGTAGCGGAGGGTAACGGTATTATTTTCCATGGTATCATAATCGACCGTGATGCAAAAAGGCGTACCGATCGCGTCCTGGCGGCGATACCTTTTCCCGATGGCGTCTTTTTCTTCATATACGCAGGTATAATCGAATTTGAACATGTCGATGATCGCTTTGGCTTTTTCTGGAAGTCCGTCTTTTTTTACAAGAGGGAAAACCGCGAGTTTAACAGGAGCAAGCACATAAGGCAAACGAAGTACCGTGCGGGTATCCACCTGGGTTTCGCTTTGCAGGGTTTCTTCTTCCAGGCAATGGAACATCAATAACAGGAACATCCGATCCAGTCCGATCGACGTTTCCACCACGTATGGCACATAATTCTGGTTGATCTCCGGGTCGAAATACTGGAGTTTTTTACCTGAAAATTCCTGGTGTTGTTTGAGGTCGAAATCCGTACGGGAATGAATGCCTTCCACTTCCTTAAACCCGAATGGGAAATCATATTCAATATCCGTGGCCGCATTCGCATAGTGGGCCAGTTTAGTATGATCATGGAAACGGTATTTGGCATCCGGGATACCCAGGTTTTTATGCCAGGCCATGCGGTAGGCTTTCCAGTGGTTGAACCATTCCATCTCTGTACCCGGACGAACAAAAAACTGCATCTCCATCTGTTCGAATTCCCGCATGCGCATAATAAACTGGCGGGCGATGATCTCGTTGCGGAAGGCTTTTCCTGTTTGGGCGATCCCGAAAGGAATTTTCATCCGTGCCGACTTTTGCACGTTCAGGAAATTTACAAAAATACCCTGGGCTGTTTCCGGACGCAGATACACTTCATCGGCATCTTCAGCCAGGGACCCCATCTGGGTGGAATACATCAGGTTGAACTGGCGTACCTCGGTCCAGTTCCGGGTTCCGGAGATGGGGCAGGCTATTTCATTTTCTTCGATCAGGGATTTTAGGGCAGCCAGGTCATTGCTTTCCAGCGCTTCGTCCATGGCTTTTTGAAGACCCGCTGCCTTATCCGTTTTCCCGTCTTTTTCATATTTGGCGATACGGTCTTCCAACAATTGGTCGGCCCGGTAGCGTTTTTTTGAATCTTTATTGTCGATCATCGGGTCATTGAACCCGTCAACGTGTCCGGATGCTTTCCATACTTTCGGGTGCATAAAGATGGCCGAATCGATACCCACGATATTATCGTGCATCTGCACCATGGCTTTCCACCAGTATTCGCGGATATTTTTGCGCAGTTCGGTTCCGTTATGGCCGTAATCGTAAACGGCAGAGAGGCCATCATAAATTTCACTGCTTTGAAATACGAAGCCGTATTCTTTGCAATGGGAAATGATCTTTTTGAGTGTTTCTTCCTGTTTCGACATAGAATGGCGCGAAGATAACTTTCGAAAGCTCCAAGTTCCAAGTTCCAAACACCAATTTGCGTGCGAGTAATTTCTCGCGGTGGCGCGGAGGGCTTTGTTTTTGAGGACGAATATTGCTTACGCCGGAAGAAGACGCTGTTTTTTTACTCGCGCGAAAGCAATATTCGTTCGCAAACAAAACCGCGCCTCTACTCCGGCGACAGCAATAGGCCG
>JAKFCJ010000117.1:0-2266 GCA_036676705.1 Bacteroidota bacterium
CATGGTTAACACAAAAGTGGACCCGGGCGATCTGCAATGAATTTTATGGCACTGAAAGCATCCACGGTTACGGCTACGGGCAGGATGAGGATCAGGGACAGTTAGGTTCATGGTATGTGATGGCCTCCCTTGGATTATTTGATGTGAAGGGCCTGACAGATTCCAGGCCCGTCCTGCAATTTGGAAGTCCTCTCTTCGACAAGGCCGATATCCGTCTGGGGAATGAAAACCGCCTGCTTATTGAAACGAGGAATAACAGTGCTGAAAATGTATATATCCAGTCTGCTGAGTTCAATGGCAAACCGTTGAACGACTGCTGGATTTACAGGGACGAACTAATGAAGGGTGGTAAACTGATCTTTACAATGGGCAGTCAGCCTAACACCGGCTGGGGTTCAACTCCTCCGCCCTCAATCCAGTAGCGATCCGGCAACATGAGTAGCGTAATAAAAATCTGATAAGATGCATTTAAACGGAAATATGAAAAGGTATCTCAAAGGCCTGACCCTTGTGTGGTTGACCGTCTTCCTGATGAATGACGCTAAAGGGCAAACCAGGAAGTCCTCAGAAGAGTATTTGAAGCGTGCCGAAGACATATACCAGGTAATCTGGACAAAATACCGTGTGAAAGAATACGGCTTGTTTTCTGAAAACTTTCCATCTGGTAAAAGTGGGAGCCTGGACTATTTCCAGGAGGGTGCGGTAAAGGAGAAGGAAGTAAGTTTTTTGTGGCCTTTTTCCGGACTGTTTTCTGCCACAAATGTGCTGATAAAAACGCCCTCCCTGCGGAAGAAATATCTTCCGTATCTGGACAGTCTGGCCACTGGCATGGAACAGTACAAAGATACTTTACGAAAGCCCGTTGGTTACCAGGCTTATCCTGTAAGGTTTGAGAAGGTTGACCGGTATTACGATGACAATGGATTGGTTAGCATTGATTACATGGAATCATATTTTAATACCAAAAATCCGGTTTACCTGGAACGGGCCAAAGTAGTTTTCGAATTTATTCTGAGCGGTTGGGACGAGAAACTGGGCGGAGGCGTAACATGGCTGGAAGGCCACCGTGACCAAAAGCCGGCGTGCAGCAATGGAATGGCTACACTGGCCGCATTAAAAATATATGAAGCCACCCGTGATCCTTATTATTTAAAATGGGGCGAGAAGTTCTACAACTGGATGCACGATAATCTAAGAAACTCGGCAGGGGTATACATGAACGATAAGAAGATGGATGGCACAGTAAACAGAACTTACTGGACCTATAATTCGGGTTCCATGCTGGAAGCGTCCGTCATGTTATACAAGTTCAAAAAGGACAAAAAATATCTGATCGAAGCAAAAACTATCGCTAAAGGGGCTTTCAATCATTTCAGCGTGCCTGGCGCGGGCGGTACAAGAGAGTTTCAGATTGATCTTCCCTGGTTTACTACGGTGTTGTTCCGGGGATATGAAAGCCTGTATTATGTAGATGGAGACTACAGGTACATAGAGGCTATAACTAAAAAATTAGACTCTGCATGGGAAAATTCGAGGGATAAGTATGGCCTGGTAACCTATAACTGGACCTCCACTCCTTTAGAGCTGGCGAAGCCAAAATGGCTTTTAAATGAAACCTGTATCGCTGAATTGTATGGAAGGCTTAGTTTGCTAAATTCAAAAAAGTCACTTCGTTCTAAGTATTAAGATATGGGAGATCAATCAATAGTTCTTGGAGTCGATATCGGAGGATCTCATATAACCGCTGCTCTTGTTGATTTAGACAACCACAGGGTTGTTGAAACCTCCTGGCGAAGGGCCAAAATACAATCGGCTGGCACTGTCGAAGAGGTGATTAGTGGTTGGGTTCAGGTCCTGGAAGAAAGCTTGCTTTCCGAATCAAATTCCGGCAAAATTTGTATTGCTATGCCCGGACCCTTTGATTATGGTAGTGGAATATCCCTGATGTCAGGGCAGGGTAAGTATGATGCACTTTACGGGTTCAACGTTAAGGAAGCTTTACTGCAAAAACTCGGGGGGCTGGCCTCGGATATTCTATTTGTAAATGACGCTACCTGTTTTTTGCAGGGCGAAGCTTGTGAAGGGAAAGGCAAGGGGCATAGAAATATTCTCGGTTTTACTTTAGGGACGGGGTTTGGTTCGGCTACCTTTAAAGATGGACTAGCGGAAGATGCGGATTACTGGCGATTCCCTTTCCTGGATGGTATTTGTGAAGATTACTTTTCTTCCGGATGGTTTGTAAAACGATATTTTGAATTGACCGGAT
>JAKFCJ010000118.1:0-13693 GCA_036676705.1 Bacteroidota bacterium
TATTAAATTTAATAGTTTGTCCCTTAAAGTAAATATTGTAAAAGTTGGGGCCTCTGGAATCATGCCAAGAAATACAAATAGCGTTGCCAAGCTTGGAATGATGTATTCGAAATTTTTAATTTTAAAAAGCCACCCAAACATCATTCCAGATAAATATAAGTAAAAAGAAAAACGAACAAAAGAGGCAATCAACCAGAATGGAAAGAAAAAGGTTTCGATATTTGTAATAAAGCCAATGGATATGTAACGAATCGTTTCATGAAAGGGATAGTTCAACATTTTGACCGATTCATAGTCAAATAAAAATAAGTAGGCTGCTAGACCTATTGGTATTTCAACCATTAATATCATTAGCGAAATCCATGTCCCTTTTTTAAAGTCCTTCTCAGGGTGAGGCCCATGGAAAGGAGCACACAAATAATAAAAAGGCCAAATGTACCAATGATAAACTCCTCCCATGCAGGACTCAGATCAAAATTATCCTGTTGCGTGAGCGACATATTGCCCTTGCCCACCTGCCAGGATACGAACAGGGAAGCCAGAAAACCAATGCCTATTCCGGAGGATCCGGATAGTGACAGGAAACGGCTGCTCCGTTCCATCATCTGGCGTATTTCTTTTAAATCTTCGAGTGGTTTGTTCATCCTTAAAAGCACTTTGTATTTCAAAGCTAAATGAAAAATCAGGATCTCCAAACTTTCTTTAAAATATTTTTTCTAAATAATTATAGTACCTTGTATTGCATATTACCTTCCATTAGCCATATCTTTGTATTGTGAAAGTTGAAAACACACAGTCTCAAATGCGAAAGGGGATACTGGAATACTGTATTCTCGGAATTATTGCGCAACAAGAGATCTATGCATCCGACATCATCGATAAGCTGAAAGAATCCCGCCTTATTGTCGTGGAAGGAACTCTCTATCCCATTTTAACCCGGCTTAAAAATGCCGGATTGCTCCAGTACAGGTGGGAAGAAAGTACCCAGGGCCCCCCCCGTAAATATTATTCTGTAACGGAATTGGGAAAGACATTCCTGAACGATCTACATAGCACCTGGTCTGAACTTAACCAAGCGGTTGAAAAGGCAACCGGTATAAAACAATAACCATGAACCGAATCATCAGTATCCATATTCAGGGCCTCGTTTTTCAAATCGAAGAAGACGCCTTTGAACATCTCGACGCCTATCTGCGTAAACTAAAAAGCCACTTTAAAGGTCAGGAGGGCGTTGACGAAATTCTATCCGATATCGAAAACCGGATTGCAGAGATGTTAAGCCGCAATCCCGGGACAACCGGAGCCGTTAATCTCCCGCGGGTTAAAGAGATCATCAAACAAATGGGTGACCCCGCTCAATTCGAACAGGGTGATGACGAAGAAAGCCCGACTGCCACGTACTCAAAAACAAAACGTGTGCTCTACCGCGACAGTGAGAATAAGTGGCTCGGCGGAGTGTGCAGTGGTTTGGGCGCCTATTTCGATGTCGATACGATCTGGTTGCGGATAGCTTTCCTTTTTGCATTCCTTACGTTCGGTACCGGTCTCCTGTTGTATATCATCTTATGGGTCCTGATCCCTGAGGCAAAAACGCCATCCGAACGCCTTGAAATGAAAGGCGAAAAGGTAACCATCGACACCATCGAAAAAAAAGTTAAAGAAGAATTCGATCGCTTTCGAAACGACTTTGACGGAGCCAGGATCGCTGATAATGCCCGTTCGGTAGCCGGACAGGCCTCTAAAGCCATGGTCACCGGATTGGGAATTGGATTAAAGATCTTCCTGCGCATACTCGGCTTTGTCATGGTAACCGCCATGCTGGCCCTGATCATCGCCGCCGGTTTTGCCTATTTTGGCCTGGTAACAGATGCGTGGCACACGCCGTTTTTTCCTTTTTTCTCCCAACTTTTCGAAAATACCAGTGTCGCCCTCCTGTATGAAATGTGTATTGCCCTGCTCCTGCTCATTCCGGTAGTCGCTTTGCTCTATACCGGTATCCGTCTTTTATTCGGACTGAGTAGCGGAAACAGATGGGTGGGCCGGACCCTTAGCGGCCTTTGGCTTTTTGCTCTGATCGGGGTCATCTTTATGGCCTTCCATCTCTCCGATTCCTGGCGCGACCACGCCACCCTAAGCCATGAACAGGATCTGCAGAACGTGGATACTTTATATATTGAATCCGCTAATGTAGCCATATACGGACAAAAGGAATTCACGCTTGAGTTTGGTCGCAGCAGGGGCATTCGCGGCATCTATGCCATGGAAAACGGTTTCCTCAAACGTCCGGTCAGCCTGAATATCCAGGTGAGCAATGTCCCAAAAATTCACCTGAAGGAACAAAAACATGCCAACGGGAAGAGTCATGACCAGGCTGCTGAACTGGCTTCCCATATCAGCCATGAACTCAGGATCGATTCCGGCAAACTGGTCTTTAATCCCTATTTCCAGGTGCCTGAGTATGATGTATGGAAAAACCAACAACTCGTATACGACCTTTATGTTCCTGCCGGAACAGTCATTGTTTTTGGGAAAAATGTCAGCACCTTTCTGGAAGAGGTCAGTACCGATTCCTATATCCATAAAAGCGGTCTTGATGGCAAAGCCTTTTTGATGACAGCGGATGGATTAAAGATCGATGAAAAAACCCTTACTCAACAGGCCAATGGTGAATCGTATCCTTACTCGGATTTTGACGAAATACAGGTTTCAGGATTACCCGATGTGGTTTTGTATGAAAGCTCGGTTTTCTCCATAACTACGGATCAGAATATTAGCTATACCCCAAATTTTGTTCAAAGGGGTGAACGCCTGGAGATTACGGTCCCCCCTTCGTTTTTCGGAAAGGTTCATGGCCGTATCCATATCGGACTGCCAAATTTAAAGCGCCTGGAGGTGAATGGAGGAAGCCGTATTTCCCTCCGCTTTCCAAACCAGGTCAATACAGAGATCGAGTTAAACGGATCCGCCCAGTTGGAAGGCGAAATAAATGCCCGGAATCTGAGCCTGCAAACGAATGGAGTAAATTATAGTAACCTGCAGGGAACTGTTTCCATCCTTCAACTTGAAATAAACGGGGCGGGCGATATAGACCTGAAAAAACTCACCTGCGAAAAGATCGATCTGGAATCAAATGGTGGAGCGAAAGCCGCCGTTCGGGCAACGGATCATTTGGAAGTGGAGGCTAACGGAGCCTCGCATGTCATTTACTATGGCGAACCAAAGACAAAAAACATCGAACAAACCGGGGGTTCAAGCGTAAATATGGGTCAGGATTAAAAGATCCAGGAATAGCCTATTCCGCCTCCAAGTCCCGCTGCTTTTTTGGGAAATGCCCAGGCATGGATTCCATATAACATGGCTTTGACAAAATGGTGGCCTTTTCTGTAAGCTATTTCCTGGGACAGGTTAAAACGGGTATAACCTCCCGTGCTTACCCGTGTTACTCCATACCAGTTTCCACAAAAATAGGTATAGGAAACGGAGACTCTCGGAACCATGGGGGTATTCAGGATCTTATCGAAACGAAAGCTCAAGGACTGCTTTCCATAAATTTTCATGGTATACTCAGCATAAACATAGGCAGGTAGCCATTCAGCTGATCTAAAGACAATCGAATCAGGTCTGAATTCGTTGGCTATACTGTCGTACTTGTTGCTACCGTCTGCATTGTAAAAGGAAGCATAATCCGGCGCATACCATCCGTTGTATGTAAAGCTGTCTTTTTTAGTATAATGCTTTCCTGTCCAGCCGATAAAACCAAGATTCCTGGCACCTACAGCATAGGCACCCTCCGGGCCCAAAAGTCCTTTGTAATCCAGGTTGACCTGGATTCCGGTACCATGGACATCAAAATAGGACTGTTCTTTTGCAGGGGTTAATTTGGCCGATACATCTATGTCCCAAAAGGTTGAAGTCCCGTATTCAGCCGTGTAGACCAATAAACGAGAGCCATCCACCTCGGCGAAACGCATGCCCCGGGTAAGACCCAGAGAAACGGCTAAATTGGAACGATTCGGAAAAAAACGGATGATCCCAAAATCGAAATAATCGAAACGGGTGCGGTTTAACATAAATCCATTTCCATTTGCTGTATCGCCCTCAAAAGCTTTATTGCCCTGCCCAACCAGCCTGAAAAACTCATCACTGTAGCTTGCCCCGGCATGGTCCACAAATCCATAACGAACAAAATAATGGAGGCTGTCGCGCTTCAAAAAGCTTTTATTTAAGTTGTAATAAGTGATGGACAACCGGCTGTCGAAAGCCATCAGGTTCTTTAGCTTAGCCCGGTCGGCATTGTATGCGATGAGATCCTGACCCAAACGCTGTTTGGTTCCGAGTCGCCACAATAAGGCATTATTTGCTGCACTGGCCTCCTGGGTATACTCTCCCTCCACACTTAAAAACGAACCCGCCTTTTCCGTACGGAACGGATGATCAAAAAAAGTAGGAAAATGATTCCATAAACTATCCTGTTGGGCAACAGATACGAACGGAAAGCAGAAAACGATAAGGGTCTTAAAAATTTTGGTCATAGATGAAGTCACCAGTCAGGCTTACTTTAAAGGTATAGTCACTGTATATTTTCCAATAATTACTTGTTTTTGGGGTATCAATTACTGCTTTCACCAGGAACTTGCGTGTATTCCGAAACGCCGGCATGCGTGCTTTGTCTACCCGGGCGGTCAGTACCGAACGCAAGGGACTGTTTACCCGGAAATTTGCATCCGCGCTTGCAGCCATGATGCGGTTATTGTTCGGAACGAC
The DNA here is from genome assembly GCA_036676705.1 of Bacteroidota bacterium. Lineage (GTDB taxonomy): Bacteria > Bacteroidota > Bacteroidia > UBA8524 > UBA8524 > UBA8524. Next base: position 4,765 of record JAKFCJ010000118.1, read on the forward strand.
AAGCGAATCAATGATCTTCCCGTTTCCGTCGAGCATATAGATCTGCAATTGAACTTCAAAAGGGAAACCATTGTCGGAAACAATATTCAGGCTGCCTTCCACTATATTTACTCCATTCTGGATAGCAGTCATGTCAAAGTCAAAGGTATCCATCAGCGTAATGGCGTCGGCCTTCAGGCTAACCGGCATATCTACTTCCAATTTGGCGACAACCTCGGATCCATCGGTAATAAAGTCCTTAAAGTTGGAATTGTTTCCGTTCGGATTCGTTTCTATGCTGATGTTGTAGTCGAGCTTATCAGGCATTTGTTCGATGAAAGGCTTGATATTCGAATTGTTTTCGTTCAGGTTTATAACCTTTACCGAGGATGTCAAAGGAGGATAAGTTGCAGGTGCCAAAACATGAGGCCCGTTAATTCCCGGGCCACTTAATGCCACGGTACTACCCTTTTTTGTATTGCGCGCAGTAAGTTGATGGATGGTCGCACGCCCTTCGGCTCCAATTCCGTTTTCCAGTACCAGGTTAAAATTCAGGTTATCAAAACCCAATCCCCCGCTAACCCCGCCAAAAAAGGCCAGATCTATAGTCTCCGGACCCACAAAAAAAGTCTCTCCGCCAAAATAGCCCTCGGCATATTCCGGTTCCATGTCAAGCAGGCCCAGGTACATATAAATGCTGTCATCCAGAGAAATATTCCTTTCAATGCCTGTTGAATCAATGGTTACGTCAAGCACGTTATAGAAGGAATTCACCGTATCCCTGATCGTTGGGTCTTTTCCCCTCAGATCAATTTCATAACCCGAAATATCATAGTTGACGGTAAACGTGGAAGAGCCGCCGGGAGGTGCCGCGGGAACGGTAAATGTTTGGGCAAAAGGCTGTCCGTTTCGTGTAGCATAAGGAATTCCATAATTCACTTCCATCTCTTCCTCAATGGTGCTCACAATATTGAAGCTCACCCTTCCTGCTTTAACCTTTATTTTTTTAAGCTGAGCTTTGCCAAAATAATAAACCACCGTTTCTTCCGTATTGATCACGCTCTGGGCCGGAAAACGTGCAATGGCTGTTTGGGGTTTGAGGTCTTTTACCGAAAAAACAATGGAGGTAAATGCAAACTGGTTGATTTCAACCGGGCCATTCGAAGCCGCCGTTTCGATCAGAACAGGTGTGGCTTCCATTTGGGCATAAAGTTTCTTGCCGGCCACATCGATTACCTTGACCTGATTGGCCCCGGGCATAATATTCGTAAACGTATCTGTTTGAATGACAGATCCATCCACCACGTTCTTTAACTGAAAGATCAAAGTAGTGATCTCTACCGGGTAACCGTTAGTGATCGAAACTTCCATGGTTCCTGAATTCAGGGTAGCCTCCTTGAAAAAACCGGAAGCATCAACAGGAATAGGACTGAGCCCGGTTATACTCTGTGCCGGAATCGTGGTTGTTTGTCCGTGGAGAGCGGCCGCATCGGGATAGATCAAAAACAGCGGAACGATCTGGGTCTTGGACTGATCTGCCAGACGAAGGGTTTTCAGGGAAAGTGTATTTACCCTTTGGGTATCTGGAATAACAAAGAAGTCGGCAATTTTTCCTCTATACAGATCATAGGCAGAAACCAAACGAAGCGAGCCGTCAGGATCAGGAATTAATACGCTGTCGCCAAGCAACTGGTCAAGTCCCAGTTCGCCATGCATGAGCGGAAGAAGTAAATTGGTGTTGAATCGGGAAAAAGCCTGCTCTTTTCTGCAAGAAGCGATAAGAAAGCTGAGCCCGATAAGAAGGAAGATGGCTTTTTTCATCATGTCGATTAAAACAAATGTAAAGAATAAGCCTCAGCAAATAAATCTTGCTTTGGTTTTACATCTGAATGTCGCAATCTGAAACAAATAAGTTGCATCCCCGGGGGAAATAAGCGTTTAGTTTCCTTTTTGTAATCGGGTTTCGACCGGACCATCGGGAGTAAGTATCCTTATGATATAGGTTCCCGAAGCCAGGTTTTCCAATCCATAAACCAGCAGCCTGTTTTCCTCTGCTTTTGTTTGAACAGGGATCATTTTTCCCTGAACATCGAAAAGTTGTACAGGATAGGGTTCCGTCCCGGCTGAACAGGAAATGGTAAAATGCGTTTGAAATGGATTCGGAAAAATGCTGATCCCCCATTGTTCGAGTTCCGGCAGACTGATAACTACGATAGTCAGACTATCCTTCGCCCAACATCCATGCTCCGATTCCGATGCATAATGTTTGACCAGATAGTTTCCGGGTTGAGCATAGAGATGAACGGGCAGGCCGTTATTGCTTGTGTTTCCGTCTCCAAAAAACCAGGTATGGTTCACATTAAGCACATCCGGAGTAAAGGCAATTCCTCCTGCCTGGGCCTGGTAGGTAAATCCTGCATCGGGTGCCGGCCATCCCACTGCAAAAACCGTATACGCATAGGTGCAGGAAATCGAATCGGTTAAATTAAGCACATACATACCCGGGTAATAGATCTTAATATCCGAGCCTGGAAAACCTGACCAAATGAGGCTGGCATTCGAAGGAGCATTTAACACCTTCACTTCCACAGAGTCACCCTGGCAAAACTCAAAATTTTGTCCGGAGGAAAAAACCAGGGCAGGTTTTTCATTCACCCACAATTGAAAAGCTACAGAATCCCGACATCCATGTTTGTCCTTAACAACTAAATTCACCCCTTCACTTTGGGTAATTGTTCTTGGAATAGTAGTTTGAATCCCATTCCAATCATACGTAAATGGACGACTGCCCAAGGTTGTGTTTATAAAATATTTCGTGCCCTGGCACAAGTTGGTGTCTGCCGGAACTTCTTCCAATTTTGGAGATGTATGGTTTCCCCGATAAACACTATCCCGAACCTCACACAAATTCTCATGGATGGCGTAAAAGGGGTGCCAGCCGGTTTTGATCTCCCTTCTGGGAAAGTTAGTATCTCTGTCCATCCATAGCTTCTGATCAGAAAACAGGATGGACGAAGGTCCGATCCAGGCGCTATCGCCCTGACAAGCCAAAACAACGCTATCCATCGTATACTTCGGCCATTTTACCCTCCTGACTAATTTGGAATAGTTTACATAACATCCCGCCGTATCTGTTGCCATTACTTCATAAACGGCATCCAGGGGAGAAAATACCCGCACAATGTACTGGCTGTCGATCAGATCGGGTGTGGTTGGGTTTGTGAGGTTTGCCCATTGATAGGTGTAGGTTCCTATAGCTCCCTGATCCAACAATTCAAGTTTCAGTGTATCGCCTTCGCAGCCTTTATTGGGGCCCGACAATGAAAATTTAAAACCCGGCAAAACATTGAGTACCACGGAGGTGTCGAAAACACAATTTCCTGAAAAGCCATAAGACATATGCAGATAGGAAGGACCTAATGGTAAATTGGACGAATTAAATAGCCCGTTAATGGAAGAACCTAATAAATTATTATAGCTGTCATAAAAAGAATACCATGCTCGAAAAAACCCATTCACACTGTCGGTTACAATAATACTAGTATTAAGCTGTCGGCATTGCAAAGTCTGGGTAAACTGCGCCACAGGCATTTTTGCCTGTCGCAATGCCAGGGTATAAAGCCTGGATTTGGGATAAGGACATCTATTATCCCTTAGCCAAAATTGAAGATAAAAAACTTTCGAGTACGATGTATCAAAATACGCGGTGTCGATCGAAACGTTCAGGCTGACCTGTTTTCCCAGATTATAATCCGTGCTTATCTGAATACCCGAATCGGCTTTAACGATCTCAATAAAGGTTGAATCATCATCTGTATCCCTACTTTCCCAACGTAGCGGGGTAGTGTCTTCTTCACAAAAAAACACGTTCTGCTGGCCTGAAGTTATCGCTGGTATCGAAGGCACAGCATTGTTTACCATATTCAAAACCTGGACTTCAATATCCCGTCTTGTTATGCCCACCACATTCATTTGTCCATTTACTATTCTCCATATTTTGACTTCAACGACGATGGTGGCAACCTGATTTATCGAGGTTGGCCGAAAGCGTATAAAGCCGTCCTGGCCAAGATGAAAGCCTGCCGGGAAGTTTAAATTTTGATTCGGAAAGCCAAAAAACGTTATAGGACGTACCGGCGAGAAATTCCCGGAATAAGTCATACTCTGATTTAACCCAGTCTGTCCTGATACCAACTCATAGCTTATGGAATCGGTGGGATCGATCGATTTAAAACCAAAATTCAACGCGATATCCTGATTGTAGGGCAATGTGATTTCGGGCAATTGAACAAAATGACCGCCGGTTTTATTTGTCACACACTTGTTCAATACAGCTTTAACAAAATACACACCTCCAATATTACGATAGTCATTGCTGTACTCCACAGACCATTCGCAGCAAGAACTGGCTGACAGGTCAACCTGGGCTTTCCATACCTTTTCTTCATAGTTGCCCACCCCGTTGCAAGGGCTGCTTTGGCAAGCATTTAACTTTTGGGTGGAGACAAGCGTTTGTTGGGCAGCCGGCACAGTAACCGTCGAGGCAGAACATCTCAAAATAAGATCCCGCGCGCCAAGGGAAGCACCGTCACAGTGGCGAACCATGTGGATGAAAATATCATATTTTCCGGTAGCTGTGCGTTCATAAGAAAGTTCGAGTCCTGCAATTTTATGCGACCCAAAGGCAAAAACCGGGATCAAGGACAAGGCAAGGAATAAAGATCTGGCTTTCATGTGACTGGCTTTGCTAATCAGACTCTTCCTCTACGTAAAAGTTGCCTAAAACAAAAAAAGCCGACTTGCGCCGGCTTTCTTAAAATTGGTGTGGAAGCTTACTTCGCAGCCTGGTAGCGGCGGCTTACTTCGTCCCAGTTGATCACATTAAAAAATGCGGAAACATAATCCGGGCGACGGTTCTGGTAATGCAGGTAGTAGGCATGTTCCCATACATCCACACCCAGGATCGGCGTTCCATTGCAGTCGGTAACCACATCCATCAAGGGGTTGTCCTGATTGGGGGTTGAACATACTTTCAGTTTTCCGTTCTCCACACAGAGCCAGGCCCAGCCTGATCCGAAACGGGTGGCAGCGGCTTTGCTGAAGGCCTCTTTAAAAGCATCAAAACCTCCAAGGTCTGCTTTGATGGCATCGGCAAGCGGGCCGGTAGGTAGTCCGCCTCCGTTAGGAGACATGATCGTCCAGAACATGGAATGGTTCCAATGCCCTCCCCCGTTATTGCGAACGGCCACCGGCAATTTGGATATGTTCTTCATCAGGTCTTCAAGCGACTTCCCGGCATCCGCTGTTCCTTCCAAAGCAGCATTCAGGTTATTCACATAGGCAGCATGATGTTTTCCGTGGTGAATTTCCATGGTGCGGGCATCGATATGGGGCTCTAAAGCATCAAAAGCATAGGGTAATTTGGGTAATTCGAATGACATAATTGTAGTGGTTTAAAAATTAGACGTTCAAAATTAGGCATTTTACCCGAAGCATAAAATGCCCTACATTTGAAACCTTCACAAGCCTGCTATTGTTTGAAAAATGGAGATTTTATCCAATGTTTCCCCCGATGATTTTCCTTTCGACTGGTATGCCATTGCCAACGAAAAGCATTTTTGGTTTAAATCCAGGATCGATGCTTTCCTGAAATTCGCGCCCCGCTATTTGCCCATGGACCAAAACCTGAAGGTGATGGAGATCGGATGTGGGAACGGACTGGTGCGTAAACAACTTGAAAATAAAGTGGGCTGGACGGTTGACGGATGCGATATCAACGAGGCCGCTTTAAAACTCAATACCGGATTAAAGGGAGACACCTTTCTTTACAATATCCATGAAAAACATGCCCGTTTTGAAAACGCGTATGATGCCATCATCCTCTTTGATGTGCTCGAACATATACCCGATACCAAAGAATTTTTGGAATCCATTTTTTATCACCTGAAGCCGGGTGGCGTGCTGTTCATCAACGTGCCTGCTTTAAATCAATACAAAAGCGATTACGACGAAGCCGTTGGGCATGTGCGCCGTTATGATAAAAAGATGATGGATGCCGAATTTGCCGGTCTGCCGGTAAAGGTCCTCGGACATCGTTACTGGGCCCTTGCCCTGTTGCCGGCCCTTATTGCCAGAAAAAACCTGGTGCACAATAAAGGCGATATCAAAACTTTGGTGGAAAAAGGACTTCAGCCCCCCAATTCCTTCATCAACAGCCTGTTTTATGGCTTGTTAAAAGCGGAGAAGTTTTTATTTTCGAATCCACCAACGGGGGCTTCGTTGATGAGCGCGATCAAAAAGAACTAGTTATATGGCAAAAAAAAACACCCGAGAAACTGTCGTCCCTCAGCCTGAAACCAAATCGCAGGATAAAATTGCGCTTGTTTTAAGCGCACTGGCGGCTTTTGCCTACTACCTCTATTCTTTTAAATCAACCGGATACTACCAGCACGATGAGATCGCCCACCTCATCAACATGTATGACTTTTGGGAAAATCCTTCATCCATCTTAGGCAACTGGCCAAAAACCGGATACAAGCTGGTATATGTCATTCCTGCTTTATTAGGAACCAAATTTTTGCTTATCCTGAACTGCCTTTTCGCCGGACTCGCTTCCTTCCTGGCCTATAAAACCGCAGCGCTTTTTGACAAACGTTATGCCCTGCTGGCGGCCGTGCTTCTTGCCACCCAGCCCATGTGGATCGAGATCTCTTTCCGCAACTATGCCGATAGTTTTTCCGGCTTGATCCTGATCTCCGCGGTATATGCCCATTACAAGGAAAAATGGCTCATCGCCGGACTCCTGCTTTCTTTCAGTACCCTCGTTCGCCAGGAATTTTTTCTGGTGGCCATTCCCTATGGCATATATTTATTGACCCAAAGAAAATGGCTGGCGGCCTTTCTGATGGGCTCCTTTCCGGTATTGTACGATATCTGGGGTGCGGCCGTTACCGGTGATCCGCTGTACCTGCTCACATCCAGCCGTGAAACCAGCGACCTGTACAGCGAACAATTCGCACGCCACGGCTTTTTCCATTTCTGGAGAATGAGCTTTGTGGTTTGGGGAGCGGTTACCACGGTGCTTGCCGTGCTGTTCAGCAGCCAGGTTGTTGAATCGACCATACAGAAAAACACTTCCGCCAATTTTGCCAAAAACCCCTGGTTCCTGCTGATCCCGGCCTTTATCTATTTGCTCATCCACAGTTTATTTAACTGGGATGCTTTGGCTCTCGGTGCTTCGCCGAATTTGCGGTACATGAACGGCATTGGCCCGGTGCTGGCAGTAATGGCCACCGTTGCTCTTGCCTCCTGGGAAAAATCCAGGGCCAATCCGCGTATCCATCTGATCTTCCTGGCTGTTGCCCTGGTTTGTTATGCCCTTTTTGCGGCCTATAATCACAACGGGGTAGTACTCACCGAAGAGAGTGATTACAGCCTTCTGTTTTTCGGAGCGGTTGCTGTTGCCCTGCTTTTTGCCAGGCTCGCACTCAATACACAATTGCTGCTTTACGCCGGACTGGCCCTTATTTCGGGACTACTTCCCGTTCAGCCTAAAAAGCCCAGCAACGAAGACATGGCCATCCAAAACATGGTAAAGTGGATCGTCAAACAAAATAAGGACGATGTGGTCCTGTTTACCAACCATACCGTGGTACCTTATTATTTCGATAAACAGGCCGGACATCTTCCCTCAAACATGAAAAGCCTGGACAGCATGGCGATCGCCAACGCCCCGTTGGGATCTTTGCTGGTGATCGAATCGCATTATTCGCTGCGTATGGATTTCCCTGCGCCCGCACAAAGTGTCAGGGACCAATTTTTGGTCGACCACGATTTTGAAAAAGCCATTAATTCGGTGGTTGAACTCAACCAGGGTAATTACCAGGTTGTTAATCAGTTTATAGCCAAAGATCAACGTTTCGGAGCCATCGTTTTAGAAAAAGTCAAATGAGTTTTAGCCGCGAAAAATTCAAACTCTCCGTCATCGTGCCCTGCTACAATGAGCAGGACGTTATCGGCATTACCTACGACAGGCTTTTGGCGGTATTGGAAAACAACCGCTACGATTACGAGGTGCTTTTTATAGATGATGGAAGCCGCGACAATACAATAAGCATCCTCGAAGCGAAGTCGGAAAAAAATCCGGATGTGCTAATCCTCTCCTTTAGCCGGAATTTTGGTCACCAGCCCGCCGTTTCCGCCGGACTCAGCGAATGTACCGGTGACCTGGCCATCATCATTGATGCCGATCTGCAGGACCCGCCCGAATTGTTTCCTGAAATTATCCAGACCTATTTTGACAGCAACAGCAATGTGGTGTATTGTGTTCGCAAAAACCGCGAAGGCGTTGGCTTTTTCAAAAAGATGGGCTACCACTTTTTTTACCGCATGGTCAATTATATGTCGGATGTGGAGCTCCCCCTTGATTCCGGAGACTTCCGCCTGCTCGACCGGGATGTGATCGATGCCTACAAAAAATTCGGGGAAAAAAACAAATACGTGCGCGGCATCATCGCCTGGATGGGATTTAAACAGGTTCCTTTCTACTATAACCGTCCGGGACGCGCCGAGGGCGAAACCAAATACAGCATCAAAAAACTCCTTGCCCTGGCATCTACGGGCATGTTCTATTTTTCCAAAAAACCCCTGAAACTGGCTTTATCCCTTGGCATTATTGCCCTGACCATCGGTATGATCCTGTCGGCCAAGGTGTTTTATGAAAAATTCACCGGCAACCTGGATGAGGTTCCCGGCTGGGCTTCGACCATCCTTACCATGATCCTTTTTGGCGGTGTACAGCTCGTAACGATTGGGGTTTTGGGAGAGTACCTCGGAAATATTTTTGATGAGGTGAGGAACAGGCCGGAGTATATTATTCGAAAGAGGAAAAAGTAGGGATGTAGGGAGGATTGGAGGTAGGGAAGACGAGGGGACTTGGAGACTTGGAGAC
>JAKFCJ010000119.1:0-8167 GCA_036676705.1 Bacteroidota bacterium
CTATTCAGATCGATAATTATTCCAAGGTCACTATTGCCCATTGTCGATTTTCCCGGAATGGTGACGGTTATGCCGGGTCAACCATTTATCTATACAATGGTGCCAGTCCGCGTATTGTAAATTCAACCATTTCTTATAACCGTGCTACCGGTATTACGGCTGATTATGGCTCCAATGCCTATATCGCCGGGAACCGCATCATCAATAATAGCAATGGCGGGTTGCGCCTGATAAATTGTGGCGCGACCGTGGTCAATAATTTGATCGCGAACAATACCATGTCGGGCGGAATGATCTCAGCAGGTGTTACCATCGAATCAAATAACCAGTCGATCTTTTATAACAATACCATCGTCAACAACCATAGTATAAACAAAGGAGGCGGGATGTTTTTTAACTATGGAGGAAATCTTAAGCCCACCATTATTAACTGCATTATTTATGGAAATACGGCGGTCAATGGAGGAAACCAGATCCATATTGAAGACGAAGGATCTGACCCAAACTTTAATTCAAGCATGATACAGGGCGGGGTATCGGGTTTTAGCCTGAACGGTACTATCTATACAGGGAACTACCTGAACAATATGGATGTCAATCCACTTTTTGTCAAAGAATCCTCGGGTGTGGGAAAAGACTACAGCTCCTCCCCTGACTCTGCCGATTGGTCATTGCAAAGTACTTCTCCCCTTATCGATAAAGGGGTCGTCAATCTGGCATATCCTGATCATGATCTGGCCGGAAACCCGCGGATCAACGTGTGTCGCATCGATATGGGCGCTTTCGAATACCAGATCGGTATTCCCATACAGATCCTTTTCCAGACAAACTCCGAGAACCTGTGTTTTGGTGACCTTAACGGGGCCGTAAGCACCCAGGTGACGGGCGGAACCCCTCCGTTCCATTTTGTATGGAACACCGGAGATACAGTACCAAACCTGAGCGGACTTGCCGCCGGAACCTATCAACTCACGGTGATCAGTCCGGCTGACGGCTGCAGTATCTCCAAAAATTATGTGGTTAGTCAACCTGAAAAGTTGCTGGTCGATGCCGGCAATGACACCCTGGTTACCTGTGAAAGCAGCCTGGAAATAAAAGGGGTGAAAACCAATTTAAGTACAACGGCATGGAGGCATTATTCCTGGACTCCTTCCATCCGGCTTAGCAACGACACGATCCCGAACCCGGTTGTTACAATGCTCGGCGATATCACCTACCTGATCGAGGTAACGAACGCAAACGGATGCAAGGCCGTGGATTCCATTAAATTGGCACTTAGATCCCTTCCTCCAACTGAAATTTGTATTGTAGGGGTATCCGTATCAAATAAAAACCAGGTAGTTTGGAATAGGCCCCCTGCATTGGGTATTGATTCCTTTTATATCTACCGGGAAACCAATGTCACCGGCCAATTTATACGCCTCGACGGGCAGCCTTATTCTGCTTTTACGGCGTATACCGACAATTCTTCATCTCCGGATGTGCAGTCGAATTTGTATAAACTTACCCTACTGGATAACTGCGGCATGGAATCGGAACCGTCGCTGCCTCATAAAACCATGCACCTGACTATCAATAAAGGACTCGGAAACAGCTGGAACCTGATCTGGGAACTGTATGAAGGATTTACTGTTTCGACCCATAATATTTATCGGGGTACCTCTGATTCGGATATGGTTTTGATAGGCAATTCCTCAGCCAGCAATACCCAGTTTACCGACCTCACCGCACCTGCCGGGGACCTGTATTATCAGATCGAGATCGTTAGTCCGAATAGCTGCAATCCATCAAAAAACTACAACACCTCCCGCTCCAATATCGCCTCTACGCTGAGTATCGGAATTCCCGACCCAAATATCGAAAACCCGCTCGTTCACGTGTATCCGAACCCTACCGGAGATCTTCTGAACCTGGCTATTCGCGACTTTGAAAAGGATAAAACCTATACCTTTAAACTGGTCAATTTGCTCGGACAAACCGTTTTATCTGAGCCACTAGATAAGGCGGAAGACCAAGAAAGTGTATTAAGGATACCGGAAGGATTGTATGTGTATCAAATTGAAGAAAACGGCTTATTGATCCAAAGTGGGAAGCTGCTTATCCACAGGGATTAGACCTCGTTTTCGATGCTGACGGGCTGGTCGCCCAGTATCTCTGTCAGATTTTGCCGGATGGTTACCACCAGCGTATCCATGGGCAGGTCATTGGCATCGGTTCCGAAGGGGTTTTCGATCTCTTCGGCGATCAATTCCAAAGAAGCCAGGGCATAGAGGGTGAAGATCACGATCGGAATTATGCCATATCCATAATCGGCTACAAAACCGAATGGCAGGGTCATCACGTAAACGAAAATGAACTTTTTAATAAAAATGCTGTAGGAATAAGGGATCGGCGTTTTTCTGATCCTTTCGCAAGCACCGCATATGTCGAGCAATTCGCTTAATTCGTTTTCGATCACCCGCATCTGGTCGCCATCGATCTGTTTGTTCTTCAACCAGCCATTCAATTTGGTGTACATGGATGCCACCAGAAAATTGGGCTGGTGTACCTCAATAGAAAGGCCATCCCATTTCAGTCCGCGCAAGTGAAGGCGCAACACATGCGCAAAATCTCCAATTTCACCAATAAATTCACGCTTGTTTCCGGCTTCCCCAGGCACCATGGTTTGTACTTTAATGGCCAGATTCCTTGAAGCATTGACCAGGGCACCCCACAACTTTCTTCCCTCCCACCAGCGGTCGTAGGCTGTATTGGTACGAAATACCAGGAGCATGGAAATAACAAAGCCCAATAACTGGTACATCAGCGAAGTACTGGAATTAACCACCTTCAGGACTTCCAGTTCCACATACACCACGATGGCCGTGTAGATCCCAACGGCCACCATCACCCAAAGCAATTGCCGGAACGTATCGCTTTTATGGAATTTGAAAATGAGGGTAAACCAGTCCTTCGGGTTATATATGACCATTAAATCAGGGTTTTAGCTTTGTTTAGTGCCGTTTCCAGTCCGCTTATGTCCGTTCCTCCGGCAGTAGCATAAAAGGCTTGTCCGCCCCCGCCCCCTTTGATCTCTTTGGCCAGTTCTTTAACGCTGCTACCGGCATTCCATCCTTTTTCTTTTACCAGATCTTCATCGATGATCACTGACAGGAAGGGTTTGTCGCCCAGCACGGTTCCGAACACGCAGAACAGATTGGGTATTTCGTTTTTTAATTGGAAGCTCAGATTTTTAAGTTGGTCAACAGAAGGAATATCAATGCGTTCGATTAATACCGAAACTCCGTTTTGTTGGATCACTTTTCCTTTTAATGCCTGCTTCAATCCCTGTGTTTTTTCCGATTCCAGCAGGTCCAGTTTTTTCTCCAGTTCAGCCTTTTCGTTCATCAACCGCTCCACGCTTTTGCTGAGGTCTTTGCTTTTGAGCAGGTCTTTCAATTCCTGAAGGGTTTCTTCGGTTTCCACCATCCAGGCTTCCGCTTTTGAACCCGTAATGGCTTCAATACGGCGCACACCTGCCGCTACAGCCGATTCGGAACTGAGTTTAAACATTCCGATCTGTCCGGTAGCAGGTACATGGGTTCCTCCGCAGAGTTCGCGGGAGAAATTCGCGTCAAAGGTGATCACACGGACCTCCTCCCCATATTTTTCTCCGAAAAGAGCCATGGCACCCATCTTTTTCGCCTCTTCAATAGGCACCGAGCGGCGTTCGTCGAGTTGAATATTCTCCCGGATCTTTTCGTTCACGATCCGCTCTACCTGGCGTACCTCCTCTTTGCTCATTCCTTTAAAATGGGAAAAGTCGAAACGCAGGTGATCGGGATTGACCAGGGAACCTTTTTGTTCCACATGGGTACCCAAAACCTGGCGCAAGGCCGCATGCATAAGGTGGGTGGCGGAGTGGTTGTTGGTGGTATCGCGGCGTTTTATTTCATCGACATGCGCCACAAATGCTGCCTCCGGATTTTCCGGGAATTTTTCAGCGATATGGATGACCAGGTTATTTTCTTTTTGGGTATCCAAAATATGGATCTTCTCGTTGGCCGACTGGATAAAACCGGTATCGCCGACTTGTCCGCCGCTCTCCGCATAAAAAGGCGTACGGTCGAAAACCAGTTGGATCAGGTCTTTGTTCTTTTGTTTCACCGAACGCATGCGGGTGATATGCACCTCCGTTTCCAGGGTATCGTACCCCACAAACTCACAGGCATCGCCGGGGCGAACGATGATCCAGTCGCCGCTGGACTGGGTGGTTGCTTTGCGGGAACGGTCTTTTTGGGCTTCGAGGAGGCGGTTAAATTCGGGCAGATCCACGCGAATCCCGTCTTCCGATAGGATCAGGTTAGTCAGGTCGATCGGGAATCCACATTCATCATACAGTTTAAATGCAAAAGCTCCGGAAAGCACATTTTCTTTCGTATGGATGGATTTTTCAGAAGCGATCATATTTAATCCGTTTTCCAAGGTTCTCAAAAAACCCAGTTCTTCTTCCCTGACTACATTTTCGATAAAAGCCAGTTTGGCCTTCATTTCCGGGAAAATGCCGGAAAATCCTTCAGCCAGGGTGGGAATCATTTGAAACAAAAGCGGTTCTTTCCTGTCGAGGAAAGTAAAATAATAGCGCACTGCCCTCCTGAGGATACGGCGGATCACATAACCCGCCCCGTTGTTTGAAGGGAGTTGTCCATCGAGGATAGCAAAAGAAATCGTCCGGATATGATCCGCCAAGACCCGCATGGCGATATCGGCCTTTTCCTCTTTTCCATATGCCTTACCTGTTTTTTCTTCGACCAGGCGGATCAGCAGCATAAACACATCGGTATCGTAATTCGACGCTTTGCCTTCAATTGCGCGGCAGAGTCGTTCGAAACCCATACCGGTATCCACGTGTTTGGCAGGGAGATTTTCGAGGCTTCCATCCGATTTACGGTTAAACTCCATAAACACGAGGTTCCAGATCTCGATCACCTGGGGATGGTCGTTATTGACCAGTGTACGGGCATCCACCGCTTTTCTTTCCGCGTCGCTTCTTAAATCCACATGAATTTCGGAACAAGGTCCGCATGGGCCGGTATCGCCCATTTCCCAGAAATTGTCTTTTTTATTTCCAAGAAGGATACGGTCTTCCGCGATCCATTTTTTCCATTCGTTTTTGGCATCCTGGTCAAAAGCCAGGTTTTCGGAGGCGTCGCCTTCAAATACAGTGACGTACAGACTTTCAGGCGACAAACCATACACCTGAGTGAACAGTTCCCAGGCCCATTCGATGGCCTCGGTTTTAAAATAATCGCCGAAGCTCCAGTTTCCCAGCATCTCGAACATGGTATGATGGTAAGTATCCACCCCCACTTCTTCTAAGTCATTGTGTTTTCCGCTTACGCGGAGGCATTTTTGGGTATCGGCCACCCGTTTGTATTTCGGAACTTCATTGCCCAGAAACAGGTCCTTAAACTGGTTCATGCCCGCATTGGTGAACATCAGCGTAGGGTCGTTCTTCACCACGATGGGGGCAGAAGGAACGATCTGATGGCCTTTGGAAGCAAAAAAGTCTAAAAACTGCTGACGAATGGAATTCGAACTCATGGGTGTAAATTATATCTGTAAAGCTTAAAACTCCTAAAAAGTTTTTTGGCCGTATCTTTGTGCGTAAACAAAAATTGTTCGCAAAGATATAACGCCTGCTAATCCACTTATGAAGAAAGCGAAGTATTTTTTTAACCCGCATAACCTCAAGTTTGAGCGGGTGCGCCTGAGTTTTTGGACCCAGTTTATACGGGTTTTCGGATTTCTTTCCGCTTCCATGGTATTTGCTGCCCTGATCCTTATTGGCGCTTATGCCTGGCTCGATTCCCCAAAAGAGAAACAATTGAAGCGGGAGATCGCCCAGTACAAGCTGCAGATGAAGATCATGGACCAGCGTGTGGAAGACATGAACGGCATGTTGGCCGAACTGGCTGACCGCGACGACAATATTTACCGTGCCATTTTTGAAGCCGATCCCCTCCCCGAAAACGTGAGGAAAGCGGGATATGGCGGTGTGGAGCGCTATAAAGAACTCTCCGGATATGAAAACTCCGAAATGCTCATTAACCTCACCAAAAAGGTGGACCAACTGAGTAACCGCATGGTGGTGCAAAGCAATTCATACGACCAACTTGCCAAACTTGCCGCCCGGAAAAACGATATGTTGGCATCTATACCTGCCATTCAACCGATCTCCAACCGCGACCTGAAACGTATGGCCTCCGGGTTCGGATACCGCATCCACCCCATTTACAAAACCCATAAAATGCACACGGGAATGGACTTCTCCGCTCCGGTAGGTACAGATATCTATGCCACAGGAAACGGAAAGGTGATCAAAGCCGAATATGACCGTGGGTATGGATTTCACGTGGTCATCGACCATGGATTTGGTTACCAGACCCTGTATGGTCACATGAGCAAAGTCACCGTCAAAGCGGGACAAGAGATCAAACGCGGCGAAGTGATCGGCCAGATCGGAAACTCAGGTACCTCAACCGCTCCCCACCTGCATTATGAGGTGATCAAAAACGGCAATAAGATCAATCCGGTTAATTTCTACTTTAACGACCTTACTCCTGAGGAGTATGATAAAGTGCTGGAGATCTCGAACCAGCCGAACCAGTCGTTTGACTAGCTGTAGGCTATAGGCTTTAGGCTTTAGGAATTTAGAAAATCGATTATTTTTGAGCTTACAGCCTATAGCCTATAGCTTACAGCCTACAGCCTAAATGGATTACTGCTACCATCTGTCCGCCGCTTCACTTGAAGGATATGTTCGAACGATCCTTACCGTTGAAGATTTTTCACCCGGAGATAGCCTGCCCGTACTTCCCCAGGGAACTGCCTCGCTTGTTTGTATTGTTGAAAAGCAAAACCCGGATAAAGAACCATCCATCTCCCTGTTGCTTTTCACCCGGTCGATCGATAGTTCTGCACTTCAGGGCCATGCTGATTTTTCCCTGGTCGCCTATTTCTTTCACCCCTTTATGGTGGGGCCACTATTTGGTATCCAGGCAAAAAATTTAGCCGAACAACCGGAGCTCCTCCAGGAGTGGAGCGCAAAAAAGGCAGGACATCTTCAGAAAAAACTTAAAAACACACGAACGAACAAGGAGCGGATCAGCATGCTCGACGATTTCCTGCAGGAGCAAGTCATAAAAAACAGGGCTGCCTGTGAAATTGTGCGTTTTGCCACCGACAGGCTGGTCGAAGATCCTTCATCCGATATGCTTCCACAACTCTTGGGTGACCTTCAGATCAGTGACCGAACCCTGCAGCGGGTGTTCAAAAAATATGTGGGATTGAGTCCCGCACATTTCCGACGCTTTTGTCAGTTCCATGCTGCCTTTCATCAACTCAGGAACAGAGCCTTCGAGAATCTCTCCGATGTGGCTTATGACCAGGGCTATGCCGATCAAAGCCATTTTATCCGCTCTTTCCGGGAATTTACCCGTAAAAACCCGGGAGATTATATGAGGTCTGGTCTGGATGCAGGACCAAAATAGTGTCGCTTTTGTTCTATTTTCCCTTTTCTGGCTACCTTTACTTTGCTTCCATAAAAATAGAAAACATTCATGAAAGAGTTAATTACCCCATGCTTTTGGTTTGATGGAAAGGCCAAAGAAGCAGCCACATTTTATTGTAAACATTTCAAAGGTGCCCGGATCAGCGATGAATCGCCCATGGTAACGGAATTTGAAGTTTCCGGACAGCGCTTTCTCTGCCTCGATGGAGGCCCCATGTTTACACCCAACCCTTCCATATCTTTCTTTTATATCTGCGATACAGAGGCAGAAATTGATGCTATTTGGAAAGAATTTGTAAAAGACGGAAAGGTGTTAATGGCTCTGGACACCTATCCATGGAGCAAAAAATACGGATGGATCCAGGATAAATACGGTATTTCCTGGCAGTTCTCATTCAGTAAGATGGAGGATGTCGGGCAAAAAATTACCCCCTGCCTGATGTTTACCGGTGAACAATATGGAAAAGCGGAAGAAGCCATTCAGCATTATGCTTCTATTTTCGACGGTTACAAAATGGATGGTATTATGCGTTATGGGGCCAATGACGCTCCGGATAAGGAAGGACTGGTGCAGCATGCCCAGTTTGCCATTAATGGCCAAAAGTTTATGGTGAT
>JAKFCJ010000120.1:0-5123 GCA_036676705.1 Bacteroidota bacterium
TGAATGAAAAAGAAAGGGAAGTATTTCTGCTTTTCGAACTCTCCGGTCTTTCGCTTGAAGCCATTGCGGAAGTGCAGGAGAGTAATGTGAATACGGTAAAAACGCGCCTTCGCCGGGCACGTGAAAAATTACAAAAATGGCTGAGGCACGAATACGAATCCAATGACCCGCTTGTCAACTGGTCATCACTTACCCTAAACATGGAGGCTAAAGAAAATGGATAAAAAGAACTTTCCATCCCTTGATGAATTGCTGAACAAGGTTCGGCAGTCAGAGCCTGTAGTGCGGGAAGATGAGGCCATTAATTGGTTGCATGCTCAAAAGGAGTTACCGCTTCAAAAGCATCGTTTTAAACCATCTAAAATCATCATTATGACAAGTATTATTTCTAGTTTAGGCATTGTTGCTCTTTTATGGATAGCGGGAACGGGAAGGACTGAGAATTTGCAGTCAACTGAGGAGACCATGGACCATAGACCATGGACCATGGATAGTCCCGAGACCATGGACCATAGACCATGGACCATGGATAGTTCTTTGATCGTATCTGATGAACACTTCCAATCTTCTAATGAAGGATCAAGCGGAGCACCCGTATCAAGCTCCGCTATGGTCCATGGTCCATGGTCTATGGTCCAAAACCCACTGTCGACCGTTGACCGTGGACCGTTGACTATCCCTATCGATACCCCACGCACTGATACCCTAAGGGTGATCAGGATCCAAAACGACATACGGGAGCTCGACAGGACGGACGAAGTTCCCGAAATAGTGCAGGAGTTTGTATTCGACATTCAGATCGATCCTGCCAATAATATTCCTTGTCGCGGGGAGGTCAATGCGCTGGTTTTGGATCCTCAGGCCCTAAAAAAACTGGGTATCGTTTCAGACCAGGGAACCTTGTTATACCAGCAGGATAATACCCGGGAAGGTCAGATAAAACTGGTATTCCAGGGAACCATGCTCAGCAAATCTTCACGCAATGGTACCGGTCTCTCCAGCCTCGCAGCGCCGGATATTTTGCCACTGGCCATTATCAACTGCCATGGAATTTTCCAGTATCCAGGCACGGAAATTCCTGATTCCAACTTGCTGGAAGCCGCTTTGGCGATCCGGGTGGTGGTGAATGAAAAAGGCGACTACCTTGTTTTTTGGTTCCCAAGAAACAATGAGATTCTGGCCATGTTACCAGAGCAAACACGGGAAATGATCCAGAATAGCGATATCCTATACCATCAGAAACCCTGGTCTGTTCAGGCTGATATCCTGCCTTTAACTGCCAGGGTACAATTGAAAAAGTTGCCATGGGAACCGGTTGAAACCACGATTTTTTTTCCTGAGGATCGGCTGCATGAGTTGGGAATTAAAGTTGACCAGAGCGGGATCCATTTTGACCGTCAATCGAAAATAGACATTTCCGAAAATTGGCATAATGTCGAAATCAAAAAGCAACTATCTGAAAAGGAGCAGTTTGAAGAAACAAACGTTAAAAAATTACAACCTTATTATGTGAGTAAAGCGCATTTTTTTCAAGGGATGCGTCAGGAGATCATGTCGTTGAATCAGGGAACCTATGAGTCTTTTACCTTTGATAAGTATCGGCTTGTGGCAATACAGGTTTCTCATCCTGAAGAAGGAGATTACCTGTTCTGGTATCCTTATTCTCCCGCGTTGAAGTCACTCCTTACTCCGGAACAACAGAAGCTGATTGAAGCCAAACTGAGTAAGATCGATCCTGCCATTCGTTTTGACCCGGAACGTCCGAATTATGCCCTTTGGGAGGATCTTTTTATGGATGAAAAACCGGCAACGGAAGCACTAAATGCCGTACAACCCGGTATGGGGGTTCTGACTAAGCTGGGCGTTGTGATTAACAAAGACGGTGGCATAGCGGTAAATCTCCTCGATGCAAAGAACGCAATGATGGTATTCGAATTCAGCAAACAAGGCACCCGTTTCAATCACATGCCCGTAGCCCCTGTTCCCGATAGCCTCACACGGAGCAATATGCTTGCATCAACGGAAGCCATAGTTAGCATCACGGATGATCTCGGAATGATGCCAAGGATGTTTAATGAAGAGGTGAAGGGTTATCAGATGAACCAGTTAATACCTGTTCTGGTACGTTCGGGCCAAACCTATACCCTCAGCGATAGGATCAACCAAAATTGGCGTCCCGATATCATCCTTTGGTTTAAGCCAACACAAGAGGTGTTAAGTATCCTGGAATCGGAGGGAGCAGGAGCGATCTGGGGCGATATTAGTTCCACGGAAGTTCCCGATACCAGCGCAGGCAATTGCCGTTATACTGAAGTTTGCCGGAATAAAACCGGGGTCTTTAATTCTCATTTACTTTATCCAAACCCCGCTACCCTTTTTGCTAATTTCTCATGGGTAGCCAGCGAAGCCAGTGACTATTCAATAAAACTATTTGCAGTTAACGGAGCCGAAGTGAAAGCGTTCTCAAACCTCCATGCCGAAGTAGGAAAAAATCAATACAGTATGGATCTGTCGGGATTGCCTGCAGGTATTTATATGATGATACTAAGCTCAGATAAAGGCGATGAAATCCATGAGCGCCTGGTTATCCGGGAATAAGTTTTCAGTTTTCAGAGTTCAGTTTTCAGCATATACGTGTCCAACTGAAAACTGAACTCTGAAAACTGAAAACTAGTTCAATGCACTCTATCCCCGCGCAACTCCAGGCCCTTCATGATCTCCGCCTCGGCATCCAGGATCTCGTTCCATCTGTTTTTTACCTGTTCTGCCGGGAAATACTTCTTGGCCAGGTCTATAAACATACGGTAATGGCCGGCTTCGGATACCATAAATTCGTGGTAGAAGCTGCGCAGTTCTTCATCTTCTACGTGCAGCGACAGCAGCCGGAAACGTTCACAACTGCGGGCTTCGATCATCGCAAAAATTAAAAGATCTTCCAAAAGGGCTTCATTTCGGTGAAGTCCTTTTTTTTTCACCAGCATCAACTGGTTCACGTATTCGTCTTTACGCTGGGCACCCAAGGTCAAACCCCTGCGTTTGAGTTCCTTGAGTACTTTCCGAAAATGGCCCCATTCTTCTGCTACCAGGGGAGTAACCTCATCCACAATATCCTCCTTATCAGAATGATGGACGATCAGGGAGATACCACTTGTCGCCGCTTTCTGTTCGCAAAAGGCATGATCGGTAAGAATTTCTTCCAATGATTTTTCCGCAATATTCGCCCAACGGGGGTCGGTGGCTAGTTTGAGTCCGAGCATGTCGCAAATATAAGTTGAAGTAGGGAAGAAGGGAGGTAGGGAAGACTAGTTTGAGGAAAGGAGAGACGCCGATTTATCGCGTCTCACCGATTTATCGCGTCTCGACAGTTCTAATAACTCTTCACCCAAACGCCGATATCCTTTGTAACGATTTTTTTCTGATTTAAGATCATTAATCGATCAGGGTAGGCGCGGAGTTGGAAGAAACGTTCGAATTCAGGGTATTTCTTTTGGTCCAGCACCAGACCGTTGGCATCAACGATTCCATAATATCCTCCTGTAAGCGACATCGATCCATAGCTGCAAAAGGCCAGTTTATTATTGCCCAGGTCGATGAGGTGGTCGGCACCTTCATGGCCATCCATATGGATATTTTTTTCCCAGCGTAAACTCAGGTCTTTTTCCAGGCAAATTAAATAGGCATCGTGCATGGGGTCGCCAAAGGAGGTGGTATGTCCGCAAAGGTAATAGGCACCATAGGCTTCGATCATCCACTCCGGCTGGTCATAGCCTGCTCCGCCAAAAACCTTTTCATTCGAAGGGTTCATCTGCTCATCGATCTCCATCAGCCAAAAATCACGGTCACCAAGGCCCTTCCCATAACTATAGGCCAATAAAAGGGTTTTGTCCTGGCTCCCCAACAGCTTTATTCCTCCATCCTGGGAGCTGGTCCCAAAACTCAAACTGTCGAGCGGGGTGCCATCTTTTTCGATCTTGCTCAGAAACACCTGCCTGTCGCCAGCCACATCTTTTTGTCCGGCAAGTAAAATATGGTCGGCGCTCATTTGCGCTGAATAAAAACGCCCGATATCATTGTTCCAGGTTTGAGGAAAAAATCCTCCCGACGCATCGGAATCGAGGATAACCCAGGCTGGATGATTATCCAGGGCACCAACGATCAAAAAATTGTTGTTGTCAGCAAAATACATCTCCTCCGCCTCAAAATTCGGGTAGGCGGAGTTGATATCGATCTTCCATTTTTCATTTCCTTCCACATCGATCCCTATCAGCGCATAGTTGCCACCCCCAAGCTGGGCGAAAAGCACATTCATATCTCCCGCCTGTAGCATACAGGGCGCTATTTCATCGCCTCCATAATCATAATAATTTTCCTTGCTGAATTCATCTTTTTGAGGGACCTCAAGATCGTCACTGCAGGAGTTAAGTGACAAACAAATTACAATAGCTGATGCCAGGTTGACCAGTTTCATTTTTAGTTTAACGAATATATGGAGTTTTCAGTGCGGACGAGTATTGCTTACGCACGACGAGAGACGCGGTTTTTTATTCATCGGAAAACAAAACTGCGCCTTTTTTCCGGCGTAAGCAATAAGCCGAGCAAACTCCAACCTTTTTGCGCCTCCGCGTTGAAATATTCTGGCGTAAGCATTGGAACTTGGAATTTGGAACTTGGAACTTGGAATTTGAAACATAGCTTTGCCTATGCTCCAACTCGAAACGGATATAAAAGCCGTCATCCGCGATATCCCCGATTTTCCTATACCGGGAATTCTGTTTAAAGATGTCACACCCATATTTAAAGACCCCGTATTATGCACGCGCATCCTTGAAGCCTTTTCCATCCATTATGAAAATATGGATATTGATGCGATAGTAGGCATTGAAAGTCGCGGTTTTTTATTCGGACTGGCCTTGGCAACGCGCATGCGTAAACCCTTTGTGCTCATTCGCAAAGCAGGAAAACTCCCGGCGAAAACGGTCAAACTGAACTATGCGCTCGAATATGGCGAAGCAACCATAGAAATTCATGAGGATGCTTTGGAAAAAGGATGGAAAGTGCTGGTACACGATGATCTGTTGGCCACCGGTGGTACTGCTCATGCTTCCGCCCGATTATGCGAGCAG
>JAKFCJ010000121.1:0-25410 GCA_036676705.1 Bacteroidota bacterium
CTTCGAATCCGGCGCGATCACGCGATAGACCACCGGGCCCCAACGCGGAGATACGGCGCTTATGCGTGATCTCACTCAATGGATTTGTCTGATCAAGGAACTGCGACAACTGTGATGTTCCGAAGAAGGAGTTGATCACAGATGAAAGTGTCCTTGCATTAATAAGGTCAACCGGTGTGAACACCTCGTTGTCCCTTACATTCATACGCTCACGGATGGTACGTGCCATACGGGCAAGTCCGACACCGAACTGGGAATACAATTGCTCTCCAACGGTACGAACACGACGGTTGGAAAGGTGGTCGATATCATCGACATCCTGGCGGGAGTTCGAAAGTTCGATCAGGTATTTAATGATGGCGATGATGTCCTCTTTCGTCAACACGCGCACGTCCATGGAAATTTCCATGTTCAGTTTGCGGTTGATACGGTAGCGGCCTACTTCACCCAGGTCATAACGTTTATCGGAGAAGAACAGACGTTCGATGATACCCCGCGCTGTTTCTTCATCAGGCGGATCAGTATTACGAAGCTGGCGATAGATATGTTCTACCGCTTCTTTTCCGGAGTTGGATGTATCTTTTTGGAGGGTGTTGTGGATGATGGCAAAATCATTGCTGCTGGCTTCATCCTTGTTGAGGATGATGGATTTAACGCCGGCTTCAAGGATCATTTCCACGTTATTGTCGTCAAGAACCACGTCGCGCTCAACGATCACTTCGTTCCTTTCGATGGAAACCACTTCACCTGTATCTTCGTCTACGAAATCTTCCACCCAGGTTTTAAGAACCCGTGCAGCGAGGCGACGACCGGTAAGTTTTTTCAGTCCGCTTTTCGAAACCTTTACTTCTTCCGCGAGGTCGAAGATATCGAGGATATCCTTATCGCTTTCGAAGCCGATGGAACGGAGGAGCGTGGTAACCGGGAATTTCTTCTTACGGTCGATGTACGCATACATCACGTTGTTTACATCGGTAGCGAACTCGATCCAGGATCCTTTAAAAGGAATGATACGGGCGGAGTACAATTTGGTACCATTGGTATGGTAAGATTGACCAAAGAAAACGCCGGGTGAACGGTGCAATTGGGAAACAATTACACGTTCGGCACCGTTGATAACAAAGGTACCTTTCGGGGTCATGTACGGAATGGTACCGAGGTACACATCCTGGACGATGGTTTCAAAATCTTCATGTTCCTTGTCATTACATGACAGGCGTAATTTCGCTTTGAGCGGAACACTGTATGTTAATCCACGTTCAATACACTCATGAATGGTGTAGCGGGGCGGGTCAACAAAGTAGTCCAGAAATTCGAGAACGAAAATGTTTCTGGTGTCTGTAATAGGGAAATTCTCCTGAAATACTTTATAAAGGCCCTCGTTTGCACGATTTTCAGAAGAAGTTTCGAGCTGAAAGAACTCTTTGAATGATTGCAGCTGTACGTCCAGAAAGTCGGGGTAATCGAGTGCACTCTTAACGGAGGCGAAGCTGATTCTTTCGTTTATGTTGTTTTGGGTCACCAATTTAGTAGGTATTTAATGGATCAATTAAGAAAGGAAGAAGCCGCATGGGCTTTTAAACAGGAACAAGACCCTCGGTTTTCACCGGGGTCTTGGGAATCAGTTTAGGTAGCGTAAATTATTTTACGTCTACTTCAGCACCGGCTTCTACAAGCTTAGCTTTAATAGATTCAGCTTCTTCTTTCGAAACTTTCTCTTTGATCGGTTTCGGAGCGCTGTCTACCAATTCTTTTGCTTCTTTCAGTCCGAGGCCAGTGATATCTTTCACTGTTTTTACCACGTTCAGTTTAGAACCACCTGCACTGGTTAGAATTACGTCGAATTCGGTTTGAGCTGCGGCTTCTTCGCCACCTGCAGCTGCTGCTGCTGGTCCAGCTACTGCTACTGCAGCTGCTGCCGGCTCAATACCATACTCATCTTTCAAAATTGTGGCGAGTTCGTTAACTTCTTTTACTGTAAGGTTAACCAACTGCTCCGCGAATGCTTTCAAATCTGCCATTTGATTGTTTATTTAAAGTTGTTTGTTGTCTTAAAAAAAATTGAAAATTAAGCTTCCCTTTCGGAAAGTGTTTTAACGATGCCTGCAATTTTGTTTCCGCCTGATTTAAGCTGACCCATAACTGTAGACATAGGTGATTGCAATAGTGAGATTACTTCTCCGATCATCTCGTCTTTCGATTTGATAACCAATAAGGCTTCGAGGGCCTCATCACCAAGATAGATGTCAGAATCGATATAAGCTGCTTTAAGGGCAGGCTTAGGACCTTTTTTTCTGAAGTCTTTAATGGCTTTTGCCGGAGATTTCGCGTCATCACTAAAAAGTAGTGATGAGGAACCTTTAAGCGCACCCATGAAGCTGCCATAACTACGGCCTGATTGTTCGATTGCTTTCCGAATCAGGGTATTTTTAGCCACTTGCATAACGATGCCTCTTTTGAAAAGGTCCCTTCTCAAGCTATTGACTCTGTTTGCTGACAAGTCAGAACAATCAGCCAGGTACACAAAATTGTACTGGGCGATCTTTTCTGCCAGGTCATTCACGATTACTGCTTTTTCCGTTTTGTTCATGATTAAAGTCCTGGAATGGATTTAGCGTCAATGTTAATGCCTGGGCTCATGGTACTCGAGAGATAAATGCTCTTGAAATACGTACCTTTTGCCGCAGCGGGCTTGAGTTTAGAGAGTGTTTGAATGAGCTCTACCGTGTTGTCATACAGCTGTTCGGGTGAGAAGGAAGCTTTCCCTACAGAAGCATGGATGATCCCGGTTTTATCCACTTTGAAGTCGATCTTTCCGGCTTTTACATCATTCACGGCTTTGCCTATATCGAGCGTAACAGTTCCTGATTTTGGGTTAGGCATGAGGTTACGCGGACCGAGGATCTTACCCAGCCGGCCTAACTTAGCCATAACGGCGGGCATGGTGATGATGATATCCACATCGGTCCATCCCCCTTCGATCTTGGCGATATATTCGTCAAGACCTACATAATCTGCACCGGCGGCTTTCGCTTCTTCCTCTTTTTCGGGAGTACACAGAACCAATACACGCACCGTTTTACCGGTACCATGCGGGAGGGTGGCAATGCCACGCACCATTTGGTTTGATTTCCTCGGGTCTACACCCAGGCGTACGTCCACGTCAACAGAGGCGTCGAATTTTACCGTGCTGATATCTTTTACGATGTTACTAGCTTCAGTCAAGGAATACACCTTGGTAGCATCGAATTTTTCTAAAATAGCTTTTCTCTTTTTACTAATGCGTGCCATTTCTTCCTATTTACTTGCCGGAGCGTCTCCGGTAACGTTTAATCCCATAGAACGCGCTGTACCGGCAACCATCTTCATCGCCGCTTCTACCGTGAAGCAGTTGAGGTCAGGCATTTTGTCTTCGGCAACGGTGCGGATCTGATCCCAGCTTACCGAACCCACTTTTTTACGGTTGGATTCTGCGGAACCTTGTTTTACTTTGGTCATTTCCAATAGCGTGGCGGCTACCGGAGGAGTTTTAATGATAAAGTCGAATGACTTATCCGTATAAACCGTAATAACCACAGGAAGTATTTTCCCTGGTTTGTCTTGTGTTCTACCATTGAACTGCTTGCAGAACTCCATGATGTTTACGCCCTTGGCACCAAGTGCCGGACCAATCGGAGGTGCTGGGTTGGCGGCGCCACCTTTAACCTGCAGTTTAATGTACGTGAATATTTCCTTAGCCATTTTATTGTGTACTTAAATTCCTGTTATTATTCTTTTTCAACTTGCACATAGTTCAGTTCCAGCGGAGTTTTACGTCCGAAGATCTTCACCATTACTTTTAATTTTTTCTTCTCTTCATGCACCTCTTCAATGACTCCGCTGAAGCCGCTGAATGGACCGTCGTTCACCTTGATGGTTTCTCCGATGATAAACGGTTCCATCATGGTTTCCCCTTTTCCGGTTTGTTCGTCAACTGTTCCTAAGATGCGGTTCACTTCACTGGTACGCAAGGGGGTAGGCTGGTCTTTCGGACCTAAAAATCCTACCACACCGTTTATGCCGGTGATGATGGATGGAATTTCACCCGTGAGGTTGGCATGGATCAGGATATATCCCGGAAAAAAGCTTCTTTCTTTCGAAGTTTTTTTACCATTTTTGATCTGGTAAACTTTCTCCATTGGAATCAAAACTTCCGGAACAAAATCACTCAACCCGGCCTTCTGCAGTTCATTTTCGATATAGGTTTTCACCTTTTTCTCCTGACCGCTGATGGCGCGAACGACATACCACTTAAATTCCAGTTTTTTCTCCACAGCCATTATTTAAAGAACTGATAGATCGTTTCTAAACCGGTCTGGAACACCAGATCCATGATATAAATTGCAACAGCAAAAATCAGGGTAGCTATCAGTACAATGATGGTGCTGCTGCGCAATTCTTCCCAGGATGGCCAGGTTACTTTATTCACCAACTCATCGTAAGAAGAAAGAAAATATGCTTTTACCTTTTCCATTGTTTGTGCACGGGTGCCTGGGCTCGAACCAAGATCAACGGTTTTGGAGACCGCTATTCTACCATTGAACTACACCCGTTTTTATGCCTTTATAGTGACAAAAAATCAACCCCGGTTCAAAACCGGGATTGATCCATTAAAATTTATAGATACCGGGATTATTTCGTGATCTCAGTAACCTGGCCGGCTCCGATGGTTCTTCCACCTTCACGCATTGCGAAACGTAATCCTTTTTCAAGGGCGATCGCGTTAATCAGGGTTACATTGATCGTGATATTATCACCTGGCATTACCATTTCAGTTCCTTCGGGAAGAGTGATCTCACCGGTTACGTCCGTGGTACGGAAGTAGAACTGAGGACGGTATTTGTTAAAGAATGGAGTATGACGTCCACCTTCTTCTTTGCTAAGAATGTAGCACTCTCCTTTAAAGGAAGTGTGCGGTGTAACAGATCCTGGTTTGCAAATAACCATACCACGTTTGATATCGGTTTTTTCAATACCACGAAGTAAAAGTCCGGCGTTGTCACCAGCTTCACCACGGTCAAGGATCTTACGGAACATCTCGATACCAGTTACGGTAGAGCTGAGTTTTTCAGCACCCATACCGATGATGTCTACCTGCTCTCCGGAGTTGATAACACCTCTTTCGATACGTCCGGTAGCCACGGTTCCACGACCTGTGATAGAGAATACGTCCTCTACAGGCATAAGGAATGGTTGGTCAACCAAACGGGGAGGAATCGGGATCCAGCTATCCACTGCATCCATTAATTCCTGAACGGTAGCGGTCCATTTTGGATCGCCGTTTAGGGCACCCAAAGCAGAACCCTGGATCACGGGAATATTGTCGCCATCGTATTCGTAGAAGCTCAGGAGCTCACGAATATCCATTTCAACAAGTTCGAGTAATTCTGGATCATCCACCATGTCGGCTTTGTTCATGAATACTACGATCTGAGGCACACCTACCTGACGGGCAAGAAGGATATGTTCACGTGTTTGTGGCATAGCACCATCAGTTGCTGCTACCACCAGAATAGCACCGTCCATTTGGGCTGCTCCGGTAACCATGTTCTTTACGTAATCCGCGTGACCTGGACAGTCAACGTGGGCGTAGTGACGGTTTTTTGTGGAGTACTCAACGTGAGCCGTGTTAATCGTGATACCTCTTTCTTTTTCTTCAGGAGCTGAGTCAATCGATTCGAAAGACTTCGCTTCAGATAAACCGGCATCAGCAAGTACTTTAGTGATGGCGGCAGTAAGGGTTGTTTTACCGTGGTCAACGTGGCCGATTGTGCCAATGTTAACGTGGGGTTTCGAACGGTCGAAATTCTCTTTTGCCATTTTATTTCTCGTTAATAATAGTATTAAAACTCATTTTAAGTTTTGAGCCAACCGCGGGACTCGAACCCGCGACCCCTTCCTTACCATGGAAGTGCTCTACCAGCTGAGCTAGGTCGGCTTATGCGTATTTTGGTCGCCTTCTCCGGGTTTCCCTTTCAGAAGCAACCAAAATCAGGATTTACACCTGCCACACTACCCACCCGTTTGCACCGGTATGAAGCGTGTTTCTAGTTTGAGCGGGAGACGAGGTTCGAACTCGCGACCTACAGCTTGGAAGGCTGTCGCTCTACCAACTGAGCTACTCCCGCTTTTTTCAACCAAAACATTAGCGTTGGTTGATTGGTTTTCCCTGTCCTCCTTCGCTACCCTCTGCTGCGCAGATGTGGGCTTCGGCGGACACGTGGGGAGAGCAGGATTCGAACCTGCGAAGCTCTCGCAACGGATTTACAGTCCGTCCCATTTGGCCGCTCTGGAATCTCCCCATTTCCTTCAATACGTAGAGAAAAGAGCCGCCTATTGGAGTCGAACCAACGACCTACTGATTACAAATCAGTTGCTCTACCAACTGAGCTAAGGCGGCTAAGCTGTCTCTAAAAGAACAGTCCTCAAACCCAAGGTGGATTTGAGGACTGCAAAAGTATCTCTTTTTTGCAAAACTGCAAACAGTCAGCGAAAAAAAATTATATGGCCAGGGTCTTCTCTTTATACTTCTTCAATTGCACTTTCAAACTTTCGAACGCCAGGTCGATGGCACATTCGAAAGTCCGGCACTTTTCCACACAAAAAAGGGTCTGGTGAAAAACGTTGAGTTTCACCTCCAATACCTTGTTATCACTGGTTGTAACGTTCTCTACCTTGAGATAAATATTGGCATCCACGATCCCGTCGTAAAAGGTTGCCAGCTTGTTGATCCGTTTGTTGATGTATTCGATCAACTTTTGATCAGCAGTAAAATTGATGGATTGAATGGTGATTTCCATAAGCGTAAGTTTGTTTAGGTTAAGACTTGGGATGAGCTTTTCGGTAAACTTCCTTCAAACGTTCTATCGAATTGTGCGTGTACACCTGGGTCGCTGCCAGATTACTGTGGCCCAGCAATTCTTTGATGGCATTAAGTTCCGCTCCGTTATCGAGCAGATGGGTAGCATAGCTATGCCGCAAGACATGCGGACTGCGCTTTTTCATGGTACTGACCGTACCCAGATGTTCCTTTACGATCGAATAGATAAGTTTCGGGTAAGCCGGATGCCCCTTATCGGTTAAAAGAAGCTGCTCCGATTGAAATCCTTCCCGTTGTTTCACGATGATATACTTCCTCAACAAGCCGGCCAATCCGCCGGTTATCGGGATGATCCTTTCCTTATTTCTTTTCCCCAACACTTTAATGGTTCCCGAGTCTAAGCGAAGGTCGCTCTCTTTCAGTCCGATAGCTTCCGACAAGCGTATCCCGGTCCCGTAAAGGAGTTCCAAAATAAGAAAATCCCTCCAGCGGGTATATGAGTCCGAGTCGGTAGGAATATCCGCCAACAAGGTTTCCATTTTGGCCTGCTCCACAACTACGGGAAGGCGTTTGGAAGTTTTTGGCGCTACCACCTTCTTCATCGGGTTCTCCTGAATAAGTCCCTGCTGTAAGGTGTATTTGAAGAATGATTTAAGGCTGGAGATCTTGCGATTGATACTGCGTGCCTGCATTCCGCCCTGCATCAGTTCGGCAACATAGCTGCGGATCATCGGGGCATGGATGTCGGGGAATTGGTCTACCTCATAGCGGGACTTAACAAAATCCGCAAATTGGTGCAGATCATTCCGGTACGCAGTAAGGGTGTGAGAGGAATATTTTTTCTCACTTTCCAGGTAATTGAGAAAATCGCTAAAAAAGAAATCTGTACCCATACCGTTGAGGTAAAGATACAGATTTCAAAATATTTTAAAGAATAAAAAAGAACTTATTCTCCTTTAATCTGCATTTGCTGCTTGTAACGAGCGCGGATAACTTCGAACCTTTTTTTAACAGAAGGCTTTACAAATGCCTGCCTAGCTCTAAGCTCTTTCAATACGCCGGTTTTTTCGTATTTCTTCTTGAATTTCTTCAGTGCTTTTTCCAGCGACTCGTTTTCTTTTACGTTAACTATGATCATCGTTCTTCTGAATGGGCTGCAAAGATATGTATTGTGATTGGAATTATGCAAACAATTTTAGAAATGTCTATGTCCTGGGTTCAGGGTTCAGGGTGCAGGCGGCAGGGGGCTTGTAGCCTGCAGCCTGTAGCTTGTAGCTAGTCCTTCAGGATCGACCTCGAAATTACCAGCTTCTGTATCTCCGAAGTACCCTCGCCAATCGTACATAACTTCGAATCGCGGTAATACTTTTCTACGGGGAAATCTTTGGTATAGCCATAACCGCCAAAAACCTGGACGGCATCCGTCGATACCCGCACTGCTACCTCTGAGGTGTAGTATTTGGCCATTGCCGATACCTTGGTAACCGGTTTTCCGTTGTTTTTAAGGTAGGCAGCTTCCATGGTCAACAACTCGCCTGCCTCGATCTGCATTTTCATATCGGCAAGCTTAAATCCGATAGCCTGGAAATTGGCTATTGGCTGCCCGAATTGTTCGCGTTCTTTTGAATACTTGAGAGCCGCCTCAAAAGCGCCCTGGGCAATTCCAAGTCCAAGGGCAGCAATGGAGATCCTGCCTCCATCCAAAACCTTCATGGCCTGGATAAATCCATCGCCCACATTACCCAGCATATTTTCCTTTGGGATACGGCAGTCCTCGAAGATCATCTCTGCGGTTTCGCTGGAACGCATACCCAGTTTGTTCTCTTTTTTGCCTCCCCGGAAACCGGGTGTTCCACGTTCCACCACAAAAGCAGTAATACCATGTGAATCTAAAAGTTCACCCGTACGAGCCAGCACAACGGCAATATCTCCGCTGATGCCATGGGTGATCCAGTTTTTGCTTCCGTTGAGCACAAAATGATCGCCATCCTGCTTTGCCACACACTGCATCCTCAGCGCATCCGAACCGGTATTTGCTTCCGTCAGGCCCCAGGCGCCTATCCATTTTCCGCTCGCCAGGTTAGGCAGCCAGCGTTGTTTTTGCTCCGCATTGGCAAACTGCAAAATATGACCGGTACACAATGAGTTATGGGCAGCCATCGAAAGGCCTATGGAAGGATCAACCTTAGCCAACTCAACAATAGCCGTAACATATTCGAAATAGCCAAATCCGGAACCGCCATATTCTTCAGGAACCAAAACGCCCAAAAGTCCGAGTTCACCAAGTTGGTGCATAAGATCCTTTGGAAAAGTCTGGTTTTCATCCCATTCCATCATTTTCGGACGGATATTTTTATCTGCGAAATCCCTGATCATTTGACGGATCATGTGCTGGTTTTCCGTCTCTGTAAAGTTGAAGGTACTTGAACTACTGGCTGTCGACATCATGGCTGAGTCGGCAAAAATAGGAGATTGTTTTTAATTCAGGCGAACAATTTCCTACCTGCCGAACATCTTCGTGTCGACCGGCGACTGATCCGTTTGTTGATACTTGTCGCAATCGACCTCGATCGTGATTGGCTTTTTGGGTACTTCAAAGGCTCCATCATACAAATTGATGCTTTTATCGGCATATACCTTTTGCATATAATACGCCCAGATCGGCATCGACATCACCGAACCCCCTCCCAATTCCAGCGTCCGGAAATGCACGGCCCGGTGGTCGTTTCCTACCCATGCGCCGGAAACTAGATTGGGTGTAATGCCAATAAACCAGCCATCCGATTGGTTGTCGGTCGTCCCGGTTTTACAGGCTATAGGATTGTTCAGGTTATACGTGTAGCGTAGTTTGGAAGCCGTTCCATAAGTGGCCCTTTCCATCATTTTGATCATCACATAAGCGGTTTGTTCGCTCATGGCCTGCTGGGTTTCCGGAATACTTGAGTACACGATTGCCCCGTTCTTATCTTCAATACGGCTGATAAAAAAGGGTTTTACCGCTACCCCCTTGTTGGCATAGGTTCCAAAAGCACCAACCATTTCATAAACCGAAAGGCTCATGGTACCCAGACAAATAGAAGGGTAGGGCTCCAGGGTCCCCTGTATTCCCATTTTCCTGCAAAGCTCGATCACATTCTTCGGTCCGTTGGGGCCCAATTGTTTCATGAGGTAAGCGCTGACACTGTTCACCGAAAGAGCCAATGCTTTACGAAGCTGCATTGTTCCTCCATATTTATTATCGGCATTGGCTGGCGACCAGTTCTCATAGTCTTCAAATACCACCCTTTCGTTCGGGGCGGCAAAACAGGGCGAGTAGCCGTTGTCAACCGCCATGGTATAAACGAAGGGTTTAAAAGTAGACCCCACCTGACGGCTGCTGTTAATGTTAACATGATCGTACTTAAAATAGCGGTGATTGATGCCGCCGACCCAGGCTTTGATCTCCCCGGTATGGGGGTCGAACGACATAAAGCCGGTTTGAAGGAAATACTGGTAATATTTGATGGAATCGAGCGGACTCATCACGGTGTCTTTTTCCTGGCGCTTATTGTCCCAGGTGAATACGCTCATTTCCACCGGCGTATTAAATTCTTTTTCGATCTCTTTTTCCGTAAAATTGGCCTCTTTGAGTGACTTGTAGCGCTCCGATTTTTTGACCGCTTCGTCAATGATGCTGGTATGTTCACCCCAGGGTTCTCTTCCTTTCCAATGGGCAAAGAATTTTTTCTGATGCCCGCTCAAATGTTTTTCAACGGCCTGTTCGGCATAATTCTGCATACGGCTATCGATGGTGACATAAATTTTTAATCCATCCCGATACAGGTCATACCCGTTCTCCTTGCACCAGGTATTTAGCTCCTGGCGCAAATGTTCCCTGAAATAGGTGGCTGTTCCTTCATTGTGGTCTTCCCGGACAAATTGAAGTTCGGTAACCACGGCATACAACGAGTCTTTTTGTTTCTCCGTGATATACCCATTCCGTTCCAACTGGTAAAATACCACATTACGCCGCGAGAGGTTATTCTCTGAAATGGTCAGCATTGAGTCGGTTTTCACCTGTTTGGTAGGCACCGGGTTAAACAACCTGGGATGCTTGGCCATGGCAACGAGCGTTGCCGACTGGTCGAGTGTCAGTTTATCGGGCGTTGTTTTAAAATAGATCTTAGCTGCTGAATTGATCCCTACTGCCGCATGTAAAAAATCAAACTTATTAAAATACATGGCAATGATCTCTTCTTTGGTATACCGGCGTTCCAGGCGAACGGCAATGACCCATTCCTTGAGTTTTTGTTTGATCCTGTCGGTGATATTGTCGGCCGGCTTTTCCGTAAAAAGCATTTTTGCCAATTGCTGGGTTACCGTACTGCCTCCACCGGCTTTCCCAAATTTGATAACAGCGCGGAACAGAGAACGGAAATCAACACCCGAATGGGAGTAATAACGTTCATCCTCTGTTGCGATCAGCGCATTCACGAGGTTAGGAGATAAGTCTTTAAATTTTACGGGAGTCCGGTTTTCAACGTAGAACTTGCCGATGATGACATTGTCGGAACTGATAATTTCCGTAGCCACATTATTTTTCGGATTTTCAAGTTCTTTTACATCCGGCAGCTTGCCAAATAGGCCATTGCTGATCAGGACAAAAAGTAAAAAAACGAGAAAAATACTGCCGAAGAAGAGTCCCCAGAACCAGATGAGGAGTCGGGAGAATCTGCTTTTTTTGGATTTGGTCATTTTTGGATATAGTAAGTTTTGGTAAATTTAAGGAAACCTTCCAGGTCCGAATTTACAACCATCAGCCCGAGATTTTTAGGATCGCACACAAAAAAATCTGCTCCCGGGGCTGCTAAACTTTTCATAAAGTCGCCGTCGCTTAGCACCAGCTGGCGGTATTTGTTGGCAGCCTCGGCATTGGCAAACTCCTTGACCACCAAAAATTGCCTTTCGCCAACCAGCAATTCTTCAACCACAAAAGTGCCATCAGGCATCTGTTTTTTATTAAAATCAGAAAAACGGGCTTTGATCTGGTTCATGGATACCGTTTTCCGTTCCGGCATGAGCATAATAAAATAGTGCTTGTTTTCCGGGATGTAGCTGTAATTGACCTTGGTAACCTCTTCTATACCGCTCACTGAACTTTTACGTTTGTAAGCCTCGATGATCTGCCGGGCTTCCAGTCCCTGGGCCGTGGTCGGATAATTGGCTACCAATGCCTCCAGGAGGCGGATACACGTGGCCACGCTGTCGATGCGGGCATAACTTAAGGCCTCCAGCAGATCGAACTTCGGCTGGATCACCGTTCCATAGTAAGTCTTGTCAAAGCTTTTTTTGGCTTCTATGACCCCTCTGTAATTGCCTGCCTTGTACGATTCATAGGCCGACTTATAGGCGTTAATGATCTGTGGATCAACCCCTTCTTCTTCGGGCTCATTCGGATCCTGCTCCTGTGTCAGGTATTTGGAATAAACGCTGTTAGGGAATTCTGTGATCAGCCGGGCTTTATATTTGTTGGCCTCGTCAACCTGATTTCCTGCCGAGCGGATCTTGTACATATAAAAGAGCGCCTTGGGTACTTCGGCATGATCCCCATATAAGTTCAGGAAACTTTGGAAGGCTTTTTCAGCTTCCGGATAGTCTTTCAACTGTTCGTAATAGATTTCCCCAACTCTCAGATAGGCAGCGGCGATCCGTTCTTTCGACGACCTTTTGGCTTCCGGGGTGAAGGGGATATCCTTTATATATTGATAGCGGGCAAAACCTGCGGAATCCTTAGGCATTTCAGGTTTGTTTTCCCCTTTATCCGGATCTTCTTTTCCATCGCCTTCTTCTTCTCCGTCTCCGTCTTCAAAGGTGGATTTAGCGGCTATCGAATTAAATTGCCAGTTGTCGACATTCGGCCGTTCTCCATACCGGCTGACAAAATCATTATAACCCCTGGCAACCTGCATGGGGTCATTAAAGTAAAAGTTACCCCCCGGGCTTACCGGTGGATTAAAAGGATTATTGGGAATGATCGGATTGATGGTCGGTTCTTTTTTGTCCTCCTTTTTCTTCGCCTCTTCCTTGCGGCGTTCTTCGTCTTTTATGGCCTTTTCAACAAGGGCATCAATTTCTTTTTGGGGTAGGTTGGCCAGGTTTAAAAGGCTGTCTTCCCTGCGTATGAGGATCAGGTTTTTGATGAGTTCACTTAAAACCTCCTGTTTTGCCTTTAGCCTTTCGTAATCTTTAAACTCAGGCTTGAGAAAATACACCGCGCTGTCGTAATAGACCTGGGCATTATGGTAATCCGGCCGGGAGAAGTAGATATCTGCCATGGCCAAAAAAACCAACGCTTTCTGGTCGCTGTTTGCCCGGTTATTTTGACTGGAAAGTTTAAAATTTTCTATGGCCAGGTCCAGGTTGCCTTCTTTTTTCTCGATCAGTCCCAACTCATAATAGACCTGGGCAAAGTAGGCCGCATTTTTGTCGTCCTTTAGCATGCTCTTCAGGTATTTACGTGCCGAGCGTACTTCTGACTTGTTGGCGGGGTCATAATTGCGTGCCAGGTTGATCTTGGCGTTAAAGGCCATTTCATAAGGCGGACTTCCCTTGGTAACAATTTTATAATGTTCCCGGGCTTTATTCCGGTCGCCCAGTTCGGCATACAGTTGTCCGAGTATATAATGATAACGCGCTTTTTTATAAGAACCCTTCGCTAAGGGCAGCGCTTTCTCCATGTTTTCAGCTGCGATCTTGTATTTTTCAACCCGGATATAGACGTAGGCGCTCACCTCATGAAGGGAGGCCTTTAGCTTTGGCGGAAAATCCGGGTCATTGTTCAACAGGCTGATGATCGCCTCGGCATCTTTTGCTTTTCCCAGCAGCACATAGGATTTGATGATCCATAAAGTGGCCTCATAGGAGAGGGTCGATTCTTTGTATTGGGAATTAAGGAACTGGAACGTTTCAATGGCCGCGAAATAGTCACCTTTAAAAAAGTAGGCCTTTCCCATCATAAAATAGGCGTCGTCCACCCATTTGCTGATCGGCCGCTCGGAGATAACCCGGGAGGCTTTTTTGATCACCTCGTCCATCTGACCCGACTGGCTCTTGCGGTTTGCATCGGAGCCATAGGGATACACGTCGAGC
This sequence comes from Bacteroidota bacterium, assembly GCA_036676705.1. GTDB lineage: Bacteria > Bacteroidota > Bacteroidia > UBA8524 > UBA8524 > UBA8524. Next base: position 13,988 of record JAKFCJ010000121.1, read on the forward strand.
ACTTTCGTGAAATCGTCGACATGCGCCTTCTCTAAACTCAGGCGGGTCTCTTCCAGTTTCTGTTGTCCGTTAAAGTACACGTTAAAATGCGCCACCATATTCTGGTAGCTGCGATTCATAAACGTATCCCTGTTTTTATCACAGGAGGCTAATCCGGAGATCAGAAGCAGAAGTGTAACTATTCGTGCGGCAGAAGTCGCTTTCAAAAGGATTCCTTTTTAAATAATAACTTTGAAGCAGCGAAATTATTATTTAATAGGCAATAATCTCGACACTTATCTCAAATGGAACAGAAAAAACGACTAATCTCCCGTCTCCGCCATAAATACCGTCTGGTTATCATGAATGATGCGACCTTCGAAGAGAAAGCCTCGCTCACGCTCACCAAACTGAATGTGTTTATGTTGCTGAGCAGTGTGCTGGTATTATTTTTCGGGCTCAGCTTTTATTTATTGGGCTATACGGCGCTTCGGGAATATTTACCCGGGCAGATCGGAAAAGACCAGTCCCATCTTCTTTTGGAACTATCCTATAAAATTGATTCCCTGGAAAAGGCGAACCTGGCCAATGAAAATATGCTCCAGAATAATATGCGCATCCTCCAGGACCGTCCGGATACCGGAATGACCAGCAGCGGGGAGGATTCCCTGTTGGGGCAGGTCGAGCTTGAGCCCAGTGAAGAGGAACTTGCCTTACGCGAAAAAATGGGCAGCCGGAGGGATTATTCGCTGGAGGCGGGGAGGAGCCAGACCGGAAATGTGCTGTTCGCTCCGTTTTTTACCCCGGTAAGCGGACTCGTTTCGGCCCCTTTTGATCCCCTGGTCGACCACCTGGCTACGGATATCGTGGCAGGAGAAGACCAGACAGTGAAGTCGGTTTTGGAGGGATCGGTGATATTAGCGTCCTGGACCCCGGAAACCGGTCATGTCATTGCCATACAGCATGCCAATAATCTCTTGTCCATTTATAAGCATAATTCTGTATTATTGAAAAAAGTAGGTAATTTCGTAGATGCAGGGGAGGCCATCGCTATGGTCGGGAACTCGGGAGAATTATCCACCGGACCTCATCTGCACTTTGAATTATGGCATAACGGTATTGCCTTAAATGCCGAGGAGTACATGGTTTTTAAATGAACGGGCATGTTTAACAGCAAAGAAGACAACAGAAAAAAAATAAAGGGGATGGAAGGTGTGGGCCAGGACCTTAACCTGATCGGCATCGGAACCTCTATTACCGGGGATATCAATTCGAGCGGCGATCTGCGTATAGATGGCACCGTGAAGGGCAATGTGTATTCCAAGGCCCGGCTTGTACTGGGTCCGAACGGCAAGATAGAAGGGGATATCCATGCCCAGAATGCAGATATCCAGGGGTCGGTAAAAGGAAAGCTAATGGTGGGAGAGATCCTGTTCCTGAAAACCTCGGCTCTCATCAATGGCGATATCATCACCAACAAGCTCGTGGTGGAAAGCGGCGCAGAATTTAATGGCAATTGCATTATGAAATCAGCCTCCCGGATCGTGGAGGAAACCGGCGCCAATGAAATCAGAAAACCCAAAACCGAACAGCAAGCTACCCTTTGACTTTTTAAAAGTTTGGTCGATGACCCTGCCCCTGGTCATTTCAGTAGGGGTGATGGGCTTTTTGGGTCATCTTTTGGATGAGGCTGTCCATTTTAATTTTCCATTGTTCACTTTGCTTGGTATTTTTGCCGGGCTCGGAGTGGCAGTTTACCAGATCCTGCGCACCCTAAACAAAAAATAACATGACTTTCGGAAAATTCACCTTGCGGCTGGCTGCGTTTTCAGCTTTTCTTGCTTTGATCCTTCAACTTATTTTTACCAATACCAGCCTTCTTCCAACAACACTGTGGTGGGCATTCGGATTTATGGTGATCATCACCCTCATCATTTACTATATCTCCGTTTTTTCCCTGAAGATGAATGTTAAAAATTCCATGTCGTTGATCCTGGGTTCCATGTTTTTTCGCCTTTTCAGTTCGCTGGCTTTTCTCATAATCTATATGGTATTCACAGGTTCACGCGACATTCCCTATGTGGTCGGATTTATGTGTCTATATCTTTTATTTCAAGTGTTTGAAATTTATCATTTACTCGTTAACTTGCGCCCCGATTTAAAAGAGTAGGCAATCCTTGATGAGGTACGTAAATTCAGGCGTTCGCGGTTTTTGGAGAGTGAAAAATTTCGCCTTCATTCTCGTTTTTATGACGTTTACAGGGTCATGGGCAGGTTCGATGGACACATCCTACCATGTCGATGACCAGCATGCGGTGGATGAACATAAGGAGGAAGGTTTGACCACTTCCAACATGAGTTCTTCTATTTTGCATCACATCAGCGATGCCCACGAATGGCATTTCTTTTCTGTCGGCGAAACCCATGTGAGTTTGCCGCTTCCGGTTATCCTTTATTCAGAAGAATACGGACTGGATTTTTTCTTTTCGAACAAGTTCGATCATCATACCCATACCTATAAGAACTACAAAGAAGAGCACGGCCATATCATCCTGGTTGATGATGCGGGTGCTCCGGTAATGAAGGCGCACGATGTGGTTGAAAACGACCAGGTTGTGGGAACGGAGATGAAAGAAGTTCATCCTATGGACTTTTCCATCACCAAAAACGTGGCTTCCATGCTTTTGGCCTTTATTATCATGGTATGGTTATTTACTTCGGTAGCCAAAGCGTACAAAAAACGGCCGGGACAAGCACCAAAAGGACTCCAGTCTTTTATGGAGCCGCTTATCCTTTTTGTACGTGACGATATTGCCCGTCCGAATATGGGTCATCATTATGCCCGCTTTACGCCTTATTTATTGTCGCTGTTTTTCTTTATATGGATAAACAACCTGTTGGGGTTACTTCCCGGAGCAGCGAATGTTACCGGTAATATTGCGGTAACTATGGTGCTGGCGCTGCTTTCCCTGATCATAACCAACGTAAACGGAAATAAATCATACTGGATGCACATTTTATGGCCTCCGGGAATTCCTTTTGCGGTTAAATTCATTCTTATACCTGTTGAGCTTATATCCATACTCTCCAAGCCTTTTGCCTTGATGATCCGTTTGTTTGCGAACATGACTGCGGGGCACATCATCATCATGAGTATCTTAAGCCTGATCTTCCTTTTCTCTGAAAATGGCACCAACGCAGGTGCAGGATTCGGAGTATCCTTCGCCTCGGTTCCTTTTGCCATATTCCTTTATGTTCTGGAATTACTGGTAGCTGCGATACAGGCCTTTATTTTTACCATGCTTACGGCCTTGTTCATTGGACAAGCCATGCCGGAAGAACATCATTAAGCAAAAAATCAATCACAATAAATACATAGACCTATGTTGTTACAAACTATCTTATTACAGGCAGCTGAAGTAGTAAAGTATGGACCAATCGGTGCCGGTATCGGTGCAGGATTAGTAGCCCTTGGTGTTGGTGTTGGTATCGGTAAGATCGGTGCCGGTGCAGTGGAAGCTATTGCACGCCAGCCAGAAGCTATGGGTGATATCCGGACTACGGCCATCATCCTTGCAGCCTTCATCGAAGGGGTAGCCCTCTTTGGTGCGGTGATCTGTTTCCTTGCAATGGGTGCTTAATAAAAGAAATAATACAGGTTTGTTTCCTCTGATCGTAGAGGAAACATCCTGTTATGTCCAACTTACTTGAAAAGAAGAAAATGGAGTTATTAACCCCTGCCTTAGGATTATTCTTCTGGACCTTGCTGGTCTTTTTGATTATCGTTTTTATGCTCAAAAAACTGGCATGGAAACCGATACTCGCAGCCATCAAAGACCGGGAAGATTCGATCGAAGAGGCCTTACAGACTGCAGCCAAAGCACGTTCAGAAATGAACCAGCTCCAGGCGAGCATTGCCGACGCTAAAAAAGAAGCGGCTGCCGAACGTGAACGTATCATGAAGGAAGCCGGTGAAATGAAGCTCGCAATTCTCTCCCAGGCGAAAAAAGATGCCCAGGCAGAAGCCGGTCGTATTGTTGATGATGCACGTGAAGCCATTCAAAAGGAAAAAGCTGCTGCCATGTCGGATATCAAATCCCAGGTTGCCTCCCTTTCCCTGGAGATCGCTGAAAAAGTGCTCGTGAAAAAGTTTGAGAACAGAACAGAGCAGGAAGCGCTGGTTCAGGAATATTTGAAAACGATATCCATCTAGGCTATGTCAGAGATCAGAATCGCATCCAGGTATGCCAAATCACTGATTGAACTGGCTAACGAACAAAAAGCCGTGGATGCCGTGTTTTCGGATATGGAGCTTTTTTCCAACACCTGCAAGGAGAGTAAAGACCTTGTGATGATGTTAAAAAGTCCCATTATCCTGGGCAGTAAAAAACGCCATGTGCTGGAAGCAGGTTTTGCCAACTTCCATAAACTGACCCGTCTTTTTATGGATACGGTGATACGCAAAGGCCGTGAGGCTTTTTTACCCCTCATTGCCAAAGAGTTGGTTCGGATGTATAACGAACAACATAATATCGCTACGGCTACCGTAACCACAGCCACCGTGCTGGATGCGAAGGCCCTTGCCGATGTACAACGCGTGCTGGAACAAAAAACCGGCAAAAAGATCGAACTCGAAACCGAAGTTGACCCGAGCCTTATCGGCGGACTGGTGGTGCGTATGGGCGATAGTCTTTTTGACGCCAGCATTGCCAACCAATTGAAGAAAATTAAAAAAGAACTCGTTTTAAAATAAAGAAATTATATGGCTAACATTAGACCTGACGAGGTTTCAGCGATCATTCGTGAACAACTCTCCAGCCTGAAATCCGAAGCCGAGCTCGAAGAAGTAGGTACGGTGCTCCAGGTGGGTGACGGTATCGCTCGTATTTATGGACTTACCAAAGTGCAATCCGGTGAATTGATCGAATTCCAGAACGGTTCAGAGGGTATCGCCCTTAACCTCGAGGAAGACAACGTAGGTGCGGTATTGCTGGGTAATCCTGAAAAAGTTCGCGAAGGCGACGTAGTGAAAAGAACACGCCGCATTGCTTCCCTCAAGGTGGGTGAAGGTTTGTTGGGCCGTGTTGTAAACACACTGGGTCAACCGATCGACGGAGAAGGTGAGATCACAGGAGAACTGTATGAAATGCCTATCGAAAGAAAAGCTCCGGGGGTTATTTACCGTGAACCGGTAACCGAACCACTCCAAACCGGTCTTAAAGCGATCGATGCCATGATCCCTATCGGACGTGGACAACGTGAGTTGATCATCGGCGACCGTCAGACGGGTAAAACAGCTATTGCCATCGATACCATCCTGAACCAAAAAGAGTTCTACGATAAAGGACAGCCTGTATACTGTATTTATGTGGCGATCGGACAAAAAGGTTCGACCGTTGCCCAGGTGGTAAAATCCCTGAAAGATGCAGGTGCCATGGCTTATACGGTGGTAGTTGCGGCAACCGCAGCTGATCCGGCTCCGCTTCAGTTTTATGCGCCGATGTCTGGTGCTGCTATCGGGGAGTTTTTCCGCGATACAGGTCGTCCGGCATTGATCATTTATGATGACCTTTCAAAACAAGCGGTAGCTTACCGTGAAGTTTCCCTGCTCCTTCGCCGCCCACCGGGTCGTGAGGCCTATCCGGGAGACGTATTCTACCTCCATAGCCGTTTGCTGGAAAGAGCAGCGAAGATCAACTCCTCCGACAAGATTGCGCGGGATATGAACGACCTTCCGGACTCTATCCGCCACCTGGTAAAAGGAGGAGGTTCACTTACCGCCCTTCCTATTATTGAAACACAAGCCGGCGACGTTTCCGCTTATATCCCAACCAACGTGATCTCGATCACCGACGGTCAGATATTCCTGGAATCCAACCTGTTTAACTCAGGTGTGCGTCCTGCGATCAACGTGGGTATCTCGGTATCCCGTGTGGGTGGTAACGCCCAGATCAAATCCATGAAAAAGGTAGCGGGTACCCTGAAACTTGACCAGGCCCAGTACCGTGAGCTCGAGGCCTTCTCGAAATTCGGGTCTGACCTTGATGCGGCTACCAAGGCTGTACTTGATAAAGGTTCCCGTAACGTGGAGATCCTGAAACAGGGACAATATTCCCCGGTAAGCGTAGCGAACCAGGTTGCCATGATCTATCTGGGAACCAAAGGGATGTTGAACAAAGTTCCGGTAAACAAGATCCGTACGTTTGAAGCCGAATACATCCAATACCTCGAAAACAAACACAGCGACGTGTTAAAGAGTCTTGGTGCAGGAAAATTTGATGAAAGCCTTACTTCGGTGCTTGAAACCGTTGCAAAGGAGTTATTGGCAAAGTATAACTAAAAAAGGAAAAGGGGACTTCGGTCCCCTTTATACGCATTCTTAGCAATGGCAAACCTAAAGGAAACCAGAACCCGTATAGCATCCGTATCTTCTACGCAGCAAATTACCAAAGCCATGAAACTGGTTTCGGCTACCAAGCTGCGCAGGGCCCAAACGGCGATCACCCAAATGCGTCCTTATGCAAGCAAGCTGAAGGTTATGCTGGGCAACTTGTCGGGAAGCGTAGAAGATGCTTCACTGGCAAAATACTTTGAAGAACACGAATTGAAAAAGGTCCTTATCGTGGTGATGACCTCCGACCGTGGATTATGCGGTGCCTTCAATTCGAATGTGGTGAAACGTGTAAAACAGGTTGTTACCATTAAATACAAAGACATACCAAGAGAAAATATCACCCTGCTTTACTGCGGTAAAAAGGGCTATGATCTTTTGTCGAAACTGGGTTGCAATAACGACCTGAGCCACCGCGATATGTTCCAGAGACTGGAAGCTGCAGAGGTTTTTAACTTCGCACAAACTTTATTGGAACGGTTTACCAGCCGCGAATTTGACCGGATCGAGATCGTTTATAACCAGTTTAAAAATGCCGCTACCCAGATCGTAACAGAAGAGCGCCTACTCCCCGTTGACCTGGAAGAATTCAACAGCAAAGAGGGCCCGAATGCCGATTATATCTTTGAACCCTCCAAGGTTGAGATACTCGGTGACCTCATTCCCCGTAGCTTAAAAACACAGGTTTATAAAGCCCTTCTCGATTCTTTTGCTTCTGAACATGGCGCCCGTATGGTGGCGATGGATAAAGCAACAGAAAATGCCGGAGACCTGATGAAAGCCCTTCGTTTGGCTTACAACCAGGCCCGCCAGGCTGCGATCACCAAAGAACTTTCCGAAATTGTCGGGGGCGCTGCTGCGCTCAACGGATAATAGGTATCTTTTGCCCTCTGGAAGCCCGGCTACACGTAGCCGGGCTTTTTTTTTTAAATCTTGCATTTGTTCCTGCTTTTTATACTTTTGCACCGATTTAATGAAAACCGTACTGTTGAATTATAGAGCTTTTAGACAGATGCCAGACATGGCGGGCTAAAGGTGTGTTCAACAGAACAATAGATACTCAGGCTCGCCATTTGGCGGGCCTTTTTTGTTCCACGAAATCGATAACCATGAAAACAAACAGGCCTTACAGACAAAGTGTGGTCCGCAGCAAAGGCGGCCACTTCAAATCCATTCAATCCATCCAAGACATGTTAAATTACACTTAGCTCCTAAATGACCCCACCTAAAACAAAATTTAAAGTAGTTGTTGCTGGCGATGAACATCAGGTTCACGCTACAACCATTGTAGATGAAATGGAGGCTTCTGCCAAAGTGCGCGGAACCGGTATCGCACGCAGAAGTCCCGAGTTTATTATGAATAAAATGACAGAAGGAAAAGCCGTCATTGCTTTGACTTCTACCGGTAAATGGGCCGGATTCTGTTATATCGAATCCTGGAGCCACAATGAGTTTGTGGCAAATTCAGGCCTGATCGTCCACCCCGATTACAGAAAAAGCGGGCTGGCCAAAGAAATCAAGAATAAGATCTTTCAACTTTCCCGGACACGTTTTCCCAAGGCCAAAATTTTCGGCCTTACAACGGGTCTCGCCGTGATGAAAATTAATTCAGAAATAGGCTATGAACCCGTTACCTATCAGGAACTTACCAACGATGATGCGTTTTGGAACGGATGCAGGAGTTGTGTGAATTTCCCGATCCTGCAGGAAAAACAAAGGAAAAATTGCATGTGCACCGCCATGCTTTATGACCCGAATGAAAGTGTCATAAAAAAATGGAAAGGCCGTCGCCTGGACTTCCTGAAACACGCTGAGCTTTATGAGCGCTATATGCGCCTCAAACAGAATATGTTTCTAAACGGGCTCTTTAAACTTAACAAGCAAAAGAAAGATCATGACAAACAAAAAAATACTTCTGGCCTATAGCGGTGGCCTGGATACAACCTATTGCCTGGTTTACCTGAATAAGATGGGCTATGAGGTTCATGCCGTAAGTGTCAATACCGGTGGTTTCCTGCCTCATGAGGTGGAAATACTGAAACAACGTGCCTTAAGCGCCGGGGCTGCCCATTTTGAACTTTTGGAGGAAAGTTCGCGCTACTATCAAAAGGTACTTCGCTTTTTGCTCTTTGGGAATGTGCTGAAGAATGAAAACTACCCGCTTTCGGTGAGTGCCGAAAGAATTGCCCAGGCCAGCGCACTGGCAGCTTATGCTAAGACACAGGGTATCCAAACCGTTGCACACGGTAGCACCGGAGCGGGAAACGACCAGGTGCGTTTTGATATGATCCTGCAAAATTTACTTCCCGGGGTTGAGCTTATCACCCCTATTCGCGATCTAAAACTAAGCCGGAAGCAGGAACTCGACTTTTTGAAAGAACAGGGTATTTTTTTTCCGGAAGAGAAGGCGCAGTACAGTATCAATCAGGGACTTTGGGGTACCTCCGTCGGAGGAAAAGAAACCCTGAATTCATGGGATACCCTGCCGGAAGAAGCCTGGCCAACACCATGCACGAAAAAAGATCCTGAAGAGGTGGTTCTTCGTTTTTGTGAGGGAGAACCGCTAGCGCTCAACGGAGAGGAATACCCTGATCCTGTTGATTTAATACTGGCCCTGGAGCAACGTGCAGCACCCTTTGGCATCGGGAGGGATATGCATGTGGGCGATACCATTCTGGGCATTAAAGGCCGTGTCGGCTTTGAAGCCGCCGCCCCAATGATCCTGATCAAAGCCCATCATTTGCTCGAAAAACATGTCCTCACCAGGTCGCAACTCATATGGAAAGAACAATTGGCAGGTTTTTACGGAAATAACCTTCATGAAGGACTCTACCTCGATCCGGTAATGCGCAATTTGGAGGCTTTCCTGCTCAGCACGCAGGAAAAGGTGAGCGGAGAAGTACGTGTCCGGCTTTATCCCTACCGTTTTGAACTTCTCGGAATTTCCTCCGTGCATGATCTGATGTCGGCCAAATTTGGTACCTACGGGGAAGAAAATAAGGCGTGGAGCGGCGAAGATGTTAAAGGCTTCATCCGGATCTACGGAAACCAGAATTCCATCTATTACCAGGTGAACCAGGAGAAAAACCCCTACTCCCATGAAAATTAAGGCAGGAATTGCCGGGGCCGCAGGATATACAGGCGGAGAGCTTATTCGAATCCTGCTCGGCCACCCGGAAGTGGAACTTGTTTCGGCCATGAGCAAAAGTGCTGCAGGCCGGAAGTATTATGCTGTTCATGCCGATATACTTGGAAGGAGTGAAGCTTGTTTCGATGCCCTCCTGCAAGAAGATCTGGATGTGCTTTTCCTTTGTTTGGGTCATGGGGAGTCGCGGGATTTTCTGGAAAAACATCCTCAACCCGATTCATGCTGCATCATTGACCTGAGCATGGATTTTCGCCATGCGGCCAGCCGGAACTTGGGGAACAGGAGCTTTGTATACGGACTGCCTGAAACCAATCGTGACAGCATCGGGGGAGCCAAATCCATTGCCAACCCGGGTTGTTTTGCCACGGCTATCCAGTTGGCGTTGCTGCCCCTGGCAAAAAGGGGTGAACTGAACAAGGAGGTCCATATTCAGGCGCTTACCGGATCGACAGGAGCGGGACAGTCCCTCAGCGAGGGCACTCATTTTAGCTGGCGCCATGACAATGTTTCGGTGTACAAGGCCCTTACCCATCAGCATCTTAACGAGACCAGCGAAACTTTAGGAGGCTTAAATGGGGCCGAACCCACGCTGCATTTTATTCCTCAGCGGGGAGGCTTCACGCGGGGGATTTTTGCATCCCTCCAAATGGAGTGCAGGCTGGACCCGGAAGAACTTGTTGAACTGTACCAGGACTACTATATCCGGCATCCTTTTACCTGGGTTGCCCCTTTCGATGTAGATGTCAAACAGGTTATAAACACCAACTTCTGTTACCTGCAATTGATCCGCCAGGGAAATCAATTATTACTTATTTCGGTCATAGACAATCTCCTGAAAGGGGCATCCGGACAAGCCGTTCAGAACATGAACCTGGCTTTGGGACTGGAAGAAACACTTGGCCTTCACCTTAAAGCAACTGCATTCTGATGAAATTATTTGATGTTTACCCCTTGTATGATATTGTGCCGGTTAAAGGACAAGGTTCCTGGTTGTGGGACCGGGAAGGAAAAAAATACCTCGACTTGTACGGCGGGCATGCGGTTATTTCTATTGGTCATTCACATCCTCATTATATCCAAAAACTGGAGGAACAACTTCGTACCATATCCTTTTACAGCAACGCCGTTAAAATGCCTCAACAGGATGAACTGGCAGCACTTTTGGGTGAGCAGTCGGGTTATGAGGATTATTCCCTTTTTCTTTCTAATTCCGGGGCTGAAGCCAATGAGAATGCCTTAAAAATGGCCTCTTTTGTCAATGGAAGGAAGAAGCTAGTTGTCATGGAAAAATCGTTTCACGGACGCACTTCGCTTGCCGTATCGGCAACCGATAACCCATCCATTGTAGCCCCCATCAACAGAAAGACCGATGTGGTGTTTGTTCCCCTGAACGACTTGCAGGCTTTAAGGGATGTGATGGATGAGAGCGTTTGCGCCCTGATCATGGAAGGTATACAGGGGGTTGGTGGTATCCATATGCCGACGACAGCATATATGCAGGAAGTTCGGGATCTGTGCGACGCCTTTGGTATCCTGCTGATCCTGGATGAAGTGCAGTCGGGTTACGGCAGGAGCGGTCGGTTCTTCGCTCATCAATACCATGATGTTCGTCCGGATATGATCACCATCGCAAAAGGAATGGGAAATGGTTTTCCTGTTGCAGGAACCTTGTTCGCTTCCCATATCCAGGCTAAACATGGACGACTCGGTACCACCTTTGGAGGCAATTACCTGGCTTGTGCGGCTGCAATGGCCGTTTTGGAAGTCATCCGGGAAGAAGAACTGATCGAAAACGCGTCCATACAGGGAGCTTACCTCATGTCGGAGCTCAATAAAATAGATGGGTTAAGGGAAGTGAGAGGCAACGGACTTATGATCGGGGTGAGCCTGCCCGTTGCGAGCGCC
>JAKFCJ010000122.1:0-7295 GCA_036676705.1 Bacteroidota bacterium
TTTTCAATGACACCACAAGCTGCCGCAAAGGGGTCTTTGCCCTGAATCGGAATACGTGTATGCAACAATTTAAGGTATTCGATCGCCTCACCGGCCGGTTCTGAAGAACCAAATCCCTGGCTTTTATGCATGCTGCGGCTTTTTCCGGCCATTTCGGTGAACGAGGTGCCCAAAAGCGGGCTATAGGTTCCAACATCAACAGAAAAGAAGCTGTCGTTATTCGCGGCCAGTTGGGGCAGATCCTTGTTCCACCAGGTACTGGCATTGTAAAAGATATGTTTGACTGCCCAGGTACTCACTCCGTAGCTGAAATGTTCGGGAAAACGTTTCGGATCCGCTGCTGCCTCATAAGCCTCTAAGGCAAGGATGGCTGAAGCTGTGTGATGGCCATGGGTTTGGTAATTATCCACGGGAAAGCGGGTAATGATCACATCGGGTTGCAATTGGCGGATCACAAAAACCATATCCGACAAAATAGAGTCCCGGTCCCATTTGGTGAAGGTTTCGTCCGCCGTTTTTGAATAACCGAAGTCAAAAGCCCGGGTGAAGTACTGTTCACCGCCATCGATCGCCCTGGCTGCCATCAACTCATGGGTGCGGATAATGCCGAGTTTAACACCCAGCTCATTACCGATCAGGTTTTGTCCGCCATCGCCGCGTGTAAGTGAGAGGTAGGCTGTCCGGAACTTCTTTTCATTGGCCAGCCAACTGATCATCCGGGTATTTTCATCATCCGGGTGGGCGGCGATATACAACACCGTTCCTCTTACCGGGAGTTTATTGATCTCATGCTGGATGCGGGAAGAGGACCATTGATCCTGTCCGGATCCGGAAATGCAGAAGAATATTAAGCAGCTCGTGACAAAGAGTTTCAATCGCATAATTCAAAAAAGAATGCCGAAAATACCGAAACAAGCCCAAAGAAAAAACCGCTTTCGACGGGGATGCAGGTACTACAGACGCAGACTTATCCCCATTCGAACCCAGGTCTTCGGCATGGGAACATTTCTCAACTGGTAATAGCTTGTTTGTGTGAGGTTTTCCCATTGCAACCAGATACCCCAATTTGTGGATTGAAAGTTTAAACGGGTATCCAGCACGTGGGCGGCAGGGTATGATACCCGCTCCATAAAACGGTAATAAAACGTTTGACTCAGTTGCCTGCTATAGTTGATCTGAACGGAAGCCACCACCTGATGTTTCAGGTAATCATACACATAGCGGCTAACCTGACTTGTCTCGATCTGATCCGTTTCCAAATAGGTATACGCGACCCGTACCTGGCTGATCAGCGCTTTTTTTAATGTATAGCTAAGGTCTGTTTCTATTCCTTTCGTGGTTATTCCTTCTACATTAACAGCCATCCAGGTGAGGTCGGTCGGGGTCATTTTTTGCCAGTCGATCAAACTGCTTGCATCGCGCACAAATCCGGTGGCCGAAGCACGGAAGTTCTGCAGGGCAAAGGACAATCCACCCTCGTAAGTCCAGGCTTCTTCCGGTTTCAGGTTGGGGTTGCCAAGTGAACTGGGACCTCCGTCTTTATAATACAGGTCGGTAAAGGTGGGTACCCGGAAGGAGCGCCCCACACTAAATTTCAATCGGAGCAATGCCGACAAACGAATTCCCAGGTCTGCACCCGGATAAGCCACCCATCCATAACCGGAAATAAAGGAAATGTTTGTCCCAATTACCGCACTGAATACCTTGTGTTTAGGTAAACGGTGTTCGATAAAAAAGGCGGAAATAGTGCGCTGGTGGGTATCCAATGCCGTGCTCTGTATCTGTTCACTTCTCAGGTCTATCCCCAAAGAACTGACCCCGTATTTCCAGTTTTTAAACAGATTGGCATCCAGGGAATAAACATAAGAAACATGTTCATTTACTCCTTTATGGGTACTGTCGCGCCACAGGCGAAACTCATCTTCATGGCGGCGCCAGTTCAGGTTTACAGTAAGGTTGGCAAGCCGGGTAAATTGCCCGCTCAGTGTTCCGAATGTTGCCTGGGTTTTTTCGTATTCCCTGAATTTAGCTGCCGGTGGGGTATAAAAATACTGGGCTCCAAAGGCTTTCTGCTGCATTCCTGCCATAAACCGAAGCTGGCTTTCTTTTCCAAGAAGCAAGGAACTTTGGTACAATCCCTGGAAAGTATTCAGGTCCAGGTTATCGGCATACCCATCGGTGGCCGTATGCCCCAGCGAGATCCTGTTTCCCCATTTCTTTTTGGTTTCTCCGGATAAGGAAATATGTCCGGATCTATAGGCATACTGACCGCCACTCAATTCCGCCTGGAGCTTCTTTTTGAAGTCCTTTTTGGTGATGATATTGATGGCCCCGCTAAAACCATTCTGTCCAAAGATCCGGCTGGCAGAACCGCGAAGCACTTCAATGCGCTCAATATCCTGGACCAGCACAGGAATATTCATCATATGGTGACCTGTTTGCGGATCCGAAAATTTGACCCCGTCAATGAGGATCAAACATTGGTCAAAACTTCCGCCGCGAATGCTGATGTCTGCTTGTCCGCCATTCACTCCACGCTGGCGGATGTCGATACTTGCTGAATAGGACAGGATGTCCTGCAGGGTAAGTGCCGGCATGGTGGCTATTTCTTCGGCAGTAATGATGCTGATCGCCCGCATCGACTCGGCAAATTTTACCGGGTAACGGTTATCCCGGACAAGTATTTCATCCAGTTGAATGGTGTCAGCCATTTGCGACTGGGCATGGAGAGCGGAAAATAAGGCGATAATCAGGAAGGATATTTTAGTTGTATTCATAATCGGGCGGCGAAAATAGCCGGAGAGGGGATAGGTGCCCAAAATTTTACAAAAAAGTCTTCCACATTATCCCTTTGTATGGGCATAAAATAGCGGTTTTTGGGAGCTGGTTCAGCGTCATTTTGGTATTGTGATATTTTGAATTTATAGTGTTAAAAATGAATGAGTTAATAAATAATAGTGAAGGGTTACTTGAATTAAATAGATACCCTTTGCTTACCTGATGTGCGTAAGTTGTTTACATATGTAAATAGATTAGGATTACAATTGTAAAGTCGGTTTTACGATTGTAAATGGATATAACTACACGTGTAAAGGAGGTTATGGAGACTGCCGGAATGAGTAAAAGTGACCTGGCAGGACGCCTTTCTGTTTCCCTCGCTCAGCTCAGTCATATTTCCAGTGGACGAAACAAGCCGGGTTTGGAGCTTATCCAGAAACTCCTGCTTGAATTCCCGGAAATTTCGGCGGATTGGTTGCTGAATGGATCAGGTGATAAGTATAGAAAGTCGGGTATTTCGGGTGAAATTGACCTGCTTCTCCATAAAACCGAACAAAAACTAAAGGAATTGCAGCTCGAATTAAAGGACCTGGAGCTCCAGATACGTGAAAAACGAAGCCTATGAAAGACATAAACATGCCCAACAGCCTCAAAATGGTGGCTGAATTCCACGAAACGTTCGGACACCCCGTTTTAGAATACCCCCGGATACCGGATGAAAAACGCTGTAAACTGCGGGTTTCCCTTATCCAGGAGGAGTTAGATGAGCTTTCTGAAGCCATTTCCGAAGGAGATCTGGTTGCTGTGGCAGATGCCCTCTGTGATATCCAGTACGTTCTAAGTGGAGCTGTTCTGGAATTCGGCCTTCAGGATGTCTTTCATGAGCTTTTTGAAGAAGTACAACGCTCAAACATGAGTAAAGCCTGCCTGAACCTGGAAGAAGCGGAAGAGACTTTGCGCCATTTTGGAGCCAAAGGACAAGAGGCTTTTTATGAAGAAAAGTATGGGAAGTACCTGGTTTTCAGAAAAGAAGACAGAAAAACGCTCAAATCCATCAACTATTCACCTGCAGACCTGGAAGGCAAGCTAAACGGGTATATGACTAAAAGGTCATTATGATGGCATGTATCCCATTGATGGTGATCTGACCGCCAATACACAGCAAAATAAAGTTCAGCAGACGCATGATTACTTTGCGTAGATTTTCACTGAGACGGGCTACGATATAATCGGCATAACCATACGACAAATAGATAATTACCCCGATCAGCAGCATGGCAATGCTGATCCCCAGGTAGTTTTCAATGCCTAAAACGCCTCCTTTAGAAGCCTCTGCACTTAAAGTAAGGGTAGTGGCAATGGTTCCGGGGCCCACGGTAAGTGGAAAAGTGAAAGGGTAAAAGGCTTGTCGTTCATACACGGCACCCACATCATCCCGGATAAATTCCTTGTTACTGGCCTCGTTGGTATCCTCATCCGAGTTTAACGAATGCCAGCCCATGGAGAACAAAACCAGTCCACCGCATAATTGAACCACCGGAATGCTGAGTCCGAATAATTTGAGGATATATAAGCCCAGGATCAGTGTTACGATCATCAAAACCAGGGAGTTGATGGCTATTTTTCCGGCAATTTTCCTGCGGGTTTTGCCCGGGGCGGCCTCCGTAAGGTTTAAAAAGAGGATGGAGGTTCCTACAGGATTAACAACGGGGAATAATGCAGAAAATGCAATAGGAAGGAATACGAGGATCGAGGAAATATCCATGCCTGCAAGATATAAAAAGAGGCGACAATCAAAGAATTTTGGTAATCTTGACTTGAGAATTCGCGATTCATGAACAAAAAGCCACTTTCCATAA
Organism: Bacteroidota bacterium; assembly: GCA_036676705.1. Classification (GTDB taxonomy): domain Bacteria; phylum Bacteroidota; class Bacteroidia; order UBA8524; family UBA8524; genus UBA8524. The sequence goes on from JAKFCJ010000122.1 coordinate 4,638, forward strand.
CATTAACCCTGCTATTTAACCTGTTGGCATTAGGTCTGATGTTAAGTCCGGTATGGGAATACGGATTTCCACTGCTTTATTCCGATAGTGGAACATACATGGCTGCTGCCTATGACGGGAACGTCCCTATCGACCGGCCGATGGCATATTCCTGGTTCCTTCATCTAAGCCAATTCTTGTTGAGCATGCACTTTGTACCTGTGGCACAGGGCTTTGTTTTGCTGTATGCAGCCTATGTTTTTGTCCATGTTTTTTTGTTTCCCGGAATTAAAAAATGGATGAGTGGTGTAGTGATGAGCCTGTTGGCCCTGCTCACCGGACTTCCTCACCTGGTTTCCCAGCTTATGCCGGATGTGTTTACCGCCGTACTCTTTTTCGCTGTTTTTTTATGGATACGAAAGCGTGAACTGCCTTTGATCCACCAAATTATTACAGGAGTTCTCATCCTGTTCCTTGTGGCGAGTCATACCTCCCATTTAATGATCTTTCTGCTATTTTATCCGCTTATGGTGCTGGGGTACGGGATATTGCTCAAACAATGGCAGCACCTGCGGGGTACCTGGATCCTTCTTCCGGTACTTATGATCATACCGATGATCAACCAGTTGACAGATGGTCGCTTTTTTTATTCGGATTCCTCCCGGGTCTTTTTTGTCGCCAGCCTTCAAACGGCGGGTGTTTTGGAGCCCTGGCTCGACAAGCACTGTGGCGATCCTGAGGCTCCCGGATTTTTATGCCGGAATAAGGAGGAATTGCGGGGAAAAGAAGGGAATTATATCTTGTGGGATTCCAGGATACTGGTGGATAGCACCTGCGAACAAGTAGCGGGTTGGGGATATTGCTGGAAAGTAAGAAATGAAGAATTAAAACCTTTTATGGCAGCCTGGTGGAAGGACCCGGAAAGCAGGCAATGTTGGTTCCAACATGCGCTGCGTACCACCCGGGCACAGATCCTTGATTTCGAGATCGGATTTATCAAATCGCAAAAGGAGGGGAGCGCGCCCTATTCTGTGCTGGAAAGCTACTATCCGCCCATGCTGGCGAAGTACAAAACTTCTGCCCAATATTTCCGTGATCTGCATTTTGACGGGAAAACCAAAGTGCAGAACTGGGCGGTCATAATCTCGTCCGTTCTTCTGGTCGTATTGGTGTTGTATGGATGGATAAGCGGCCAATGGAAAAAGGAATGGACGCTGCTCATCCTGGGACTCATCCTGTTTTTGGTCGTCAATGCCTTTTTTTGCGGGGTATTTTCCAACGCTTTGAACCGCTACCAGGCGCGGGTTATCTGGCTGATCCCTTTTATGACCTTTTGTTTTTCGGCTTTATTTTTGAGTCGGCTTAACAAAACGAAAAAATGAAACCACTTGTTATTTTACTGGGCATGGTCAGCTTCCTGGCTTGTCAGGCCAGCAGGGAATCAGAAAAAGTAGTTTTAGAAGACAATTCAGGTATGGATATGCAAAATGATTCGATTATGGATACGGCAACCTTCGGAGCAGGGTGTTTTTGGTGCGTAGAAGCGATTTTTCAGGACCTGAAAGGAGTTCACTCCGTGATGTCGGGCTATTCAGGAGGAAAAATAGCCAACCCGACCTACCGCGAAGTATGCAGCGGACTGACCGGTCATGCTGAGGTTATTCAGCTTGTATATGACAGCAATATCATTAGTTACGACGAGTTGCTTGAAGTATTTTGGCAAACACATGACCCTACGACACTCAATCAGCAGGGTGCCGACAAAGGTACCCAGTACCGTTCCGTGGTCTTCTATCATAACGATTATCAAAAAGAAAGGGCCACTTATTTTAAGGATAAATTGAATGCTGAACTAACCTTTGGAGCCCCTGTGGTCACAGAAATTAGTCCGGCCGCACCCTTCTATAAAGCCGAAGATTATCACCAGGAATATTACAATAACAACAGTTCCGACGGTTATTGCCGTGTGGTTATCAAGCCGAAACTTGATAAACTCCAGAAAGTATTTGGCGATAAGCTAAAAACGAGCTCTGAGTAAGGACGGGGAGCGAGGGAGCGGGCCTTCGGCCGGAGCGGAAAAGCGGACCTTGCACTATTCCGCTCCTACGCTCAGACCGCAGGTCTCGCTCCCCCGCTAACAAAAAATCCCGGCCAAAACTGACCGGGATCTTCTATTTTGATAGACGAATTGCCTATTTTTTATTGTCCTTAGTGGGTTTGGAAATACTTTCACGCATGTCGGTATCCGCCTGGATATTTTTCAGTTTATAATAATCCATGATCCCCAGGTTTCCGGAACGGAAAGCTTCAGCAATAGCTTTTGGAATTTCAGCCTCTGCTTCAATTACCTTGGCACGGGCCTCCTGGGCTTTGGCTACCATTTCCTGCTCGAGGGCCACAGCCATAGCACGACGCTCTTCTGCTTTCGCCTGGGCAATATTTTTATCGGCCATGGCCTGGTCGGTTTGCAATACCGCACCGATGTTCTTGCCTATATCTACGTCGGCAATATCGATGGATAAGATCTCAAAGGCAGTTCCGGAGTCGAGTCCTTTGGCCAATACCGTTTTAGAGATACTATCCGGATTTTCGAGCACCGTTTTATGCGAGGCTGCCGAACCGATCGAGGATACCACACCTTCACCCACACGGGCCAGGATGGTTTCTTCACCGGCACCG
>JAKFCJ010000123.1:0-8467 GCA_036676705.1 Bacteroidota bacterium
TTTGAAGAGGCCGATCCCGGACAGGTTCTGGACCTGGACTTTATCCGCGACCATACCCTTGGTTTTGAAACGCTCAAAAAAGACCTGGAGAAGTACAATTACAAGGAGCTGGAGCGAATTTCCGGCATAGATGAGTTCCAGCTGCAGGCTTTCGCCGATTTGCTCCGGGATAAGAAGAAGATCATCGCCTGTTGGGCCATGGGGCTTACCCAACATAAAAATGCCGTGGATACCATCAAAGAGGTGGTCAATGTATTGTTGCTCAAAGGCAGTATCGGTAAGCCGGGTGCAGGGACCTGTCCGGTTCGCGGACACAGCAATGTGCAGGGAGACCGGACGATGGGCATCTATGAAAAACCATCGGAAGACTTTTTGGACAGGATGGACCAGGTTTTTGGTATTAAAACACCCCGCGATCATGGCTACGATGTGGTGGACTGTATCCATGCCATGAAACAGAACAAGGTGCGGGTATTTTTTGCCATGGGCGGGAATTTCCTTTCCGCCACCCCCGATACGAATTATACGGCGGCTGCCCTTCGGAATTGTGCACTGACCGTGCAGGTTTCAACCAAGTTGAACCGTTCCCATCTGGTCCATGGAGATGAGGCCCTGATCCTGCCAAGTTTCGGGCGGAGCGACAAAGACATGCTCCGCGGTGAGGTGCAATTTGTTACCACTGAAAATTCGATGGGGATCATTCAGATGTCGAAAGGTTCTTTAAAACCCATTTCCGACAAACTCCTCTCCGAACCCATGATCGTGTGCTTAATGGCCCTGGCTGTGATGGGAAAAACCAGTAAAATTGACTGGATGCGGTATACCGAACATTATGACCGCATTCGGGAGGATATCGAAAAAACCATCCCGGGATTTGATAATTTCAACGAACGTGTCAGGGAACCGGGAGGATTTTACCTCCCGAATGCGGCCAGGGAAGGGCAATTTGAAACCCTGAGCGGAAAAGCAGAATTGAGCACGGTTAAACTGGAGGAGTTCCCTATTGCTGATGGAGAATACCGCATGATGACCATCCGTTCACATGACCAGTTCAATACGACGATTTATGGACTGAACGACCGTTACAGAGGGGTTAACAACGAAAGGCGGGTGATCTTCATGAATACCGAAGACATGAAAAAAGAGGGCCTGAAAAAAGGCGATGTGGTGAATCTGGTCAACTCTTTTGGAGGAATGGAGCGGGTTGCCCATCGGTTTATCGTGATCCCTTTCAGTATTCCAAGTGGCTGCACGGCAACCTATTACCCGGAAACCAATGTTCTGGTGCCGATCGACAGCGTGGCCGATAAAAGCAATACTCCTACTTCCAAAATGATCGCGTTACGGATCGAAAAGGCGGGAGAGTTCGTCGAATTGTAAGAAGCAAGAGTTTTATCCCTCAAAAATACTTAATCACATTTTTTAGTTGAAGCGGCAACATTTTCGTAGCTTTCAGCATCTTACAGGAGTAGATGCGTTCCGGCCAAATCAGATACCTTCTTAAATTTTCACTGATCTGTATTGGTGCTTTCGGAGCTGTGTCGGCGCAAACGGCTGATTTCACTTCAGATATTAAGGATGGCTGCTCCCCGCTAACTATTAATTTTCAAGACCTTTCCAGTGGATCCGGACTCAATTATCTGTGGGATTTTGGGAATGGAAACCAATCCACACAGAAAAATCCGGGTGCCATTTATATACAGGAAGGAACCTATACGATCAAATTAAAGGTATGGAATGCATCCGGCAGCGATTCCATTACCAAAACGGCCTATATCAACGTTTTTGCCAAACCCGTTGCCAAATTCAGTTTGTCGGCTCCTGTTTCCGGTTGTGCTCCCGTCCAGGTTTCCTTCCGTGATTCTTCTCAGGCAGGTACCTACCCCATCCAATCCTGGCTTTATGATTTTGGAGACGGTTCGGTTAGTACTTCGCAACACCCTCAACATACCTATCAACAAGGCGGAAATTATTCTGTTTCCCTACAGGTCACCGACACCAAAGGGTGCAGCCATGTGATTTCCAGAAATAATTATGTCAGGATAAGTGCGCCTTTTCAACTCGATTTTAATGCCACAAACCCGGTAAGTTGTGCTCCTCCTTTAACCACCTCCTTCCAGGCCAATATCGTCAGTGGTATAACGCCCTATACCTATTTATGGGATTTTGACGATGGCAATACGTCAACCCAGCCAAATCCCGCTCATACCTTTAATGGCAATAAAATATTCAATGTGCATTTGCAGGTTACCGATGCAAATGGATGCTCCGTATCCAAATACAAAAAAGCGGTAAATACGCTGGGTCCCCAGGCCAATTATACAGTGAATGCAACATCTGGCTGCACCCCCTTCCAGCTTAAAGTAAAGGATGCCTCGAATCCTTTGGCTACTCCTTCAAACCTTTCCTGGCAAATAGGTCCCTTTCAAAGTACAAATCCCGATACCAGCCTGGTCTTCACCCAGGCCGGCAGTTATGATATTGTTTGGCGTGTGCGTGGCGTGGGTTGCAGCGATTCACTGGTCCATCGAAACAAAATTACCGTTTATCCTTCTCCTGACCTGGGCATTACAGCAAGCGATACCCTCCTCTGCGCCGCATATGCTCCGGTACAGTTTTCCGGGCATGGAAAGGATATCGTGCGCTGGATGTGGACTTTTGACAACAAGGACACTTCCATGGATCAAAATCCGGCAACGGTATTCCTTGATTCGGCCAAAAACTATACGATTCGCCTGGATGCCACCAATATTTATGGGTGTAACAGTACCCTGATCAAAAAGGATTATATAAAGAAACTGACTACCGTTTTAACCGTTTATTACGGTCCAAACGAAGGTTGTTTTCCGTTTACCACTCATTTTAATGCGGTTGGAAATTCGATGACTTCCATACTTTATTATAAATGGGATTTTGGTAATGGTGACTCGGCACAAGGGGCGAATATCAGTTATGCCTATCCGGATACCGGAACGTATACGGCAACGGTTGAAATTCGTGACGAGCTGGGCTGTGTGGTTCAGGCTAATACTGTGGTAAGTTTGGGGCTCAAACCGAGAGCGTTTTTTTCGGTAGATACCACCATCGGCTGCAGCCGGGGCTTAAAACCGAAATTCACGAGTCAGTCGCAGGATTCTTCAAGCGTGGAGATCGATTCCTATCGCTGGCAATTTTTTGAGCCGGTAATTGGCGAGAGTACAATTTCTGATCAGGAAAATCCGAATACCACCTATCATATACCTCCCGGCAAATACCAGGTAAAATTAGTAGTAGAAAACAACGGGTGCTTCGATAGCCTGGTTAAAGAAGAGTATATCACTGTTTTAGGACCCTTTGTGTCCCAGGGAAGTCCGGACCCCTGTAAACCGGAAATCTTCGTGCCTGATATCACGACATATGGCGGGCATATCCGGTGGTGGGAATTTAGCGATGGAACAAAGGTTTATGGCATCGACAGTGCGGCGCATACCTTTAATTCCACACCCTGGTCGGCATCCTTTTACATAACCGATACCATCACGGGTTGTTGGGATTCTGTTAAATTTACCAGCGGCAAGATCAAAGATTTTAATGCATTCCCGGCTTTTGAAGGAAACCGTTGTGCTCCGGCCAATATATCCTACAAATCCTTCTTGTTTAACGTCGATACCTTCTGGTATGAATTCGGGAATGGTTTTGTTGGCAGCGACTCCTCTTTTACAGTAAAATTCGAAGAGCCGGGCATCTATTGGCGAAAATTAACGCTGGTCAATAGCGACGGCTGTATCAAGGAACTGATGGATTCCTTTGAAATCGAGATCAAAGGGGTCAAAGCCGAGGGGCGTATTCTCAACGACAGTTTTTGTGTACCCGGCAAAATTAAGTTGCTCGATCTTTCCGGAGATTTTTCAGGTATCGTAGAAAAAAAATGGGTGATCCCTGACCATGGCGAATTTGATGTGATCGCCGACACCATGGAATATACGTTTTTAAAAGCTCCCTACTTTCAAAACCAGGGAAAGAGCATTTCCCTGGTTTTATTGGATGATTTCGGGTGCACGAGCCAGAAAGATTTTCAGGTCTATCCGTTTGAACCTTCACCTACCGTAAGCATCAGTCAGGAGCCCGGCTGTAATGAGGCACGTTATCGCTTTAAAGTAATCAACGTGGGTAAGGCTGGCTATGAACCGGTCGATTATACCTGGTATTTCCCGGGCGGAACGTCAACCAACTCCCAATTCCTCGGAACCCTGCCGCCTGATCTTTGGCATAATGTTGTGCTGCAGGCTATCGATAACTTCGGCTGTATAAGTATGGATACCTTTCCTGTATTCGGCAAAGGAAGTAAGATCGCAACCGGCTTTGATGTCAGTCCTAAATTTTCATCCTGTCCGCCATTGCTCGTTAGCTTTAGCGACACTTCCTTGCCCGGTGAAGATCCGATCGTGTCCTGGAAATGGGATTTTGGAGATGGCACTACTTCCACCTTAAAAAATCCCAGGAAAAATTACCTCATGCCTGGCAATTATTCCATTAAACTGCAGGTTGAAGATTCCAAAGGATGCAAATCTGAACGTTTCGTTCCTGCCCTGGTTCTGGTTGATGGTCCTACCGGCACCTATTCCTTTACCCCGAGCGAAGCCTGTGAGCGTATCGAGGTGGAATTCACCTCTTCAAATAAGGGCGCCACAAAAATTGAATGGGACCTCGGGGATGGAAATCTGGGACACGGTGCCTCACTCAGCCATACCTACCAACAACCGGGACGGTTTATTCCACTAATGATCCTGAGCAATGACGGAGGGTGTAAATATGCCTTACCTCCTTTGGATACCATCTTTGTCCGTGAAAATCCCCTGGCCACTTTTGTAAGCAATGAGGCCTGTGTTCGAACCCCACAAACCATGAGCAGCACCAGTGTGCCGGTAGAAGGAGAAATAACGGAAGAACTTTGGTTCGATCAAAACGGACAGATAGGATCGGGCAAATCCATCAATAAAACATTTAACACGCCCGGACTGGAAAGTATCCTGTTGCGTGTAAAAACCAATTATGGCTGTGTTGATTCGCTCATTCAGGATATAAAAGTACCCGGAATTGCGATCAGATTGACGAGTCCGGATAGTCTTTTATGCCTCGGTGAGTCGGCCATCTATGAGGTGACCGCTACCACATTTATGGACAGCATAACCGAGTATCGCTGGAATTTTGGAGATGGTGATCGTTTGTTCGGGACCCAATCCCTCGTCCAGCATAAATACCCGAAAGTCGGACCTTATATAGCACGGATCGAAGTCCTTTCAGCAAGGGGTTGTCTGGATCAACGTACAGGCCCTTTTATGATGATCGGAGATACCCTCCCTCCTCCTGCTCCGTTTATGCACCGGGTGAGCATAGGTACCAATATGGAATTTATTGCCGAATTTTCCCCGTCAAAACAAATCGACTTCAATCAGTATCTTCTTGAATTACAGGAGGAAGGCAGCGACTTTTACCTGGTCGCGAACCGCTTTATGCGTCATGACACCAGTTTTGTGCATCCATCCTTAAACACCCTTCATCAGGTGTATCATTTCAGGGTGCGGGAGGAAAATGCCTGCGGAAAAGTTTCCGGGATGGCCGGAAGTGTTGTGCATGGAAGTATGGAATTAACAGCTATTGCCGATACGAATACTGTTCATCTGAACTGGAATAAATACGAAGGATGGCAGCCGGCCTGTTACGTGATCGAAAGGGAGAATGAAACGGACCCTTCCCTTTTCGACTCCATTGCCTTTGTGCCGGCTGATTCCCTGCATTTTGCTGACACCCTGATTCGCTGTTATGCCCATCCCAATTACCGCATCAGGGCGGTGCAGGCTGTGGTACCTCACCTTATCTCCCGAAGCGATACGAGCAAAGCCAGTCCTCCACATAGTCCGCAAGTGCCCCTCCATGACCTGAAACGTATCAGCGTGGAGTATGACCGGGAAATTTTGGCCGAATGGAATGAACCCTATTATTCCAAATTTCCGCTTACCGGCTATTTGCCTGAGTACAGTAAAGACGGAAACACGTTCTATTCGGTAAAAGATTGGCTGGATATGAGTCAGAAGGATCTGACCAAAATACCTTTGCAGGTTGATGACCAGTCGTATTATTTCCGCATACGGGTGAAAGACAGTTGTGGAGATATCGGCCCTCCCGGTGCAGAATCACGATCCATATTACTACGAACCGAGGTGGATTCAATGGAAAGACCGGTTTTGAGATGGAGCAGTTATTTAGGCTGGGAAAAGATTCCCGAATATTATGTTGTAGAACGGCTGGAACCCGACGGGTCCATCCTTACTCTGGCTGCTGTTGGTCCCATGGATACCGTTTATGTCGACGAAATCACGGAAGACGTTGGCCGGCCTGATTATTGTTACCGGGTAACAGCCTTCAGATATCCTGAATACGTCCCGCTAATTCGCCAGGTTTGGAGCCATTCGAATATTTCCTGCGCCCCGGTTCAGTCACGGATCTTTGTCCCCAATGCATTTACCCCGAATGGCGATCACCTCAATGATCAATTTGAAGTGAAGGGCATGTATATCTATCGCTATCATATTCAAATATTTACCCGCTGGGGAGAAGAGATTTTTGATTCCGAAAGTTTCTCAGACCTGTGGAACGGGCAGTACAAAGGAACTCCCTGTCAGGAAGATGTGTACATCTACGTGATTGATGCCGTAGGGACAGATGGGAAACGTTACCACCTGAAAGGAAACATCACTCTCCTGCCCTGATCCGTTATTTTGGGGAAAACTGGGGGATAAAGGTGTTTTTTAGAAGCGTAATTTGCACCCCATGTTAGACTTTTCCAATACGACCGTTCGCCTGCTGCTGGTTCATCGGGTTGGTAACAAATTTGAAGATCAGGGTGTCCGCCTTTCGCTGGATTTTACGCAAACAGAAAATGATGCGCTCCAGGCTGCACTTGTTAAACTGTTCTTCCACCCTTTTAAAATGCCGGAATATTTTCAGTTTGCCAACGATGCCGGCTATGAAAATCATCCAATGTACCGCTATAGCAGCGCTATTTTTGAAAGTCCGGGTGAAAACCTCATCAAACAAGGAGAATTCATTGCTAATTTGCTTTATGATGTTTCGGAACATCCCGGAATTAAACCCGGCGAACTGTGCATTGCCTATTTCGGTCATGTAGGCAGCGACGGACGGCACAGCGACGCCATCGGAGTTTATAAGATCGAACATCTCGATGAATTTCTTCAATTTATCCAGCAGCCTTCGAACTACGATGTTAACCTGGTAGAAGGAATAGGCCTTGACAAGATCGATAAAGCTTGCCTGATCCTGAATCAGAATGCGGAAACAGGATATAAAATTTGTACGGCCGACCGCAGTGGAAGGGTCCAGGACGCCGCCTACTGGAAAGATGATTTTCTGGGATTGGTTCCCTGTAAGGATGCGTTTCACTTCACCCAACAAGCGGTTAACCTGACCAAGGATTTTGTTACCCAACAACTTACGGAAGAATATGATATCTCCAGGGCTGACCAGATCGCACTTTTAAATCGTTCAGCGGAATATTTTAAAAGTCAGGATCATTTTCAGGATAAGGAATTTGCACAAAATGTATTTCAGGATCCCGGAGTGATCGATAGTTTTTCGCGTTTTGTGAATCAAAATATCGAAGAGAACGGTTTCAGTTTCAGTGAAGACTTTGATATAAACGAACATGCGGTTAAGAAAAATTCAGGGGTATTTAAAAGTGTACTCAAACTGGATAAAAATTTCCATGTTTATATACATGGCAACCGCCAGATGATCGAAAGGGGAACTGACCCTGACGGCAGGAAATTCTATAAATTGTTTTACGATACCGAAAACTAAAAAAGCCGGCTTATGGCCGGCTTTTAAAGGTCTCAGAAAAACAGTACTATCAAATCAACCGTACATTTACGGCATTTAATCCTTTTTTTCCTTCCTGCAGATCAAACTCAACGGCATCGTCTTGTTTGACCTTGTCAATTAAACCTGTTGCATGAACAAAGGTTTCTTTGTCCGAATCGTCATGCTTAATGAAACCATAACCTTTGGTTTCGTTGTACCACTTCACGGTTCCCGTTTCCATTGGGAAATCCTTTTCACTGTCGTCTGCACGTAGGTGGAAACCGATACCGAACCACCCATTCGTCGATATTGGTAGGGAGAAGGAACGTGCGCCCGGCAGTGCCAAAGCGAAGTAGCCCAGTCGTCCGGCCAAATGTCGATTCCTCCTGAATAGAGTATAGAGGCAAAAAACGCAAGGCGTTCGCCTCGCCTAGCCTATGGTCGGGCGCATGAAACCTAATGAACCCGCACCCTGATCTCGCAATCGGGACGACCTGCTTCGGCGAAGCCAATGCGGGCCGGTTTTCTTCTGGTTGAGATTTCCGGACGCCCGAAAGGCGGCAAATTTGATGTCGCCCCCCTTGCCTTTCCAAGGCTGGCCTGCGACCCC
>JAKFCJ010000124.1:0-6286 GCA_036676705.1 Bacteroidota bacterium
GATGAAGGATTTTGATTTTTTTGGTGCTGACCACATTGACTGCAGCACGCCGGGGAACATCACTAAAGCTATCCTGCGAAAACTATCGCAAACAGCGGAAGAACGGTTGATACAATGCAATGAAATCCGTACCACTATACTGGACAGGTACAACTGGCACCAGAGTGCTGCTGTTTTCCTGGCAACTGTTTTTCAAGAGATAACGATTAATGATCATTCAGCGATACTTTCGCCACAATTATCAGGTAAATGAAGATTGCAATTTTAGGAACAAGGGGCATACCGAATGCATATGGCGGGTTTGAACAATTTGCTGAATTCATTTCGCATGGCCTTACAGAAATAGGCCACGAGGTCACTGTATATAATCCCCATTTTTACAAACCCGAGCTTAAAAAGATCGGTAAAGTAAATATTGTTCATATTTATTGCCCGGAACATTCCATCGGTGCGTCTGCCCATTTTATATATGATTACCTGTGCCTGAAGCATGCAGTAAAAAATGATTTCGACATCGTTTACGAGGCTGGTTATGCTACTTCTTCCATTGCTTACCGTTTAAAGCGGAAAGGAAAGAAACCCTACATCGTAACAAATATGGATGGTATTGAATGGAAGAGAGACAAATGGAACGGCTTAACCAAGCTGTTTATCAAATACTGTGAAGGCCTGGCCATTCTCCGGTCTGATTATATCGTTGCCGATAACGAAGGGATCAAAACCTATCTTGACAATAAGTATGATATTGATTCCAGGTTCCTGCCTTATGGGGCCGACCTCGCTACCAACTTTGATTATAATGTATTAAGGGACCTCAACCTGGAAAAGAATAAATTTCTGCTGATCGTGGCCAGGATAGAGCCTGAAAACAATATTCATATGATGATGACGGCTTATGATAAGGCACAGCCGGATCTGCCGCTGATCATCGTAGGCAATCACACCGGTAAATATGCGAAGGAACTCGAAAACCAGTTCCGCCACAACGAGAATATTCGCCTGGTTGGTGGCGTTTACGATAAAGCAAAACTCGATGCTTTGCGAACTTCGGCGTTGTGTTATATCCACGGCCATAAAGTAGGCGGCACCAATCCTTCACTGCTGGAGGCCATGGCAGCTGATGCTTATATCCTCGCTTATGAAAATTTATTCAATGGTCCCGTCCTCAATTCAAATGCATTATTTTTCAAAAATGCTGATGAACTCGCTTCACTGTTAAGAACAGCAGCGAATGACCGTGCCATCAATGAAACAAGGTTCAGGGAAAACAACCGCAAACTGATCAACGAGAAATACAGCTGGAATCATATCATCCGGCAGTACGATAATTTTTTTAAAGAAATAGTACAATGAAAAAAGCCCTTGTTACCGGAATTACCGGCCAGGACGGTGCATACCTGGCAGAATTGTTATTGGATAAAGGATACGAAGTACATGGCATCAAAAGAAGATCGTCATTATTCAATACGGAAAGGATCGACCACCTGTATGAAGATCCGCATACACCCAACAGGCACCTGGTATTGCATTATGGTGACCTCACCGATTCCACCAACCTGATACGTATTATACAGGAAGTGCAACCGGACGAGATCTATAATCTCGCGGCAATGAGTCATGTGCATGTGAGTTTTGAAACACCTGAATATACAGCCAATGCTGATGGCATAGGCGTTCTGCGTATCCTCGAGGCCATCCGTATTTTGGGTATGGAAAAAAAGACCCGCTTTTATCAGGCCTCTACTTCTGAACTGTATGGATTGGTGCAGGAAGTTCCCCAGAGTGAAAAGACCCCTTTTTATCCCCGTTCACCCTACGCTGCAGCTAAATTATACGCCTACTGGATAACGGTTAATTACCGGGAGGCCTACGGTATGTTCGCCAGCAATGGCATTCTGTTTAACCACGAATCGCCCATTCGGGGAGAAACCTTTGTAACCCGGAAAATTACCCGGGCCACAGCACGCATTGTGCTTGGCGCACAGGATACCATGTACCTGGGTAACCTCGATGCACGCCGCGACTGGGGCCATGCCAAGGATTATGTAGAAGCCATGTGGAAGATCATGCAGCACCATAAAGCCGATGATTTTGTGGTGGCAACAGGCATTACCACACCTGTTCGCGATTTTGTGAAATTAAGTTTTGCAGAAGCCGGTATCAGCCTGCGTTTTGAAGGAAAAGATGAGGCCGAAACCGGGATCATTGATACGATCGATAAAGCAAAAGCGGAGGCCTTTGGCGTAAAATTGGAGGCGATCAAAACCGGACAAGTCGTTGTGCGTATCGATCCAAAATATTACCGCCCCACGGAAGTCGACCTGCTCATTGGCGATGGAAGCAAAGCCAAGGCCGATCTGAACTGGACCCCAAAATACGACCTGAAAGCCTTGGTCGAAGACATGATGCAAAGCGATATGCACGTAATGCAAAAAGATGCGTATTTAAAAAATGGAGGCTACCGTACCCTGAACTATTTTGAATAAGCATGGAAAAGGAAGCAAAAATATATATCGCCGGTCATCGCGGTATGGTAGGTTCGGCCTTGAGCAGAAAGCTTATTAAGGAAGGCTTTACCAATATTATAACCCGCACCTCAGCCGAATTAGATTTACGCGACCAGGCTGCCGTGGCTGCCTTTTTCCAAAAAGAAAGGCCCGATTACGTTTTTTTAGCCGCCGCCAAAGTAGGGGGGATTGTTGCCAATAATACGTATCGAGCTGATTTTCTGTATGATAATTTGATGATAGAAAGCAATATCCTTCATCAAAGTCATGTCAACGGGGTTAAAAAACTGATGTTCTTTGGATCCTCCTGCATCTACCCCAAGCTGGCACCACAGCCCCTTAAAGAGGAATATTTGCTCACCGGTCTCTTAGAACCCACCAATGAACCCTATGCCATTGCTAAAATAGCCGGCATCAAACTCTGCGAAGCTTACCGCGACCAGTATGGCGCCAATTTTATAGCCGTTATGCCTACGAACCTGTATGGGTATAACGATAACTACCACCCGGAGAATTCACATGTATTACCCGCACTCATCCGCAAGTTCCACGAAGCAAAAACGGAAAAAAAGGCTGTGGTAGAGATCTGGGGCACCGGCTCCCCCTTGCGCGAGTTCATGTTTGCCGACGACCTGGCCGCCGCCTGTTTTTTATTGATGGAAACGTACAATGAAAAGCAATTTGTAAATGTAGGAGTGGGGGAAGACATCTCCATCAAAGACCTGGCATTGCTCATTAAACGAATAGTAGGCTACGAAGGCGAACTCCGTTTCAATACCGACAAACCCGATGGCACCCCCAGGAAGTTGATGGATGTAAGTGTGTTGCATCGTTTGGGATTTAAGCCTGCGGTATCATTAGAAGCGGGGATTGCTCTGGCGTATGAGGACTTTCGTAGTCGGCAGCAAGTTTAAAAGCGCTTAGCGGAGGATTGTATGACAACCCATATTCTGTCAAATTATAAAGTATTGACAACGGGAGTTCAAGGCGGACACAAATACCTGTCGGCAAAAATATTTTATTATGGAAGCGAAATGTACCTGCCGATCCTTTTTAAGGACAAAACGGAGGAAAATTTATTTGTAGAACTTCCCGTAATAGCCATGAAAGGGGAGTTTAAAGAAGAAGGAATTCCTTTTACAATAACTCTTATAGAAGCAGAACAAATCGACTTACCAACCGATAATAATTGGCTGACTTTTTTCATTACTTATTTTCTTGAAAACGGTGTTCGTTCGATAACAATATGGGAATATTCAGGTGGTTTTACAATTTCCCCGGACTTTGAACATTACTACCTTTCGACCGACCTTTCGAAAGACAGGAAGACTGTAAAAAAAATTCAATTCGGACGATTATTGCCGCAGGAAAATGCTGAACAGATACGAAAGTTTGCAAGCTGGACAAAGGGCGTTTTCGTAAATGATCAGGCGAAATGTATTCAGTTTATGCAAACATCCTTGGACGGGGAAGTTGGAAAAAAATTTCAAATTGTTTACACTGAAAAGAACATAAAAAGGGTATCAGATTTTCTAGCTATTCCATTCAATATTGGCTGGACGGAGTTTAATTACAGAATTGGTGAGGACACATTTTACAAGGCGGGTGCAAAAACCGTGGTAGATAATGCTACTTTCGAAAACACATTTGTATTGCTCGACGTAGGCGAACAAGATATGCCTTATCCAACCGACAAAATTGACCAATGGATAAGGCGAAGATGGTACGACAGCGCTATAAATGATCATTTCCGAAGAATTGATGAAATAAAAATCCCACCTATTAATCACCATAACTAACATTGACAGGCCTGAAAAGCGTGTTCACGATTCAAATTCCAATCAATGAAAAAACTAATAATTCTTACGCTTATTGTCGTGTCTTTTGCCAATTGCAGCTCCGAATTCCAGCCGTCAAGTCTTCTTGGGAGCTGGGTCATTAAGAAAATGGAAGCAAATACTCCTGACATTTCGCCGGCCATTCTGAAAGGTGCAGAAGAGGAGGCTTATTCAATGGTCTATGAGTTTCTTGAAGACGGGAAGTTTAAAATGACGTCAAATGCTTATCCTGATGGGGCACTCGGTACTTACACATTGAACCTGGAAAGTAATCACCTAAAAGTATCGTTCAAGGGGAGCGAGGACATAAATGAAATCGTTGAAGAGTATCAAATCTCCGAGCTTAGCGATGACTCGATGAAATGGACGATGGATTTGCGGGAAATGGGTAATATTGTTTTTACGATTAATAGAAAATAAACAGCTTCGACATCGGGCGAACACAAGGGTAGCTACTTCCCAAACGCCTCAATAAACTGCTCTGACCGACCCTTGGAACTTGCCGTGCCCGCCGAAGCTTTTCGGAAGTCTTAAAATGATTGTGAAATCCATCGAAAGCGGAGGCGGAGACCCTTCGACTCGGCATAACGTTTCTGCAAGGTTTAATAATCCGTTTGCCGGCTCAGGGTGACTACACTTGGAACTTGCAATTTGGAGCTTGGAACTTGAAGCCTGAACCCTGCACCCTCTAGCCTGCACCCGAACCTACCCCAAAGCGCTCCTCAAATACTCCGTCTTCAACAAAGAGCATATCTTATACCTCTCTTCCCGCGTATCCTGATAAAGAGAATCCAAAACCTCATACACATCCCGTATCCCAATTCTTTCAACCCATTCAAACGGCCCGTGCGGGTAAGCCGTGCCGAGTTTCATACCCGTGTCAATGGCGGCTTTGTCGGCTGTTCCTTCCTGTACCGTATAATAGGCTTCATTGATGATCATAAACAAGATGCGCGGCGTTACCAGGCCAACACGGTCTTGCACCCATTCGGGAACGATGCCCATGGTTTCAAGCAGGGGAGTGATGGCGTCTTTTTCTTCAGGAAAGGGCAGGCTCATCTCGCTTTTGTCTCTATCAATAAAAGAGGCCAATGCATTGATGCCAAAGACATTTTTTTTGTGCCTGACCCCAAAATGGGCCAATACACCGCTTAATTGAACTTTCACGCAGGAAAGGAGCAGGGGAGTGGTTAGCGCATCGTAAGCCATGATCCGCTCAGGATGGTCGTCAAATCCGAGGTCAACAAGTAGATCGTGCTCGGGAAGTTCTTTCCCAAAATCAAATTCCAGTATATTGCAGGCAGATGCGACTCTTTGCTTCCACTCTGCTTTGCGTGCTAACGGGCCAGTTAATGCTATGTTCATGCGGAAATGAGATACGTGAGGCTCGCAAAAATACACAACTACCAGATACAGCCATGGAAAAAAGAATTATCATCACCCTAAACGCCCCGGCCCCGATCGGCCCATACAGCCAGGCCGTACTTATCAATGGCACCCTCTATTGCAGTGGACAAATAGCCATTAACCCGAAAACCGGAGAAATGTCCCAGGAAAATACCGTCCAGGAAACCGTGCAGGTGATGGAAAATATCAAGGCCGTATTAAAAGAAGCCGATATGGATTTTGCTCATGTGGTCAAAACCACCATCTTCCTCTCCGACATGGCCCTTTTCCAGGAAGTGAACGTCGTATACAGCGAATATTTCACCAACGATTTCCCCGCCCGCGAAACCGTCGGCGTAAAAGGTCTCCCTAAAAATGCCAATGTGGAGATCAGTGTTGTGGCGGTGAAGTAACCTTAGGTCTCTGCCCCGCCCGTCGTACTTCGGCTTCGCTCCTTTAGACTTGTTTGTTGATTAAATTTGATTGAATAAGTTATTGAGAACGGAAGCGAGGTAAACTGTGGCATTCGCTCTGAGCTTAAGACTCATATCCTGA
>JAKFCJ010000125.1:0-14201 GCA_036676705.1 Bacteroidota bacterium
ATAGAAAAAGAAATATTGAATGAGTATTTCACAAGCTTTTCGTCTTCTCATGAAAAAACTACACACTTAAGTTGTCAGGTTCATACAGCACCTCGCTTTAACCGCAGAGCACGCAGAGTTTTTCGCAGAGTGCACAGAGAAAATACCGAATTAATAATGCGGCAGCGACACATAGTCATGTATCGCTACCGCAGTGAAGGACAATCCAGACCGCGCCTCCTATACCGGCGTAAGCAATACGCCAAAGCAAACACCAAGCTCCGCGCCTTTGCGCCTCCGCGTCCGCTAATCGTGCGCAAGCCAGACGTACCTTAGAATTCAAGTTTATACGCCAATACCGGTATAAGTGGCGCCTGCGTCCATGTTTTCATCGCCAGGGTCTTGGTATCGAAATACCTGCCCCCCACATTCGGCCTGTTCGTTGAGTTCTGGATATCCAAAGTCAATGTACCGGAGCTGCGTTTGAAATTGCGTTTTAAACTTACCCCCAGGTCCAGGCGGAAATAGGCAGGGTTTTGATCGCTGTAGGCGTTTTGGAAATCATAAACAGCCTGTTTGCGTTGGATGCTCTGCTCAAGCATGACGGGCATATTACGCATGCCGCCACTGTAGATCGCTTTTACGTTCCAGCCGAAGATCCTGTTTTTTCTTTTTTCACCGAGGTTGTATTCCTTTCCGGTGGTCAAAGAGAAATTGTGGTTGGTATTAAAGCGGGTATCGTGCCAGCTTCCATCCACGGCACTGTAGCGCGATTCAAATACGCTTGCCGAAAACAGCATATAGAAGTCTTTGTACAAAAAGCGCTCGAGGGTAAATTCCAAACCGAAATTTTCGCCTTTGCCTTCGTTGACCAGCGCAAAATCGGTATAACCATCGCGGTTGTTCAAAACGCTGTATTGGTAATCGGCATCGATACTCACGGGTATCTCATAGAGGTATTGGTAATACGCTTCTACCCTTCCGCGCCAGTGTTTACCAAAGTTCCTGTCGTAGGCTAATACAAAATGATGGGCTTTCGACAAACCAAGGTCTTTATTCACCTCGCTGCTATTGCCCAACGAATCGGCTATGCGTGAAAAATAGATGCTGATGGGCTGCACCTGGCTGTGTTTTCCATAACCAAAACTCAAACTGTTTTTGGAATCAAAGGCATAATTGACAGAGGCCCTCGGCTCAACAGACCAGGTATTGTTCAGGGCCAGTCCGATCAGGTGCAATCCGCCCTGGAGGGTCAGGTGCGTATTCAGCTTATGTTTCATTTGGGAATAAGCCTGGTACATAAAGGTATTCCCTTCGTTTTCCATCAGGGTGATATTCTTGTTTAAACTGTCGTCATACCAAACCTGGTCGGTAGTAAAACTCAAACGAGTAAGGATTATGCCCGAACGCAAACTACTCCGTGAAGATAATTTTGAATTCAGCGTGCTGCTGACCGCCTGGCGGTTTTGCCAGATATCTTCCTCATACCTGAACTCGGGCTTTAACTCATAATTCAATTCGTCTTCCTGGTAGCCTACCCCGTTGGTAGAAATGACCACGGCCGTTTTCAGGAAATGGTTGCTGTTTAAATGGTAGATATGACTAAGGCCAAAGGCCCCGGTATGGGAATAGAAATTCCCATTGCTCCGATTTCCACCTTTACTCCACAGACTGGTATCTTTATCGGCAGCAAACACCTGCGAACTGAGTCCGCCGAAACCGAAAAGAGACAAAGAACCGTACTTTTTGCCTGGCAGGAAAACATGGTAAGACAGGTCCTGGAATGTGGTAACCCCCGGACCGATATTCACGCCCATGCTGGAAAGGATGCCAAGAGTAGAATAGCGGTAATTTACCAGATAGGAACCGGCATAGTCCTTTTTAAAGGGACCTTCCGCCGCCACATCAATACCTAAAACCCCCGCACGAAAGGTGTATTCGCGTTTTTGGTTATTTCCTTTGCGCAGGCGCAAGTCGAAGACCCCGGACAGGGCATTTCCATATTCAGCACCAAATGCTCCGGTAGAAAAATCGGAATTGCTCAAAAGTTGGGAGCTTAATATGCTGATCCCTCCACCTGAAGCGCCCGGCTGGGTAAAGTGGTTGGGACTCGGGATATCAATGCCTTCCATACGCCAAAGCAATCCTCCCGGGGCATTACCGCGTATGGAAATATTGTTGTTGCCATCCTCCGTACTTACGACTCCGGCGTATGATTGGGCCATACGCAGGGGGTCGTTCACCGCAGCGGCGAATTTTTGCGTTTCTTCCACCGAAAAAGTCCGGGAGCTCACGGTGAGCATGTCGTTTTGTGGTTTTCTTTTATCCACCTTCACGGTCACAACGGTTTCGTTCCCGATGATCACTTTTTCTTCCATGCTGATCTGCAGGACCAGCTCTTTTCCTACCGCCAGGGTGAGGTTTTCCATCGTAACGGTTTCATAACCCACGCTGCTGAATTGAAGTCCCACTTTACCCACAGGAACATTTTCGAGTATAAAATTTCCGTCCAGATCGCTCATGGTCCCGATTACCGGATCGGAACCCATCAATACCACAGTCACGCCGTAGATGGGTGTTTGGGATACTTTATCGATAATGGTTCCTCGGATAGATTGGGTCATGACCTGGGCATGCACACTTTGAAAGAGAATAAAGGATAGAATTAAGGCTTTCAGGTAAATACTACGTTTTAAGTTCATTTTACTGTTCTGTTTGGTATGTGACACACAGAAAGTGAACTCCCCTACCTGTTTTTTAAAATTTTTTATTTTTTTAGAAAAAACGCAGCGCCACCTTAGCCCCCATCCAGGATTGGAGGCGATAAAAACTGCTATTTCCCAATGGCTCGTTCATAAATACGGCCGGATGAATGGGATTAAAACTTTCCATAAAATCAGGATGGGTCACATCGACAAAAAAGGCATTCAATGTTATTCCCGCAGCGATGGATACTTTTTTCGCCAGATAGAAATCCATGCCCATATAAAGTTGCGACAAGGTGCTCAGCCGATAAGAAGGGGCTCCTTTGGCAATATTACTTGCCGTAAGATCGATATCAAAAAAGGACCGGCGCATAGGAAAACTGGTACCAACTCCATACCCCACAAACCAGAGCGGGTCGACACTGCTGCGGGGGTCCATGCCCATTTGTATGATATTATGAAACTTGTGCCCTCCGGTTCGTAAGGCGGTACGGGTAAAAAAAAGTTCATCGGCACCGATCTCCCATTTATGGTAGCCCTGTTTGCAATAGCTAAGCAAACCGAACTGGAGTCCTGTTACGCTGTCGGCAATATTAATAAGTCCAAACTGGTGGCCATATACCTTGGATGCCCCGTTAACGATCCCTGCAATTTGAAAGCCATGGATCTCTTCAGCCGCATTCCAAATTCCGGCTACCTGGACACCATTTAGCCGTGTTGTATTGACATTGAAGATGCCTGCTGCCTGCACCCCTTGCAGGATGGTATCGCTGATATTAAAGATGCCGGCGACCTGGGCACCATGAATATGGCCTGCAGAAACATTGAAGATACCGGCGGCCTGGGCCCCGAGGATATTGCCTTCCGTAACATTAAAAATGCCTGCTGCCTGTGCACCCCGGATATTCCCTCCTATTACATTAAAAATACCGGCCGCCTGGGCTCCAAGGATATTTCCTCCTGAAACGTTGAATATGCCGGCGCCCTGAAAGCCCGTGGTATTTCCTTCAAGGACATTAAAAATACCGGCAGCCTGGGCTCCCAGCACATTTCCCTCCGTAACATTAAAAATACCCGCCCCCTGGAATCCGGTTACGTTGCCTTCCGCGACATTAAATATTCCTGCGCCCTGGAATCCGGTCACATTACCCCCGACCGCATTAAATATTCCTGCTCCCTGGAAATAGCTGACATCTCCTTCATCCAGGTTAAATATTCCTCCGACCTCCGCTTTTCTTACACCCTTTGTATAACCGCCGATCAGGTTCAGGGAATAATCATTCACCACACTTCCTCCCAAAAAGCCATTGGTGCCTACTCCCGGGACAAATGAAAACTGGAATTTTCTAAGGAAGGTATCATTGATATTCTCGGCATTAAAACGCAGCTGTTCGCTTAGCATGCCGCGTATGCGCTTATAATCCTGTTTTACCTCTTCCTTCCAGTTATACACGCTTGTGTCTGTGATCGTGAGCGAATCGCTTGATCGGATGCTATCTGCCTGTATGGTGTCGGGTAAAACCACGGGAATGTCGACGACCTTTGGTTTTAGGCGCAGTTCGACCGACTGGAATCCTTCCCGCCGGATAAAATACGCGGTATCCCGGTAGTCCTGTTTTTTGACCATCAGGAAGAGGGCATTTGAATTTTCTCCCAGCTCGATCTCAAAGTGGCCGTTCACATCGCTCACTGTTGAATAAAAGGAAAGGGTATCATAAATACTTACTCCATTCAGGTAAGTTCCGGTTCCATCATCCAACACATAGCCGCTGATCCGGATCTTTTGAAATTGGGGTTCAGGTACCGGCGGTTTTTTGCTGGGGTGCAGGATGATATAATTTCCTTTGGCCCGGTAATCGACCCAACCTTTAAAGATCCGGTCGAGAATAAAGCGCACCGGTTTGTTTTCGTAGATGGCCTCCACCATTTTTTCATCGTGGATCTGTTCGGGGTTATAGGAAAAACTGAGGTGGGCCTTTTTTTCGATCTCCATCAAAACCTCTTTTACCCTGACCTGCTTACTGCTTAAGCTAACCTTTCGCTCAAGGGGGTTTTGGGCAGAAACTGCGGTGTTTCCCAATAAAAATAAAACCATTAAAACCTGCAGGAGGTGCAGGGACCTTTTACTTGCATCCATTGCCTTTTAGTGTGATTACGTTGTCATTTTCATTGATCTGAAGCTGAAGCGTAAGTGCAAGGATCTCGAGGATGTCAGGAAGCGTTTCATTCTTAAAATTGACATTGATCCGGCAATTGGCGAGGGATGGATTTCCGAGTACGATCTCTTTTTGAAAATGGAGGCTCAACTGGGCGCTCACGATGTCGAGGGTCTGGCCCTGGAAATCGAAACTTCCAAATTCGATGCGGCTTTCTTCTTTTCCCGTATGGAAGGACTGGTCGGAACGCAGGTAATAAGCCTCCTGATCCGGGGTGAGTTCAATTCCTTCCTGGCTGGCGGTGCTAAACTGTACCTTTCCTTCATACACCGCAACAAATACGGTGTCGTTACCCGGACGTGCATCCACTACGAATTCTGTTCCCAGGTCTTTGATCTGTACCTCACCGGAATGCAGGATAAAGGGGTTGGTCTCACTGTGCGCTACCGAAAATCTTCCTTTTCCTTCGATGGAATACTCTCTTGATCCGGGTTTTCCAGTCAAAGCCACCATACGTGCCCCGGGTTCGAGAATGACTTTGGAACTGTCGGGCAAAGTAAATTCGACCGGAACCTCCGCAGCCGCATACTCCTGAACCGGAACGGCATCCTTTCTGGACAGGAACAAATAAGCGACCAGGGCGACCAGGACCAGCGAGGCAGCGATCGACAAACTCTTCCAGTTTCCGATCCGGAATTCCCCTTTAGCCCGGTTTACCCGGGTGGGTGCAATTTTGTTCCAGGCCTTGTCGGTATCGAAGGTTTTGTGTTCCCGGATACTCGCACTGGCAAAAAACACAAATTCCATGTCGCGGAAAAAGTCCTCGTTAGCCGCATCGGCATCGCGCCATTCCTGCAACTCGATCTCCTCCAGGGTCGTGATGGACCCGGAAAAATAACGGGCGATCAGGGCGTCGATATGTTCGTTGTGGTTGGTCATGAACGGAAGCCCTCGGACAGATAAAGAAGAATTAAAGGAAGATAATCGGCCAATGCCACACGCAAAAGGCGCAGGGCTTTACCCATTTGTTTTTCGATCGCTTTTACGGAAACTCCCTGTTGTTCGGCGATCTCGGCATAACTCAAACCCTCATAGCGGCTCATCTCAAAAGCTTCCCGGCATTTGTCGGGCAAGGCTTCAACCGCTTTGCGAATTTCGCGGGTAAGTTCTTTGGAAATAACCTGCTGGGCGGTATGCTCCACAACCGGACTTTCCATCGCCATTACCTGGTCGCGGTGTTCGTTCCGTACCTTTTGGTGGCGAATGCGGTTTAAGCTCGCATTGTTCACCGCACGGTACAGATAAGCCTGCAGCGTCGTGTTGATGCTGATCTGCTCCCTCTTGTTCCAAATTGTGACGAATACCTGTTGCACTGTTTCTTCAGCTTCGTCGGGGTCTTTGAGGAAGGTACATGCATAGTTGCACAAAGCCTGGTAGTAGGTGCGGAACACTTTTTCGTATTCCCGCACATCTCCCTGGCGGATGCGCTCAAATTGCAGGTTTTCCGGATGCACGGGGCAAATATACCAATGTGCATCTAAAAGACTTTCCGACTTTTATGGATGACACGTGAAGCTTTAGCTACCCTACCTGTATATGGAATATTTTGACCATGGACCATAGACCATAGACCATGGACCATAGCGGCTGGCGCCAGAGTAATTGAGATTGCACATATTTATTAAAGGGAAGCAAACACAAACCTCCGCGCCTTTGCGCCTCCGCGCCCATTGCTCGTGCGCCAGCCTGCCTGGACCCTGAACCTTGGACTCAAAACCCCTACTTCACCGTATGAACAATAGGAGCATAACCCTTCTCCTGCCCGACCATCTTCAAGTTATCAAGAATCACTCTGTCGCCAACGTTGGGATCGAATTTCGATTCTATATTTTGCATCACCGAAGTAAAACCTGCTGTTCCTTTAAATATCATCACAACGGCATCCCCTTGCTTTGGTGAATAAATAAGCATCCCTTCAACCTCAATCACCCAATCACCCATCCTGAATTCAACACTTTTCACTTTACCCTTCCAATCGGCACTTGCAGTCTCGGTTAAGGCTTTTGTTATTTTCTCTCCTGCTTCATTTTCAAATACGATAAAAGGAACCGGTTGGCGATCCTTCTCAGCAACATGATAACTGCTTAGAAAAAAAGTTACCAAACTCAGTGTGAATAGGGTTTTTAGTGCTTTCATGCTTTTTGAGGAATGGGTTAACTATGTAAATGTCGGGAATAAATACCAAAGGACCATGGACCATAGACCATGGACCATGGACCATAGCGGCTGGCGCCAGAGTAATTGAGATTGCACGTATTTATTAAAGGGAAGCACACACAAACCTCCGCGCCTTTGCGCCTCCGCGCCCATTGCTCGCGCGTAAGCCATCACGCGTCCCACCTACGCTAAAGCTACGGCGGGCGAAGCAAATTCCAAAAGCCTATAGCTTACAGCCTATAGCCTATAGCCAAAAATTCACTAAACTTGCAGTCCTTTTTTATGGCAGACAAGATTAAAATAAGCTTACCCGACGGAAGTGTGCGGGAGTATGAAGCAGGTGCTTCGGCGATGGATATTGCCAAAAGCATCGGTGAGGGCCTGGCCAGGAATGTACTTTCGGCCGAGGTGAATGGGGTTGTGGTAGATGCAAACCGCCCGATCACGACCGACTCGACGCTTCGTTTGCTCACGTGGAACGATAAAGAAGGAAAATCCACCTTTTGGCACTCTTCTGCCCATCTTTTGGCAGAGGCCCTGGAAGAGCTGTATCCCGGCGTTAAATTCGGTATCGGACCTCCCATTGACCAAGGGTTTTATTATGATGTCGATCTTGGAAACGGAAGCATTTCGGCCGAAGATTTCAAAAAGATAGAGGACAAAATGCTGGAGCTCGCCCGCAGGAATGTGAGCTTTGAGCGGAAGGATATTTCAAAAAATGAGGCCATTGCCTATTTCACCGAAAAGGGCGACGAGTATAAAATTGAGCTTCTGCAGGATTTGCAGGATGGGCAGATCACCTTCTATACCCAGGGAAATTTTACCGACTTGTGTAAAGGCCCGCATATTCCGGCTACGGGTGGCATCAAGGCCATCAAACTGATGAGCGTTGCGGGTGCCTATTGGCGCGGAGATGAAAAGCGAAAGCAGATGACCCGCATTTACGGGGTTACTTTTCCGAAAAAATCAGAACTGGATGAGTATCTGGTTATGATGGAAGAAGCGAAAAAACGCGATCACCGGAAAATCGGGAAAGAGCTGGAGATCTTTGCTTTTGATGATGAAGTAGGTCCGGGTTTGCCACTCTGGCTACCGAATGGAGCTGCTATCATTGAAGCACTGGAGACTTTTGCAAAAAAGACGGAGAACGAAGCAGGTTATGTACGGGTTAAATCACCGCATATTGCCAAAGAAAGCTTATACCTCAGAAGCGGTCACCTGCCTTATTACGAAGACAGCATGTTCCCGGCCATGGTTATCGATAATGAGAAATATTACCTCAAGCCGATGAACTGTCCGCATCACCATAAAATTTTCGGAGCTACCCATAAATCATACAGGGACCTGCCTGCCCGCTATGCCGAATATGGAACCTGTTACCGGTATGAGCAGAGCGGAGAATTATTTGGATTGATGCGTGTGCGTTCGCTGCAGATGAACGATGCCCATATTTACTGTACGGAGGCGCAGTTTGCCGATGAATTCAAAAACGTAAACAACCTCTACCTTAAATATTTCGAAACCTTCAATATTGAAAAATATGTGATGCGCTTTTCGAAACATGACCCGAAAAAATTGGGACAGAAATACATTGATGCCCCGGAAATGTGGATCAAAACCGAAAAAATGGTTCGGGATGTATTGGTTGCATTGGGGGTAAATTTTGTGGAGGTTGAAGACGAAGCGGCCTTTTACGGACCCAAGATCGATATCCAGATCTACAGTGCCATTGGAAGGGAATTCACCCTGGCCACTAACCAGGTCGATTTTGCCCAGGCCCAACGTTTTGACCTTACCTTTACCAATGAGAAGAACGAAAAAGAACATCCGCTGATCATTCACCGCGCTCCTTTGAGCACGCACGAAAGATTTATCGGATTTTTATTGGAGCACTACGCCGGTAACCTGCCTGTATGGCTATGTCCGAAGCAGGTGGCGATTTTGCCGCTTAGCGATAAGTACCAGGATTACGCTGAAAAACTTTTAAATATTCTAAAAAAACACGATATTCGCGGCCTTGTTGACGATAGAAGTGAATCTATCGGGAAAAAGATCCGTGATTCGGAGCTGAAAAAAGTCCCGATAATGCTGATCGTTGGCGAGAATGAAGAAAAGGATAAGAGCGTTTCGGTCCGGGTTCATAAAGAAGGAGATAAGGGGAGCATGAGCCAGGAAGAATTCTTGAAATTTTTCAACACATTAATAGAAGAAAGGAAATAAACTAAACCTGTGAATAGGCCCAGAAGAGGACCCATAAGAAGAAACGAACCAGAACACCGGATCAACGACCGCATCAGAGCGCAGGAAGTCCGACTGGTTGGAACCGGTATTGAGCAAGGAGTATACTCCATCCAGGATGCAAGGCGACTTGCGGAAGAAAAGGGATTGGACCTTGTAGAAATATCGCCCACTGCCGTTCCTCCTGTTTGTAAGATCACCGATTACGGTAAATTCTTATACGAGCAGAAGAAAAAGCAGAAAGAAATGAAGGCCAATACCGTGAAAACGGTTATTAAAGAAATTCGTTTCGGCCCGAATACCGATGAGCATGATGTGGAGTTTAAACTGAATCATGCCATCAAATTTTTAGAAGAAGGAGCCAAAGTAAGGGCTTACGTATTCTATAAAGGAAGAAGTATCATCTACAAAGAGCGTGGAGAAGTGCTTTTGTTACAGTTTGCCGAACGTTTGCAAGACGTGGGTAAGGTGGAGCAAATGCCGAAGATGGAAGGAAAGAAGATGTTCATGATGCTGGCGCCAAAACCAAAGAAATAAAAGTTTAACAGACATAGAAGTAGAGTTATGCCTAAAATGAAAACAGTTTCCGGAGCTAAAAAAAGATTTAAAGTTCTTTCATCCGGAAAGATCAAGATGAATAATGCGTTTAAAAACCATATCCTCACCAAAAAGACTACGAAGCAGAAGAGAAATCTGACGAACAGTGCTTACGTGAACGATACCGATATGGGTAACGTAAAACGCATGTTGTGCCTCGGGAAATAATTTAAGTTTAACCTTGCCGACTGCAGCTAAGTCTCTTGTAACAACAGGGCGCACCGGCAAAAAATAACCATACAATGCCAAGATCAGTCAATCACGTTGCTTCTCGCAGGAGAAGAAAGAAAATGTTAACCCTTGCGAAGGGTTACTTCGGTACACGTAAAAACGTGTGGACCATTGCGAAAAATGCGATCGAAAAAGGTTTGCAATATGCTTACCGCGACCGCAAAACCAAAAAACGGAATTTCCGTGCGCTCTGGATCCAACGTATTAACGCGGGTGCCCGCCAGGAGGGAATCAGTTATTCCGTTCTCATGGGACAATTAAAAGCAAGTGGAATCGAGATCAACCGTAAGGTTCTTGCCGATTTGGCCATGAACCATCCCGATGCTTTTAAAGCCGTGCTTAAGAAAGCCAAGAAGTAGAAGTTTAGATCGTATTAAAGATCCCGGGTCCTGAAAAGGATTCGGGATTTTTTTTGTTGAGGTTGAGGTTAAGGTTGAGGTTGAGGAGGGTTTGGAGGTTGAGGGAGTTAATTAAGCTTAAAGAAAAACCTGAGAGAGGGCGAGATTAAGGCTAGGGTTTGACGTGAGAGAAGGATTTAATGAGTTTGTTCATGCTAAAAAGCCAGGGGTTAATTTGATCTTCAAGGATTTTTCTGTCTTCAGAAATTAAATATCCGACTTTAACTGCATAGGTTATTTGAGCTTGTAGTTCCATCATTGAAGCTCTTCCCATCAAATAGAATTTGCGTTTGTCTTTTAGGCCGTCCCGCCCATATCCCTCTGCGATATTTGAAAAAGTGCTAACTGCCGCCCGGCGCATTTGTGATGTTAGTCCGTAATCTTCGCTTTTAGGAAAGGCCGAAGTTAGCCGATGAATTTCCAGTGCTATTTGAAACGCATTTTGCCAGACGGGCATTTCCTGAAAACCTTTGTAATTCATACCCTAAGATAATTCTTGTGGAACCACTTTACTTCAGAACATGATAAATTTGACACTCCATTGACAATCCATACCCCAACTTAACCTCAATCTCAACCTCAACCTATTTTATTTTCAAAAACTATTGAAAGTTTAAAAACTTCTCTTATCTTTGTTCCATGAATCTGCAGGAAGGCAAGGAAAAATTCATCCAGACATGGGGTACCCTCGGTAGCAACTGGGGAATTAGCCGCACCATGGCCCAGATCCATGCCCTGTTGTTGATCAGTCCGAAGGTACTTAGTACCGAGGAGATCATGGAAGAACTCCAGATATCCAGAGGAAACACGAATATGAATGTGCGGGCACTGATGGACTGGGGATTGGTCTTTAAAGAATTTAAAACCGGCGAAAGACGGGAGTTCTTCTTTGCGGAAAAAGACATGTGGAAGGTGGCCATGCAGATCGTAAAAGAGCGGAGAAAGCGCGAGCTGGATCCGCTTGTAGGGACTATCTCCGACCTGCAACAGGTAAAAGACAGCAGCGAAGCAGGTAAACAATTTGAAACTACTGTGGCTGACCTCAATAAGGTAATTGGCAAGGCCGATAAAACGATTGACCTGTTGATCCGGGCTGATGAAAACTGGTTTATGAACAACTTTTTGAAATTATTGACCAAATAGAATTCCCTTTTTTTTAACCTGTACTTTCATTTTTTTCTGAAAGTATCAAAATAAAAAGAACATGAAAACACTCCATCGCATCGACTTTTTTGTGCAGGCCTTTATTCTGATCACCTGCCTTGGTTCCCTTCTATTTTCTCCCATAATCTCTTTTGCAGCATTCTTCATCGGCCTCGGGGTCTGGCAGCCTCTTATGGCCCTCTTCTTCGGGATTGGTCCACGTCCACACGCGATCCGGGAGAGAAAATACTATGAGAACATTTTGTTGGCACTTATTGTTTTGAATATTCCCTGCTTGTTCCTTTATGAACAACTCGATGGATCCTATATGTGGAATTACTTCTATGTCATGCTCCCCATCGGCTTTATCATGGGTATCTGGAATTTTTCGATCGCGTATCGTGAATTTGAACTCCTCCGCCGTGAACACCAGGTTTGGGACCTTGAATGATACCTGCTTTCGCTAATTCGGGCAGAAAATTTTCTGCCCCTACATAACCTTAACCTTAACCTCAACCTCAACCTTAACCTTAACCTTTTCACTCATGGACAAACACGTTTTAGCCTACAGCATTTACCTCTTTGTTACCACAATCCTTACCGTCATTGTTGGTAGAACCCTCTTTCGCAACGGTCGTGTATTCCTGCGCGATATCTTTCACGGCAATCTGGAACTCGCCGAGGCGGTTGATCGCCTTCTCCTTGTCGGCTATTACCTGGTGAACATCGGCTATGCGGTATTTTCGATGGTGATCACCCGGGAAATCCTGAACCAAAGGGAACTGATGGAGATCCTGAGCCTCAAGGTCGGGACCATCATCCTCATCCTCGGGGCCATGCACTTCTTTAACATGTTCGTATTCTTTAAACTCCGTAAACGGGAACAATATGGCTTATAAAAGGCTGATCGTATTGGCAGGCGGCTCCGGATACCTGGGGCGCCTGCTTATTTCTTCCCTATCCGATCGGTATGAATTTTTGGTGTTGGGAAGGAATGTAAAAAGTATGGACGGGATGAAGTACCCCGACAAACCTGAAGACCTTGCTGCCCACCTGGAAGGCGCCTTTGCCCTGGTCAACCTGGCGGGGAAATCAGTAGACTGCCGCTATACGCCGAAAAACAAAAAGGAAATCCTCGACTCCCGGGTTAAAACTACTACCTACCTCGGAAAAGCCGTCAATGCCTGTGCTCAACCACCGGAAGTTTGGGTTAACCTTTCTTCCGCCACCATTTATCCGGATAGCCAGGAGCTGCAAACTGAATTGTCAGCAACTCCGGGCGGGAATTTTTCGGAAGAGGTTTGCCTGGCATGGGAAAAAGCCTTTCAGGATGCGCATGAACACCGCACCCGCAAAGTGATCCTGCGCTGCGGACTCGTTTTTGGCCGAAGCGGCGGCGCATTCCCTGTCCTGAAAAAACTGGCTTCGTTTTGTTTGGCCGGGAAACAGGGGAACGGACGCCAGTTTATGAGCGTGTTGCACGAAAAAGATTTTGTGAGGGCGATGGAATTTGTCATGAACGAACGCTGCATGGGAGCGTATAACCTGTGTATTCCAATGCCGATCCAAAATATGGATTTTATGCGCCTCCTGGCTTCTTACCCCCCAAAACTTCCGCAGATCGATCAGGCACGTTGGTTGGTGAGGTTGGGGGCTTTGCTCATTCGCACGGAGGCTGAGCTGGTGTTAAAAAGCCGATGTGTGATCCCCGAACGTTTGCTTAATGATGGATTTCAATTCGAATTTGAAACCCTGAAACAAATTTTGAATGACCTGGCTCAGGCTTCTTTCCAGTCGGCTGAAAAATCATCGGCGTCGCCCAAAACAGGGAACTTTTCCCTGGCTTCCTGCAGTTCAGAATAAGATAAGGTCTCTTCCAGTATCTTCCCTTCGTGGCTGCATTCTGCCATTACCTCACCCCTGAAATCGATCACCGCTGAATCTCCCCTGTGGTTTATTCCATTTCCATCCATACCTACCCGGTTGCAGCCTAAAACGTAAGCCTGGTTTTCCATAGCCCTGGCTTGGAGTAAGGTTCGCCAATGTGTGGAACGGACCTCAGGCCAGTTGGCTACATAAAGCAAAAGATCGTAACCCACATCATTGCGGCTAAAAACCGGAAAACGCAGATCATAACATACCAGAGGTAAAATTTTCCATCCCAGGTACTTGATGATAAGCCGCTCCCTACCGGCCGTATAATGGTCAGGTTCCTGTCCCAGGGTAAACAAATGCCGTTTATCGTAATAGCTTGATTCCCCATCGGGCTTAACAAAATAAAGGCGATTAAACTCACGAATTCTCGTCTTTCTCCACTGAAGACAAACCCTTCATGCATTCATCAAGTACACTTCCCGTGTAAAGGCCGCGCAGAAATTCCAAGTGTTTGAGTTTTTCCTCTTGGCTTAAGCGGAGGCCGGGCCAGCTTCGCCGCGTGCGAAGTTCATTGTAGGCCGCATTGATAAATGGATCGTCGTCGCGCAGCCGCAGGTGCAGATCCCGCAAGACGTCCGCGATAAGTCCGTCGACGGCGCGCT
>JAKFCJ010000126.1:0-1918 GCA_036676705.1 Bacteroidota bacterium
AAGAGCAGGTCAAAAAACTGAAAGATGTAGCGTGGATACAGTCGCACGAAGTAAGAAGACCGCTTGCAAACATTCTGGGATTGCTGGATCTTATCCGGAACGCCAGCAGCGATCCGAAAAGCAACAAAGAACTGTTCGATCACATGGAGTCTTCCTGCAACGAACTCGACGCCATGATTAAAAAAATAGTAGAAACAACTGCTACCGAAAATACTTCATCAACATAGGCATAGTTTTTCTTACTCTGTAAGAAACGCTTGCTATGCATAGAGACGGAGCCAACAAAAGCCTGTGGCAGGAAGCCATGCCTGTTTACCATCCAAAACACAAGATCATTCCTGAAAAAATTGTAGATGTGCTCATCGTTGGTGGAGGAATCACAGGACTATCAACGGCTTTGGCGTTACAAAAATCCGGGAAGCAATGCCTGCTGATAGAAGCAAACACCATCGGTTTCGGAACAACCGGTGGCACAACAGCCCATTTGAATACTTTTCTCGACTCGACTTACGATCGTATTGAAGATGATTTCGGGGAAAACTATGCACAGCTTGTTTTCAACGCATCTACAGAAGCGATCCGGGCAATTAAAAATAATATTGAAACGTACAATATCGACTGTGGGTTTGCTTACAGGGATGGATATGTTTTTTCGCAGAATGAAAAGCAATCCGAGTCGCTGGAAAAGATCATAAAAGCTTCCCGAAAAGCAGGGATGACCATCGATTATTGCAGCGAAATTCCCGTTCCGGTTCCTTTTGAAAAAGCGGCGAAGTTTTCGGAACAGGCTCAGTTCCATCCAACCAAGTATCTCTATGGTATTGCAGAGGCCTATGAGGATGCAGGAGGATACCTGGTTCAAAATTGCAGGATGGAGCACTATGAATCCAACAGTCTTTGTGAAGTTAAGACAAACCTGGGAGTGATTCGTGCAAGGAAACTTGTTTTTGCCACGCACATTCCTCCCGGCATTAACCTCCTGCATTTTCGTTGTGCACCTTATCGCAGCTATGCAATGGCAGTCAAATTAAGCGATAATAAATACCCCGATGCATTGGTGTATGACATGCACGATCCTTATCATTATTACCGTACAGAGGAGGTAAATGGCGAAAAATATCTAATTGCGGGTGGGGAAGATCATAAGACGGGCCACAACGACAATACTGATTTTTGTTTTTCAAAACTAGATAGTTACCTCAGTAAGTATTATGATATCGAGGAAGTCATGTTCAAATGGTCATCCGAATTTTTTGAACCAACTGACGGGCTTCCGTATATCGGTCACCTGCCTGGCTTTACCAATAACGTATACGTGGCCACAGGGTTCAGTGGTAACGGTATGACGTATTCGCATGTCGCCGCAAAATTGCTGACGGATCTTATTATAACCGGCCAAAGTGAGTACAAAGATGTGTTCGATCCGAACCGTATCAAACCAGTTGCCGGCTTCACCAATTTCGTAAAGGAAAATGCGGATGTGATTAAGGAGTTCATTGGTAAACGACTTTCTAAGGATAAGATCGAAAGCCTGGTAGAGATCGCAAAAGGTGAAGGAAGGGTAGTGAAGTATGAAGGTGAATCCATTGCGTTGTATCGTGATGAAAGAGGAACATTGCATGCAGTGAACCCGGTTTGCACACATGCAAAATGTATCGTTCAATGGAACACTACCGAAAAAAGCTGGGATTGTCCCTGTCACGGGGCCAGGTATACCGCCGATGGGAAAGTGATCACGGGTCCTGCAAGTAAAGATCTTGAAGTGGTGGAGTTGAAAGACCTCGTGAAGGTGGAATAAAATGTCGCCCTGAGATTTTGCGAAAAATTATAATGATCCTGCATCTCAAGATGCGGGATTTTTTTCTTAAGCTATCATGGGCTAATCATCATGCGCTTTCTTTCGATCCCCGCCTTTATT
>JAKFCJ010000127.1:0-23941 GCA_036676705.1 Bacteroidota bacterium
AAATACCGACATGACCGTAACCAGCGCCATGGCTCCGACGGCAAACCCTAAAACAGCGATGCCACTCACGAGGTTGATCGCGTTCGGATTATTTTTTGAAAACAGGTAACGTTTCGCTATAAAACGGCTCAGGATCATTTGTACCCTTTCAGTATCAGTCCGGCACCGGTAAGATGGCCCATATGGGTATCCATAAAATTAAGCACCAGGCATACCGGAAAAATAAGTAAAAAATAAAGGGGAAAAATAAGCAAAAAGGCCTTTGACGAACGCAAGGCTTTAACAGGCCATTTGATGGAGATCAGCCAGGAAATTTGCCCCGGTTTTCCGTAGGTGTACCTGGAACGGACTTTTCTGTAGCCCAATTTTTTCAGGCGAATTTTCAGGTCGCTCATATTATAGCCTTCCCGCATAAAGTCGCCCTCATCCGGGAATCGGAATTGCCGCAGGTTTATTTGGGTTTTCCGGTCGGAAGGTACCGACATCAGGAAGATCCCGTCATCTTTCAGACTATCATAAATATTCTGAAAAATGGCCGTATCGTCTTCCATATACTCGAGCACGTCGACACAGATCACCAGGTCAAAGGCTTTTTCGCGGCAAAATGTATTGAGGTCGCCCGTTTTAAAATAGACATTGCTGATCTGCCTTTCGCGGTAAAATTCGTTGCAGCGGCATACCTGGTCGCCTTTGAGGTCAACACCGAGTATGCTGTATTTTGGATTGAGTTTATGGAGGAAATAGCTGTACTGGCCAAAACCGGAGCCGGCATCCAGAATATGGGCACCCTTTTTATGGTCGCGGGCCCAGATCTTTATTTCACGGTGCATATGCCAGGAACGGAGCAGTACCGCATCAAGCAAACGATAAAAAAAGCGCCGTAACAGGGGGTGTTTTGAGAACACGCTTCCCAACATCTCTTTAACCGGGTCGTAATACATGATGTCAATCGGCCTTTGGGCCTTTTTCGTCCTCCAGACGTTTAAATACTTCTGCCATATGCGTGGCGTAATCAAGACTGTCGTCGAGAAAAAACTCTATAGCAGGAATTTTCCTGACCTGATGGCGGATCCGCTGTGCCAGTTCATGCCTGATCTCACGGCCATGGGAACGTACCTTTTCCAGCATCATTTCCTTGTCGTCGACCTGGAAAAAACTGAGGTACACCCGCGCCAAACCCAGATCGGGCGAAACTTTTACTTCACGCACGGTAATAAAGGTATTGCCAAAAAAGTTACGCGCTGTTGTTTGAAAGATCTCTCCCAGATCTTTCTGGATCAGACGGGCAAATTTTTCCTGTCGCTTTGTTTCCACGCTGCAAATATCAAACTAATTCCCGATTCCTTTCACCCTTTTATTGACCAGCACCAGCACCAGCTGGAAAAGCAGGGTAGCCCCCAGTCCGGGCACAACTGCACTCAGTTCGCTATTCCATTCTTCCGACAAGGGTATCCATAAAAAACAAACCAGGATGGCAATAAGCATTTGTAAAGCAACCTGCATGGCATTGAGCCGAATACCAGGGATGAACACAGAAACAATGGGCGGCACCAACACACAAACCACAAATGGGGTGAAATGGAAAAAAAAGTCAACCACGGTTTTTTCATGATAGGGCAACAGCACCAAAAAGGTTAACACGCTGACCAACAGGAGGCCTATCCGCATGGTTTTCCCGGTTTCCGTTTTTCGACCAAAGAAATCTATCATCAGGGTTTGTGCAGATAAAAACAGGAAACTATCAAGGGTCGACATGACCGTGGCCAAAAGCCCGATCATAAAAAAGGCCCCTAACCAAACAGGCAATATTTCGGACGCCAGGACGGGATAGACCAGGGAAGCATTTTCCAGGTCGGGCAGAAGGCCGAGTCCGTATAAAGCCACTCCGGCCGCGAGAAAGTCAAAAAAGGTCCAGCACAAAACCGAAAGCAGCAGCCCCCTTTTGGCCACTGCCGGACTTTTACTCGAATAGATCCTTTGGTGATAACCCGGATCGCTCATGACCACGGTTGCGAGCAGAAACCAGGTGATAATTTGCCACCAATGGGCATTAAAGGACAGCTCTTTTTTAGCTGGCTCGAGGTTGATGAGCGGTTCCCACTGGTATTCCATAAAAAGATAAGCCAGCGTTGCGGCAAAGCCTGAAAACATAAAGATAAATTTCCAACCGTCCTTTTTGGCGATCGAGCGAAAACCTCCATTATATAAATAGATGGAAGAAAAGATAAGGGCTAATATTAAACAAGACCAAAGGGGTATGGGAAATATCCCCGCCAGCAATTGGCCCGTCATAAGTACATACATGGCGGGAGAAATGAGGATCAAAACAAATACAGAACCCAGCCGGGCAACATGTTTTCCGTAATATTTGCCCAACATTTCAGGGATGGAATTCAGGCGTTCCTGCCGGATCTTACCTGACAGAAAAAAGGCCATGACCAGGGCAAAAAGCGTATAAGGCAGGCTCAAAAACAGCCAGGCGCTTATTCCGTATTCATAATACAGTTGCCCGATCCCCAATATCCATCCATAGGCCGTGGTAACCATGGTGGCAACAAAAGGAAAGAGGGCGAGTCTTCTTCCGGCGAGCAGGTAAGAGTCAGGTTCGTCGTCGTGTTCAGACTTACGGAAACTCCCCGCAAGCAGGCTGAGAAAATAGACACCCACCAGGATCTGAACAAGCATATTTGGCAAAGGTATCAGGTTAGGGAGGGAAGTCCATAAGGAATTCTGTTAATTTGCCGGATGCTGTATGTATTTGGAAAAGGGCTGCTCATTGGCGTCGGCATGAGCCTGATGTTGGGAACGGTATTTTTTTCGCTGATCCAGACCAGCATCATGAAAGGGTGGAATAAAGGCGTTTTGATCGCGGCCGGGGTGGTTTTTTCAGACCTGATCTTTATTACCCTCGCCTTGTTGGGGGTGCAGTTCCTTGAATCGGGGGAGCGAAATGTATGGATATATAGCGGGGCCGTAATTTTATTGACCGTTATGGCCGTTAATATGCTTCGCAACCGAAAAAGCCAGGTGCTCTATCCGGAAAGCCGCTTTGGAAAAGCGCTCTATTATATTTCAAATGGATTTTTGCTCAATGTATTGAATCCGGCCAATTTTCTGTTTTGGGCCGGACTGGCAGCTTTTGCACGCTCGGATTGGGGCTATGAAACCGAACATCTCCTTTATTTTTTCGCGGGTTGTTTGATGAGCATATTTGGGACGGAAGTCCTTATTTCCGTACTTGCTCACAAGATCAAAGGCTATCTGAATGTAAAAATTCTTTTATGGATCAACCGGGTTACGGCCATCGTATTTTTGGGAGTAGCCGTTTACCTGGTCGTTGATTTTATCCTGAACTATTCCTGGTGAGGTAGCGGGGGAGGTGAAGGATGTTTCATCATGCTTCCTTCATATTTCAGATCAATACAATAGGTAACGCCATCAACTTTCAGGGCGATGGAACCTGACATTTCCACCCATTGTTTCGCCTCGTCTTTTTTCTCCTTCAGCGCCCATTTTTCCTTTTCAATGGGCTCTGTTATGTATGATTTGTATGGATTTACGAGAAACACATCCTTGTCACCCGTTTCCTGGCTTGTCAAATGCAGGCTGGCGCCGGCAAGCTCTCCGCTAACGATAGAGAATGCGTACATGCTGCTTGTGCCCATGGCCTGGACCATGTCCGCATTTTCAGTTTGCAGACTCAGGGTCGTGCATTTCTTTTTGAAAAGGGAAC
Source organism: Bacteroidota bacterium (assembly GCA_036676705.1). Taxonomy (GTDB): domain Bacteria; phylum Bacteroidota; class Bacteroidia; order UBA8524; family UBA8524; genus UBA8524. Next base: position 3,734 of record JAKFCJ010000127.1, read on the forward strand.
AGGAACTTAAAACAACTAAACTCAGGAAAATGAGGGGATACTTCATGCCCCGAAAATAGGGAAATAAATTTTCTTCGATAAACGGAAAAAATCCGGGCAACGTTTTGAGGCTTTGGGTCATCAACAGGTAGTTAACAAAATATAGGTACCCTTTTGTCGATTTTTCGGAGTCCCTGCCCCGATATTCGGCCAGATTGGGTAAATTTGATAATTAATGAAACCAAGCCAGGTGCGTATTTATTCTTTATTGGGGGTGTTTTGTGTGTTGCTTGGACTCAACACGCAACAGGCTATAGCTCAAAAATACGATTGGAGCAAACTGGACGGTAAAGGTGCCCATGGGTGGAATATGACTTCCTGGGGTTCCGGTTCCCAGGACATGGTTTGCGACGAATACGGAAATATTTATTCGGTCGGCGCTATTATGGGGACTTACTGGTCGCAAAGCAATGGCATCCTCGACTTTGGCGACAGTGTCTATGCAAGCAGTCCGGCTGGACAGTACATCACCCCATATATCGTTAAATACGATCGCCAGGGAAAGGCCCAGTGGGCAAGATCATTAGAAGCTTCCGGTTATGTATATACTACGGCGGTGGCCATTGACACGGCCGGGAACTCGTATATCATCGGTTCCACCTGGAACGGAATCACCTCTCTTGCCGGGCATACGGTGAATGCTTATGGCGATGGCGACATCTGGCTCGTAAAGGTAAAACCGGATGGGAATGTGGACTGGGCCATGACCGTGGGAGGAAACTTACAGGATTACCCGACAGGAATTACCTGCAGCGCAAATGGCGACGTTTATATAACCGGATTATTCCAGGGATATTTTCAATATGGAAACACCGGGATATCCGGCAGCGCCAACGGATGGAGCGTGTTTTTATTGAAACTGGCTACTACCGGAACCCCTTATTATTGCCGGCGTATTGCCACCACAACAGGAAGTGATGCCTGGCAATCAGCAGGAGGCGACGTAGAAACGGATCGTTTTGGAAATGTTTACGTTTCCGGTTCGTTTACCGGAACCATCCAATCGGGCAGCGGGCTTTTATCCGCGGGCGCTACAACTGCCGACCAGAACGGCTTTGTGATGAAGGTGTTGCCCTCAAACGGCACACCCCTTTGGGCAAAACAAATGGGCTCTACCGCCGCGGCACTGAGTGTCGATGAGAATGGCTATTTATATGCGGGTGGAAAAATGCAGGCGGGTGCGGATAGTTTTGGAACATACCGGCTCACGACAACGGGAGGGCTTGGCTTTGATGACCTTTATATTTCCCGGTTAAGTAATACCGGATCCCTTTCCTGGGTCAAACGTTTTGGAGATAACAGTACCACCAATACAAATCCCGGATGGTGGTGGGCCAACCAGCGTATCAATATCGCCTCGATGGATGTGGATTTTGCAGGAAAAATATTTGTTTCCGGAACCATAGACCGAACAACGGATTCTACCAGTATATGCGAGTTTTATGTTCCTCCTTTTACGACTACCACCTGGGCAGGATATTATTCGACTGACGCTTTCCTCCTAAAAATTGACCCTAACGGAACCACAGACTGGAGCGCCCGTTCGGGAATTCGAAAGAAGGCTGCCACAGTGACCTGGTATGAGGAAAAAAGCAATGGGGGTGGGGTTTCTACGGATAATGCCGGGGCGACATATTGGAAAACAACCCGGACCTGGGCCTGGAATACAACAGGGGATACCGCCAGACTCTATTTTAATAACGATACCAACAAGGTCGCTGAAGAAACGGGCTTGAGCTACTATACCCCCGTTTTATGGGCGATCCGTGAGCAGTGGATCGAGATCGATTCGTTTACCCCTGAATATGTTTGTCCGGGTGATACCATCAAGGTGTGGTATACCAAACACGACCCCTTCTTTTCCGGCAACGAGTTTTCGATCAAACTTTCCAATCGGGGTGGAAATTTTTATGATGCCGTTGAGCTGGGTAAAATCAGCGATACGGGTTCCGGAGTCATAACAGGCGTTGTGCCGCTTACTACCCTTGTTGGAAATGGTTACCGCCTTCGGGTGGATGGTACAAATCCGGCCATACGGGGTTATCCTTTTGAAAAAAGTTTGAAGGTTAGAGGTGTTCCTCCAACCAATGCCGGCAAGGATGATTCCTTGTGTTACGGAGATACCCTGACCCTCACGGCAAAAGGCGGATTCCGCTTTGCCTGGTTCAATGATGTTTTCCTGTCGGATACCAGCCTGGTTTCACCCCAGGCCTTTCCCGATTCCACGCATAGCTTTATTGTTCGCAGCGAAGACTCGGTAACCAAATGTTATTATCTGGACACCGTTCAGATCCGTGTCATTTCCCATCCTACCCTGATTCCAAGGGACGATACCACGATTTGCCAGGGAGAATCGGTTTGGTTGCATACTTTGGCAACCGGGGGTAAACCCATGCAATACCACTATACCTGGATCGACTCCAATACCGGAATTGTTCAGGGTTATGGCGACTCCCTGTTTGTAAGTCCGCGGCTCACAACACCTTATAAGCTTGTGCTGTACGATAGTTGTTCGATAATTCGCGATACGGCAACGATCACCGTGAATGTACGTGGCCATGTTCAGGCATCGCCGCGACCGGATACTACCCTCTGTATCGGTGAATCGGTGAATGTATATGCTACCCCGCAAGGAGGACTTTCCACCCAATACGGCTATAAATGGTATATCGATACCAATTTGGTAAGTACAGACAGTGCCTTTGTATTCCCTTCCAAGGATACCACAGTGATATTTAAATTGGTAGTGGATGACGGCGGCTGTTCGGATGAAACCGACTCGGCCTGGTTCCGGGCTATCCGGCGCGATTCTTTAAAGATATTTACACGAAGCGATACAACGATATGCAACGGACAGGGAATTCTCCTGCTTGCATATGGTACCGGAGGACATGCGGGAGGATATACCTTCACCTGGGACCATAATTTGCCTTCCAACGACTCTGTTTTTGTTGTTCCAACGCAGTTTTCAACAAATTACAAAGTCAGCCTCACGGATGGATGTACGAATTTTATAGACACCGCCTCCATCACCATCAATTTACGTTTCCCCCTTACCATTAAGGTCCAGGATGATACCCTCATCTGCCGCGGTGAAAGTTTGTTACTGCATGTGGATGGAACCGGTGGTGATTCCCTTCATTATACCTTCGATTGGAAACAATTGGGTTATGGTAACAATATCCAGGTTACGCCAAGCGCAAATACCACCTATTATGTAACCCTCACGGATAACTGTACGCTTCTGTCGACCGAAGATTCAGTGCGTGTTTCTTTACGTGCTCCATTGGATATAAGCACCAGTCCGGACACCACCATCTGCGTGGCCAATACTGCCTTATTGCGCGCTTATGGAACAGGCGGAAATGTGCCGACTTACGAATTTGTATGGAATGATGGCACAACGGAAACGACCTTACCGGCAGGTACCCCGTATGCGGTGACCCCTACTGCCAATAAAACCTATTCCGTGCGCCTTCAGGATAATTGTACCGTTAAGAATGACTCTGCCCTGATCAGGGTGACACTGAGAGCCCCGCTGAGTGTAAGCACGATCCCAAGTGATACCGTAATTTGCCATGGAGCCATTGCCACGCTGCGTGCACAGGGTTCAGGAGGATTAGTCGGGAATTACAGCTATTTCTGGAAGGATATAGGCAATGGAGCCGTCCAACAGGTTCAACCTTTGGTAGATTCCTCCTTTATGGTGATCATGAGCGATGGATGCAGTCCCTGGGATACCGCCTATGTTCAGGTCAATATCGCAACACCCCTCCAGGTAACGGGATTCGGAGATACCCTGGTTTGTCCGGAGAAAATAATTCCCCTTGGCGCATCGGGCTCCGGAGGAGTCAATGCGGCGTATACCTATACCTGGAGCCATGCCCTTGGCACCGGGACATCAAAATTTGTAGCTCCCGGAACCGACCAGGCTTATGTGATAACCCTGAGCGACAATTGTTCTTTCGCGGCAAGAGATACCGTGTATGTAACGATGGCCGCACTTCCTTCTACCTTGTTGACAGCCGATGTGGATTCAGCCTGCCAGCCTGCCCTGGTAAACTTCACTTCCAACCACGTGGATGCAGGAGGCTTTAGCAACTGGCGCTGGTTTTTTGAAGGCAAAAACATTGAAAATACCGGGATCAACCAGGCTTCTCACTTGTATACCAAACCTGGCAATTATTCTATAAAGGCAATAATTACAAGCAGTTATGGATGTGTGGACAGCACCAATTATGTGGATCTGGTTATCCATCCCAAGCCGGTCGCTATTTTTAAATTTAACCCTGAATTTACGACCATCATAGAACCAACGGTATTGATGGTAAATACCAGCACACAAAGCGTAAAATACCTGTGGGATTTTGGAGACGGAGCCTCTTCCGTACTTCCGTCACCCGGACATACTTACAAAGACACCGGCCATTACCCTGTTGTGCTTTATGTGGAATCTATGTATGGATGTAAAGACACCGCAGAAGCGATCCACCACGTTAGGGAGATTTACAGTTGCTTTGTGCCAAGCGGATTCACCCCGAATGGAGACAAGGTTAATGACGACTTTTACGTCGTAGGTACCGGAGTTAAAAAGCTCTATATCCAGATCTGGGACCGTTGGGGAGCTTTGATCTATGAATCCAACGATCAACATTTCCGCTGGAACGGAACGACTCAAAAAGGCGGCATCGAACTCCCAACCGGCGCTTACGTATACCGGATCAAAGTAGACCTGGAGAACGGAGGCCGCGAGATCATCAACGGCACGATCAGTCTGGTGCGTTAAGGCGAAGGCAACATTTCCATCCCTAAAAGCCTCTCCCCTTAAAGGCCTATGAAACCGTCCCTGATTTTGTTCGTTTTCTTTTGTTTGATTGGTTCAGTTGAAAGTGCAGCCCAGAATTCAGCGCCTTATGCCCTGGATCCTAAAAGTAAACAGACTCTACCCGGTCAGACGGCATGTTTAAACATCAAAACAGCTGATGATGACCCCTCTGATACCGTAAGGATTTCCTGGAGCACCGCCGTTCAGACAGCTACGTTTACCCATAATAATGGCGCTGTTCAGCATGCGGCAGGTCAAATATGCTGGACGCCAACCAACTCCGATCCAAGACACGAACCTTATCTCTTTTTTATCACCATGGATGATGGCCATGTTCAGGTAGTGGATACGTTTTTGATCTGGGTGCGCGGAATACCGGAGCGGGATTTATTTCATATCACCAAGGGCGCTTGTGGGGAGAGGATCTTCTTTGCTTCTTTTAATGAATGGACGAGTAAGGTTGCTTATATTTTCTACTATGACGGTGCACCCTTTTATAGTACCACAGAGTCTGGAATTGCTTTGAAAAACTTAAAACCGGGAACCTATGTTCTTGTAACACGTGTGCAGAGTAATACTCCTGTTTTTAACAGTTACCTGGATACCTTTTATGTCACAGAAGGACATGACGTCACCTCAAAATTCGAGACCCTTTCAGAACCCAATGAATACCGGATCACGCTAACAGAACATTCCGGCAACCCCGATGTCCATTATTCCTGGACCCTGGAGAACAGCCTGGGAATCAATATTTTGCCCGATACCCTGATGCATTTAACCGTTCAGGTTTGGGAACCATCTGTTTTATGCGTGTACATCCGTTCCGATCAAAACTGTGAAGATACACTCTGCTTTTCACTACCCGCCGACCCCACTGGCATGCAGGAGTTGAACCGCCCGCCTAACATATACCCTAACCCCTGCATAGATGAGCTTAGCATCGAATCTCAAAAGCCCATGCTCTCCCTCACTCTTTTTGATATCCAGGGGAAACAGGCCTTACATCAGGAAGAAACATCAAGTTTAAGCACAAAATTGGAAGTTGCCGATTTACCTAAAGGAACCTATTTGTTGGCGATCCATTACGCGGATCATAGTGTGGGGCGCCATGCTATTGTGATCCGCTAAACCCCGGCTTACACCGACCCCTTGCGGGGTCTCGATATTTTTTTGGTGGTGGAAATTGCTATAAACATGTGATCCCTACGGGATCAGGGTTACGAGACGAACAGAGCTAATTGCTAAACCCCAATGCCGTTATCACAGAGCATTTTTCCCCTCATCTCCTCGTCCCCAAATCCCCCCGCGCCCCCGCTCCCCCGCTTAGGCCGCAGGCCCGCTCCCAGCCTAACTGCCCACGTAGATCATCGGCTTGCTCGGTACCGCATCCGTTTCCATCACCGCGCACATCAGGTTGAGTAGATAGATCCCGTCTTTCGCTTCATCCGGCACAAAAATGAGTTCGGTAATGGTTGCATCCATCCGCGGGTTGGCGGGATAATTCCAGTAATTTTTATGGGCGGCCAATGCTCCGCCGTCTTCTTCCCGGTCTACGGAAGGCTGGTCGATAAGAAGGTGTTTAACACCCGCCAGGCGAAGTTTAGTAGCGGTATCCGGATGTAGGTAAACCGGGTTGGTCCCGGAATATTTTTTAAAAAGTTTGTCCTGGGTATTGGGTAAGGTCCGAATGATCAGCGCTTCAGGAAGCGCATCCGGAAACTGATCGGGAAGAAAAAGGGCATCTCCATCGGCTTGTTTGGCAGGTTCCAGACTGATCAGCCGGGCGATAAAAAAGTGCTTTTTTAAGGAGTCGGGCAGGTAATGCGCCTCTTTACTCACATGCCCCACACATTCGGTATGGGTGCCGTTTCCATGCGCGTTAAAACGAATATTTTCGCAATTGCAGGCGCCGCCCTGGGGTACGGAACCAACAAAAGAGCCGGCACAATAAGGCTCCATTTGGGCATGGGGGATATAAAAAGCTTCGACCGAGTCAGGGCCGCGGCGCACGGGTATCGACAGATCATAACCCTTACCCAGGTCGAATTGTCCTTGTTCAGTTTGAAGAATCACAGCAGCAAATTACAGAATACAAGCCTTTTTACGGTAATTTCGTCCGAATGTCTTTTCAGCTCAAACTGGTATGGAAAATTGTACTGCTCATTTTTGCAGTGAATATCGCTATCATGTCGCTTTTGTACACGAACCAGTTAGTGCGTAAACTGGCTATTGAAGAAGAGACCCGGGTAAACCAGTGGACCGCCGCCATCCAGCGTTTGATCGATTCGGAAGATGAGGACGTGACCTTTCTGATGGAGGTAAGCCGGACCAGCAGCAACAATATTCCCATTATCATGACCGACGAGGACGGAAATATCCTGAATTTCCTGAACCTCGATTCCTCACGGATCAATGAACCCGGCTACCTGCAGGAAGAATTGCAGGGCATGAAGATAGAAAATGAACCCATCGTTATCGAATACCAACCGGGCAAAAAGAACTATGTCTATTACCATAACTCCACACTTTTAACCCAGCTTAAATATTATCCCTACTACCAGATCGGGATCATCTCCCTCTTTTTATTGGTTTCTTACCTGGCCTTCAACGCCTCCCGCCGCTCGGAACAGAACCGGGTTTGGGTGGGATTGGCCAAAGAAACAGCCCATCAACTCGGCACCCCTATTTCCTCCTTAATAGCCTGGATCGACTTGTTTAAGGAAGAGGGACAGACCCCCACAAAGGAGATGCTGGCTGAGATGGAAAAAGATATTGAACGCCTTCGTCTTGTTTCTGAACGGTTTTCAAAAATTGGTTCGACTCCGATATTGGAAGACAAGAATATCAAATTGCTGATCGACCAGTCGGTGGCCTATATGAGCAGCCGGGCTTCCCATAAAGTAAAAATGGAAGTGCATGCCGATGTGCTCCACAATTGTTTTTCGCGGGTCAATGTCCAACTGTTCGACTGGGTGCTCGAGAACCTGATCAAAAATGCCATCGATGCCATGGAAGGCAAGGGTCAGATCATCTTTACGCTCACCGAAACCAAAAAGCATATTTTTATCGATATCTCGGATACCGGAAAAGGCATTCCGTCTTCAAAAATCAGTGAGGTGTTCAAACCCGGCTTCACTACCAAAAAACGCGGCTGGGGACTGGGTCTTTCGCTGGCAAAACGCATCATTGAAGACTACCACCGGGGAAAGATCGTGGTAAAAGAATCCACCCCGGGAAAGGGCACCACCTTTCGGATAACACTAAGGAAAAATTTGTAGTACAGAGTTTCTTACCTTCGTTAGGAATTAAACGTTATAAGGTTGAATGATGAAAATGACAAACAGAATACTGGGTTTTGCCATAGTGATGCTGTTGTTTACCGGCTCTGTTATTGGACAAAAAAGTCGCGGCGAAGAGACTGACACCTTGATCGAAATCATTTATGAAGACGTAGAAGCAGAGCCTGCGCCAATTCAAAAAGTTCCTGGTGGAGGGGATGAGGTATTTGTTGTCGTGGAGGATATGCCAGAATTCCCGGGAGGGGAGGATTCAATGAGGAAATTTATTGCAACCAATTTGGTTTATCCGGATTCGGCTTTAAAAAATAAAATCGAAGGAAAGGTTTATATCAAATTTGTTGTAAATGAAACAGGAAAGTTAACCGATATAAAGGTAGCTAAGGCGGTAGGTTGGGGCTTCGATGAGGAGGCGCTGCGGGTGATAAAAAGTATGCCTGACTGGAAACCTGGTAAACAAAGAAATAAACCGGTTAAGGTCAGCTATGTTTTGCCCATTAAATTTTCTTTAAATTAGTTACAACATGAACGTTAAAATCATAAACAGACAAAAGGTTCTCGCCAACCTGAGAATAGTGCTGCTGCTTGTTATATTCACGCTTTTCTTTTCGGATCTCTCAGCTCAAAATGGCAGAGAGGGTGCCGACACCATAAAAGTGAAAAAGCCGGCTGAGGTGGGAGTCACGGAAGACACGGATGAACCGGAAGTTTTTGTTTTTGTCGAAGAAATGCCGGAGTTTCCCGGGGGTACCGACTCTATGGCCAAGTTTATCCATGCACATTTGGAATATCCTGACTCTGCTCAAATGCATGGCATCCAGGGCAAAGTAATGGTCGAGTTTGTGATCGATGAAGAAGGCCGTTTAATAAATCCAAAAATTGTGAAAGGAATGGGCTGGGGCTGTGATGAAGAAGTATTAAGGGTGGTGCGCCTGATGCCCAGGTGGAAACCGGGAAAGCAAAAAGGGAGACCGGTAAAAGTGCGTTTTGTGTTACCTATCAAGTTTCAACTAAGCTAAGAATTGCCCGTGAAGAAGTTTGTTTGTCTCTTTTCCATCATGCTGACTTTTTCTGCAGCAGCCATGGCGCAGGATAGTCTGGGAAATACCACCGATACGGTTAAAATCCAGGAGCCGGTGATTCCCATTGAATACAAGGATCCGGGAATAGACTCCGGTCGCATTTTTCCGGTCGTCGAAACCATGCCTGAATTTCCGGGAGGGGAAGGAGCATTGTTTAAATATATTGAGAAGAATATGCGTTACCCTCCACAGGCCATCAAGAACAATATTACCGGAAAGGTCATGGTGGAGTTTGTGATCGATGAGAATGGCTATGTAACCAATGCCCGTATTGTAAAAGGTATTGGTTATGGATGTGATGAAGAGGCTCTACGTGTTGTTCGGGCTATGCCCAGATGGAAGCCCGGCACACAAAAAGGAAAAAATGTCAAGGTTCGTTTCCTTTTACCCCTTCGCTTTGACATCCAGGATCCCTGGCCAAGAAGGAAACGTAAAAAAAGAAACTAAATGCCACGAATCCTCGCTTTCGACTATGGCGGCAAACGTACCGGAATTGCTGTTACCGACCCCCTGCAAATGATCGCAACAGCATTGGGTACAATAGATACCAATGTGCTTATGGACTACCTGAAAACGTATTGTGCCAAAGAGGAAGTAGAAACCTTTGTGGTCGGGCAACCTTTTCGGATGGATGGAAGTACCTCCGACGTTGAAGTAGATATCCTGAAATTCATTGAAAAACTTAAACTTGAATTCCCGGATATTCCTGTCCGTCGTATGGACGAATCCTTCACCTCACGGCGTTCCATGCAAAGTCTGATCGCCTCCGGAGTAAAGAAAAAAGCCCGTCGCGATAAGCGGCTATTGGATTCCGTCAGCGCTACCTTAATTTTGCAGGATTATTTAGCAACGAAATGATTCTTCCCATATATGCTTATGGAGACCCCGTACTTCGCCAGGAAGGAAAGGAGATCTCTGCCGATTACCCCAAACTCAAAGAGTTAATTGCCAACATGTTCGAAACCATGTACTCCAGTCATGGCGTGGGTCTGGCCGCCCAACAGATCGGATTGCCCATACGGCTTTTTGTGGTGGATGGAACCCCCTTTGCCGAAGAAGATCCCCAATTGGATGGCTTTAAAAGGGTATTTATCAATGCCTATATCGTAGACGAAGAAGGAGATCAATGGGAATTTGAAGAAGGCTGTTTAAGCATCCCCACCATTCGCGAAAAGGTAAAACGCCACGGCACCATCACCCTCGAATACATGGACGAAAATTTCCAGCTCAAAGAGGAAAAATTCAACGGACTCGCCGCCCGCATCATCCAGCACGAACATGACCATACCGATGGTATCCTCTTCGTCGACCATATCAACCAGTTCCGCCGCAGCCTGCTGGCTAAAAAACTCAATGACATCTCACGGGGTAAAGTCGAAGCCGACTACCGCATGCGCTTTCCGAAGAAACGTTGAGGGTTGAGTGTTGAGTGTTGAGTGTTGGTTGACAGATTGCTTTTATAAAAGTCAAAGAATGTAATTTTGGTCATGGCTGTGTCAAAAGATCACTGTTGGTGTCGATAATATACTGCAGTTCAAATCCTTCTGACTAAATTAACTTCTCGAAGACAAAAGTTGGTCTATTCATGCAAACTTTCGAAAAACTCAGGGTCTGGCAAAGTACCAGAATATTTGTTCGCTTACTTTACCAGGCAACAATAAACTTCCCTGATGAAGAACGTTTTGGTCTTATTTCTCAAATGCGAAGAGCTGCGATCTCGATCAGCTCAAATATCGCCGAAGGCTCGGGACGTTCGGGCAAGAAGGACCAGGCTCATTTCTATACCATGGCATACGGAAGTGTTTTGGAATTGTACAGCCAGCTCATATTGGCCAACGATCTCAACTACTTGAAACAGGAAGAAACAAAACTTTTGCAAGATCAGTTAAATGCAATTGGTGCTCAAATAAATGGTTTGAAAAGAGCAACAAATCGTGTCTAACCTGCAACCCTCAACTAGCGCAGCGACTCAACCCTCAACTAGCGCAGCGACTCAACCCTCAACTCCTAGTAAGCGCCTTTGTACTTTCTCACAAACCACTCAAACCCAATAAAGACAATAAGCACCCAAAACAGCCAGGGCAAACGAATGAGGTCCTCCAAACTGCTGCGCATATAGGATACCGTGTGGATCTTTTCATTGGCCCTGATCGTTTCGGCCAATTCCTTCATGGCCGAAGGATCATAACGTTTTCCCCCGTTTTTTTCGGCGAGCTGGGAGAGGAGCAGGAAATCAGCCCGGGTGCTTATGGCCTCAAGTTCAAGCGGGCTGATACTGAACAAGCCGTTCGAAGTCAATAGCTTACCTCCATAATTCACCGAGGCGGAATAGGTATAATCTCCGGGAGCTAAAAAACCGGCATCCAGCGAATATGCGCTTTGGTCCCTGCCGAACTGATAAGAAAACTCTTTTCCATCCTGACCTTTGATACGCATAAAAACATCAGGGTCATTGACCAGTTGGAAGGAGGCATTATACAATTCAGCCCGGAACAATAGCCGCTCGTTTTCGTCAAAACGGCGTTTGAGCGGGTCGGCTTTGAAAGGGCGGTTGTCCCGTTTTGCCGACAGGAACTGAACCAGCTTTTGCATGATCTCCTCGCTGGCATCATGGTTTTGATGCTGTTCGTAGTCGTACAATCGCCAGCGCCAATAGCCTTCTCCATATACCATCCCTATTTTTTGTTCCCCGTTTTCACTAAAGGCAATAAGCGGATCATCCGATTCAATGCTTCCGATCTTCTGGTACAAAAACACCTTGTTTTTGGAAACCGGGGTATAGGTGCCAAAGGGCGCATACAAGGGCGGAAAACGCTTTAAGGCGAGGATACTTTCCTCGGTGGGCTTGAACAGCTCGAATTGCGGATTATAAACCCCCTGCGAAGCATTGGCGTTACTCACCGTGCTCATGATCCCCAGGCCCGCACTCCAACTTTTGAGTTGGGCAAGATTGGTCGCTTCACCTACCACGAACAAAACGGGCACATTCATTTTTTCGGCTTGTTCCAGGATGTTCAGGATCGGGTAATTCCGTGAGGGCAATTGATGGAGGATAAGCAGATTGAGGTCCTGCCACCTGATCGCTCCGGGGGTATGTGCATACTGAACAGATACCTCATAATTTTCATTGCTCCGTATCGCAGCGGCCATGGCAGCCAGGTCAGGATGCGGAGCCTGGGCAAGGATCATCACCTGGTTCCGGGCATCGATCACCTCCATATACACGGTCTTTTTATTGTTCAGCAGATTGTATTCACCGGCAAGAATATCCAGGGTAATGGCATAGCGCACCATGCCACTTCTTTCTGCTTTTAAAAGAATATCCACCTGCTCGCTCCATTCTTCCTTGTCGATCAGCATGGACTTTTCAAAAAGCAGTTTATCCTCCTGCCGAACCTGCAGTTTGGCCGTTTTTCCCTTCAGGTCTTTGGCCCTGCATACAGCCAAAAGAGGAAACTGATTGCCCAAATAGGCCAGGCGGTTATGCCTTACTTCTTCGAGGATAAGGTCACGATGTTCCGTCGTATCGCCAAAAGGAACGGTATATATAGGAGCAAAGGATTTACGCGACTGGTAAACCGGGTTACTGCCCTGGTTATAGATGCCGTCCGAAAAAAGAATGACTGCGCCTAAATTCTGATTTTCAAATTGATCGTCAATACTTTTTAAGGACTTCGACAAATTCGTTACCTGCTGGTCATAAGCCAGTTCCCGGGTTTCATTTAACCCGTCGGCAGCGCCATAAACACGCAGCTCGTGGTCATCAGCCAATTCCGATTCCAGGGTGTTTATGCAGTCCCGGATCTGTTCGGCCACTTTCGCCGAATCGGAATGCATACGCATGGAGGCACTGTTATCAATGACCAGGGCTAAAACGGGTTTTTCGAGTTCCCGAACCTGGTTTTTAACCAGAGGTTCCATCAGCAACATGGCCAAAAGGAATAAAAATACAAAACGAAGGGCCCCAAGCCCCTGCCTTATCCAGCGTTTATCTTCTTCGCCAAACAAAGGCTTCTGGTAGAGCACCCATGCCGCCAACCCTGCAAAGGCGGCACAGAGCAGGAGATACCATGCCGGATAGGAAAAGAGGATCTCGATAGAATTCATTCGCCGTGTATGCAGGCAAAAGTCATGCTTTTCTCTAGTTTAAAAAATATCTTTCGTCCTAGGCAACATTTAGCTAACTTAGGTTCTCTAATCAAAACTGAACAAGGGGCCAAACCACGTCTTGTTACGAGCATGAGTGAAGAAGAACTGATCAATGGATGTGTCCGCGAGGATAGAGCGAGTCAATACGCGCTCTACAAGACATATGCCGGCAAAATGCTGGCAGTATGTCGGCGCTACGCACGCACGGATCTGGAAGCGGAAGACATACTCCAGGAAGGCTTTATCAAAGTATTTGACAATGTCTCCAAGTTCAGGCATAACGGTTCTTTTGAAGGATGGATTCGCCGCATTATGGTGAATACGGCCTTAAAGCTGTACCGCAAGAACAGCTTTAAGAATGAGGTGATCGGAATTGACGACAGTTACGACATGCCTCAGGACGCCACAGTTCTGGAAAAAATGTCCCAGGCTGAACTGATGAAAATGGTTCAGGGACTACCAGAAGGATATGGCATCGTATTCAACCTCTACGCCATTGAAGGGTTTAGTCACGCAGAAATTGCGGATACCCTGGGTGTGAATGAAGGTACCTCCCGATCTCAATTGGCCAAAGCACGCAAGTGGTTACAAAAGAAAGTCATTGATTCACAAAAAATTGAATATGAACGAAAATAGGCATCCCATAGATGATCTGTTCCGCGACGGTCTCAGTCAACATTCGGTTGAGCCCCCCATGCACGTGTGGGAAAGGATAGATCAGACCCGTACGCCTGTTTACAAGTTGCTCAACAACTTCAAACAGAATTCGCGCTGGTACCTCTCGGTAGCAGCCGGATTGGTCCTGATGAGTTCCGCTGCCATTATGTTCCTTACCGACGCTCCTGAAAAAAGTCTCGCCCAGGGAACAGGCACAACTGTGGCTCCTGCACAAACAGAACAGGGAACAGCTACGGAATCAACTGATCCTGCTCCGGACGGAACAGCGATTTATCAGGGAACCGAGGCAAATACAGACAATACGGTTTCACAATCCCCTGTTGAATCAGGAGATCCGGAAAATCAGCCTTTCGGGGAGGATTTTAACAATGACGGATCCGGAGAAAGCGAATACGTGACGCGCCGTGCTGTAACAAACCCATCAACGGGTGGCTTCACCAATCCACCTGCTACCTACGAATTCGGAACAGAAAAAAGAGGGGACAATGAAGAGGCAGAAACAGAAGAAACTCCTGAGCCGATTCTTGCAGTTCTTCCACCACTGGCTGCTCCAGGGAATGACGAAACCCCTTCTGCAGGCACCGGTAACACGGATCCTAATGTAGTTCCTCTTTCAACGCCCCCGGCACCAGCTCTGGCACCGGATAAAGAACAAGTACCAACAGAGCCTTCTAAGTGGGCCCTTGAAGTACTCGGATCCTACGACTTCATGAGCCGCCGTATAGAAAATGCAAACCCGGCCTATGTGAAAGCGCGTAAAGACGCCGAAAAAATGGGGGCGGCCTATACCTTCCAACTTCGGGCTCAATACCGCCTAAACGATATGTTTGCCCTTCGGTCAGGTGTTTCCTTCAGCCAACATCATGAAAAACTGAACTTTACCCATACCGAAACGAATACACAGATCGTAGAACGCCAGGAAACCGGCTATATCCTTGATCCGATCAACGGGCCAACACCGATTACCTATACCGTTCGTGATACCGTTACGACGAGCACAACGACTTCGGCTAAATCCGACAATACCTATACCTTTATAGATATTCCGATCCTGTTGAACTATACGTTCTATACATCGAACAAATGGAATCTGGGTGTATCGGGCGGACCGATGTTCAACCTGGCCTTCAAACAAAAAGGACAAATTCTCGGACCGGTAAACAATGAGATCATTGACCTGAACTCTTCAGCAAATCCATACCGCACCTATGCCGGAGTAAACCTGATGCTGAACCTGAGTGCCAGCTACCAGTTGAGCAAACAGTTTGACCTCCTTTTCGAACCCGGATTGCGCTATGGTATGTCTTCACTAACCAGCAAAGGATTTGCCGTGACCCAGAAATATTCCAGCGTAAATCTGTTCACCGGTATACGTTACAGGTTCTAATCCGACGAAAAATTTTCAGTCTTAACCCTGCTTTCGCTTAATTTGAAGAAATGAAACGTAAAGCAGGGTTTTTTTGTGGACTTTTTTGCAGCCTGTACCTCTTTGCCCAGCAACCCGCAGCAACCCTTGAGAAGGGATCTGTCAGCTATGTTGTAAGGAACAACGGGGTACTCTTCCAACAAAACGGAAACGCCGCCTTCGAAATTCCCAAAGGCTCCGGGGTTCATGCCATCCTTTCTTCAGGTTTATGGATAGGAGGGCTCGACAGTTCAGGAGGCATCCGATTATCCATCGCCACATACGACACCAGCGGCCGTGATTTCCTTGCCGGCCCGCTTGACCGTACTTCCCTGGTGCCTGATGACAGCAGCTATTGGAATTATATATGGCACGTGGATTCCCTGGAAATAGCCGATCATAAAACGCTTTACAATAACAACGGGTATCAGGCCCCCTGGAGCATCGCCAATTGGCCGGGATCCAATACACGTCCCGGGAATTACAATCCGGTGCTTGCCCCCTTTATTGACCTCAATAACAACTCCGTCTACGAACCCCAGTTGGGCGAGATACCCTTCGTTCCCGGCACCGAAGCCGCGTATTTTATCATGAACGATAAACGCGTCCAACACCAGCAGAGCGGCGCACAGGGAATGGGACTGGAAATTTACGCACTGGTGTACACCGTTGCAGAGATGCCCAATACCGTTTTTGTGAAATACCGCATCGTAAACCGCAGCTATTCGCAGTACAACGGGGTTTTTGCCGGCATCTATACCGATTTTATGCTGGGCAATCCCAATGACAATTACACCAGCACGGATTCCCTGCGCAATACCTATTTCTGTTACAACGGGCTCCCTTATGATTCATCCGGTTACCTGGGGATGGCCCCGGTTATGGGGGTAAAAAGATTAGACGGCAAACTCAATAAAACCATTGGATTTAACTGGGATCCGAATGACCCGCAAGGTTGGCCGCAAACGCCGCAGGATTATTATAATTACCTCAATGCCGTTTGGAAGGATGGCAGCGAACTGATGGATCCCAATTCCTCCCAGACCTCTTTTCTCTACCAGGGAGACCCCTGCAATGGAGCAGGGTGGACCGAATACGGAAGTTCGGGAGTAGTTCCGGGCAGAAGGAATATGCTCGGCTCAAGTGGTCCGTATACCCTGGCACATGGCCAAAGTATTTCACTCGATATCGCCTATATCTTCACCCAAAAACAGGGCGATGTGCTCGCCAATGTATGCGACTTTTATACCGATGCCGATGCCGTTCAGACGTATTATGATGTGGTGCTGACTTCAGTGGACCAAAGGCCAGGAAAATCAGCCCTCCGGGTATATCCGAATCCGGCTCAAAAAGAGATTTACTGGAACCTGCAGGAAGGTATCGGGAGTTCGTCCATACAGCTTTTTGACATGCAGGGAAAAATGCGGAATTACCCTATTACGGCTACAGCTATTGATGTAAATGATTTAGCCAATGGGATCTACCTGCTTAGAATAACAGACAGGGAAGGAAATATTTACCAGGATAAAATAGTCGTGAACCACTGATCACATCAACATCCCACCATCAACCTGGAGGGTTTGTCCGGTGATATAAGTCGACATATCCGACCCTAAAAACACACAGGCATTGGCCACGTCTTCCGGAGTACCACCACGTTTTAACGGAATGGCATCTCTCCAGCCTTTCAGGGTAGCCTCATCCAGTGCCGCTGTCATCTCCGTTTCAATAAATCCCGGCGCCACAGCGTTGCAGCGAATCCCTCTCGACCCCAATTCTTTGGCGATGGATTTGGTAAAACCGATCATACCTGCTTTGGAAGCCGCGTAGTTGGCCTGACCTGCATTGCCCATGACACCAACTACTGAAGTCATGTTGATGATAGACCCTGAACGTTGTTTCAATAACGGTTTTAAAACAGCCTTGGTCAGGTTAAAGGCCGATTTTAAGTTAGTCTCGATCACTTCATCCCACTGCTCTTCGCTCATGCGCATCAGCAGCGTATCGCGGGTGATACCCGCATTGTTCACGAGGATATCCAGTTGTCCGAAATCAGCCAAAACAGCATTAACCAGCTCTTCCGCTTCCGCAAATTTAGCGGCGTTGGAGCGGTAGCCTTTGGCTTTGATGCCATAGGTATCCTGCAGTTCTTTTTCCAGGGCTTTGGCTTTTTCTTCCGAAGAAGCATACGAAAAGGCAACGTGAGCGCCTTCTTTGGCAAAATGTTCAGCGATCCCTTTTCCTATCCCCCGGCTGGCACCGGTTATGAGAGCAACTTTGTTTTCGAGCAGTTTCATCGGGCAAATATAAAAGATTTCATGTGTTGGAGCAGGGGGAATTGGGAATTGGGAATTGGGGATTGGGGATTGGGGATTGGGGATTGGGTAATGGTTCAGGGTTTTGGAACTTCTATTAGCAGAATCTGTAGTTCGTTAGCATAATATTTCGGCTGTCCTTCGCCTATCCCCCTCTTGAGGGGGCAGGGGGAGGAAAGGAGCTCCATGAAAGCACCATCCCCGGCACTGAAGCACCATCCCCAGCCATACCAGCCTATAACCATTTAATCCACCTTTTTCACCCTAACAACCAGCCTCCTTTTCCCAAACCATTTTCTCTTTTCAAAACTGGTCCACGTGGCTATAAATCCGTCGCCGAAATAATCAATATCAATATAATCCCCGAAGAAGATCTTATTACCGGGTTTGGTAAAAGGTTTACCGAGAATATCTTTAGTGGGCTTGGTAAGGTTTCTATTGCCATGGCTGACTTCCAGTCGGATCACTTGAATCTGGAGTTGATTTTTTCCGACGGATTGATAATACACCACAGCGACAGTCCCGGTATTGTGATTGACGACTAAATTCGGGAAAAAGGCATCCGACAATCCTTTATCACTAAGGAAATAGGTCGTCCAAATGTCAAGTTCCGGTGGCCGCCGCAATAAAATTACCTCAGAAAAGGATCCTGGTTTTCGGTCGGCATAACAGATCCATAATTCACCGCTATTCGGATTGCAGGCAATAAACGGCATCCCATTGGTCCGATAAATACCGGGAATATCCAGGGTCCATCCCTCATGCAACTCCGCCAGGACACGATCCACCCCAAAGGTTTTTCCTCCATCATACGACACATCAAACCAGATCTTACCCTTTCCGGCCCAGGTGATATAAATTTCTCCATTCGGACCACAAGCGACCGTTGCGCCTTCCATGCTATTGTCGCCGTCCAGGCAATCGCCGGTTTCATCCGAAACGACTACAGGTTCCGTAAAACTTTGTCCCTTATCGTTTGAAACCGCAAAACGTATCCGCGACCGGTGATTGCTATCGGCACTTCCATACACATCAAATTCGGTCCAGCTCAAGTAAATATTTCCATAAAAAGGACTGCCCGAAAACACATCGCCGGCCAGCCATTCTTTGTCCTGCATTTTGCCTCCGTTAAACCCCACACCAACCCCGTCGCTCCAGGTTTGGCCACCGTCAAGAGAACGTTGTACCACCATGCGGTCATAATAATCCGGACGAACTTTTCCGGGCGTTTTGCTCAGGTGGGCATAATAAAAAATGCCCTGTTCGTCGCAAAATAAGGTTGGGTCACCGGCTACTCCCAGGCTGCTTTCCATCCTTTTTTCCGTCCAGTTTTTGCCACTATCCGCACTCTGATACTGGTTGGCAATATTGCTGGCCACAAGTATCTGTGCTTCATTCTGGTGGTTGACCGCAATACTCACTTCGTTCGGATTGTTGTCGGATCGGCTCACAACCTGTGCTGCTGCGGGTATAGATATTATCCATACACAAATCGATAAAAAAAGTGGGGGCAGATAACGCATTTTCAATTATTTTATTGTTAACTTAGTGCTCGTAAAGATATCAAGCTTTATACTGTCAAACCAAACCAAAACACGCAAAGAAGCCCACGTGCCCACACACGGAGGGCTTTTTTGTTTTATCTGCCCGGCATTGAAATAATCTACGCATCTTTGTAACATGCGGGAAGATGAGGAATATGTTAACGAAACGGAAGACCAGGAACTTTATGAGCACTACCGGATACAGGTAGACAAGGGCCAGGGACTGCTCCGTATCGATAAGTTCCTGATGCTGCGTATTGAAAATGCCAGCCGTACCAAAATTCAAAATGCGGCAGAAGCAGGATGTATTTTGGTCAATGAGCGCCCTGTAAAATCCAATTACAAGGTAAAACCGGATGATATCATTTCCGTTGTCCTTCCAAATCCTCCGCGAGATACAACCGTCTATCCGGAAAATATCCCTTTGGATATCGTGTATGAGGATGATTCCCTGCTTATCGTCAATAAAAAACCCGGCATGGTCGTTCATCCCGGCTTCAATAATTATACAGGCACCCTGGTTAATGCCCTGGTCTATCATTTTGAACATTTGCCGGTATCCATGAACGGAGAAAAAAGGCCGGGACTGGTTCACCGTATCGATAAAGAAACTTCCGGATTACTCGTGATCAGCAAAAACGAACTGGCCATGACCCACCTGGCGCGTCAGTTTTATGACCACAGCATCGAACGAAGTTACCAGGCGCTGGTTTGGGGAGACTTTGATGAAGATGCAGGCACCATAGAAGGCAACCTGGGCAGAAACCCCAAAGACCGACTTCAGATGATGGTGTTCCAGGACCCCGAGATGGGAAAACCGGCCATCACCCATTGGAAGGTGATAGAACGTTTCCATTATGCCACCCTTATCGAAT
>JAKFCJ010000128.1:0-38913 GCA_036676705.1 Bacteroidota bacterium
TGGCATGGGTTTCCCTCTGGGAATACTCGAGTCAATAATCTTTCCATCTTCCAGGTAGAGGGTATAATCCACTTCTGCGATCATGTTGGCATAAGCCTGTTCACCGTCTTTGCTTTCTTCCACCACAATATATTGCAATCCACTGGGGGTTTTTTTAACCTCTTTTCCATCTATATCAAATGGAACAGGTTTAGGAACTTCGCGAACGTCAACCAATTCAACATCAAATATCAGTGTAGAATTTGGAGGAATGGTGCCCATATCCTGTGAACCGTAACCCAAATTTGGCGGGATTACCAATGTGGCCTTATCACCAACTCTCATCATGGCTATACCTTCATCCCATCCTTTGATCACACTGCCTTGTCCCAATGGAAATTCAATAGGTTCGCCTCTTTTTACGGAATTATCAAATTCAACTCCGTTAGTGAGTTTTCCCACATAATGTACTTTAACCACGTTTCCTGCTACGGCTTGTTTTCCTTCACCTTTTGCTGTAAAAACGATTTTCAGCCCTGATGCTGTCGTTGTTGTGTCTCCTTGTATCATATCTGTTGTATTCGAATCGGCCTTAGCCTTTTTGTCATTAGAGCAGGACAAAAACCCAATGAGGGCTAGTCCGGCCAGCAACATGCTGCTTTTTATCATGGTTGTTTTCATATCAATTAAATGTCGGCAAGATACTTCTTATATCCGGGAAGTGTACGTTTGAATCGGGCAATGGCAGCTTCCAGGCCTTCGGTAGATTGCCCGCCGGCTGCGTTAAAATGGCCCCCACCTTCAAAGTGATCCCGCGAAAATTCGTTGCAGGGAAATTTTCCCGAGCCCCGGAACGAGATCTTTATCAGTTTGGTCCGATCGATAAACAGGGCTGAAAATTCGATGCCTTTGATGCTTAATCCGTAATTAACCAGGCCTTCGGTATCGCCGGTCTGTATCTTAAAACGCAACAATTCTTCGCGGGTTACCGACATGATCGCCGTGTTCAGTTCAGGTATAATTTCCAGCTTATTGGCCAGGCAGTACCCGATAAACTTCAGGCGGTCAAAAGAAAAGTTATCGTAAATATGTTGATGGATGCTCGAATTTTTTGCTCCTTTATCGATGAGTCGGGCAACAGTCCTGTGCGTATGCGGGGTTACCGAGTCGAAGCGGAAAGAGCCGGTATCGGTCATTATTCCGGTATACAGGCAGGTGGCAATATCGGCGTCGATGGCATCTTCCCCTTTCCACATCAAAATCACTTCTTCGACCAATTGGGCAGTAGAGGTGGTTTGTGTCGTCCAATAGCGGTAATCATCAAATCCTTCAGGCTCCTGGTGGTGGTCGATCATGATCTTTTTCGCCCTGCAGTTGCGGATGTGATCACCGAGTTGATTGATGCGCGCCAGGGTATTGAAGTCGAGACAAAACACGTAATCAGCCTCAGCTACCAATGCCTTTGATTTTTCTATGGCCAGTTCGTAATTGATGATCTGGTCCTGATGCGGCATCCAGTGCAGGTACTCGCCCCAGTCGGTCGGACTGATCAGGTTGACCTCATAGCCCATGTTTTTAAAAAATTTCCATAAAGCCAGGGTAGAACCCAGCGCGTCGCCATCCGGTTTATGATGGGTGGTTATAAGAATACGGGCATTGGGATTTTGATCGAGTACGCTAAAAAGGTCTTTGATATCCTGCAAAATGGAAAGGCGATGATTGGCGGGCAAATGTCGTGAAATCAAATTTTAAATCATAGTTTTGCGAAAAATTTAAGAGATGTCAGGGAAAATCACCTTTACGATGATTAAACCGGATGCTGTAAAAAACGGCTATACCGGAAAAATTTTAGATCAAATAATTTCAAATGGTTTCCAGATCAGGGGTATGAAATACCTTCAACTTACTGAAGAAAAAGCAGGAGAGTTTTACGCCATTCACCGCGAACGCCCCTTTTTCAAAGACCTGGTGAGCTTTATGACTTCCGGTCCGATCGTGGCCGCTGTTCTGGAAAAAGAAAATGCCGTGGCCGACTTCCGTAACCTGATCGGAGCAACCGACCCAAGCAAAGCTGAGCCCGGAACGATCCGGAATTTGTATGCGAAATCGATCGATGCAAATGCCATGCACGGATCAGACAGCGATGAAAACGCTGTAATAGAGGCTGCCTTTTTCTTTTCAGCCTTTGAACGGTATTAATGCATCGCCAAAAAAAAAATAAAAAGCCACCTTTTCGGGGTGGCTTTTTTTTATGGATTATCGTATGCGGTTAAGGGATGGTATATCCATAGTCCGCTAAAATTTCGGCTTTGGTTTGGCTTTTAACAACCATGAACATGTAGATATTCGTCAATGGACGTTCATTGGCATCGAATGGTTGAGATACGATGGTGGTAATCTGATCGTTGCCTTTTATCACCTGACCAAATACCGTGTACAGCCCGTCTAAATTACCATTGTTTACCTGATTGATATAAAATTGGGAACCATTTGATGCCTTGGTGGGATTATTTGTCCTGGCCGCACCTAAGGAACCCGCAACGTTGGGATGTTTGATCTCTGCTGCGATGGTATATCCCGGACCGCCCTGTCCGTCATTGGATGGAATAGCGTCTTTACTAAGAGGGTCGCCCCCCTGGATCACAAATCCAGGATCCAGACGGTGGAAGGTGGTACTATCGAAAAAACCTTCTTTGGCCAGTTTCAGGAAGTTCGCCTTGTGCAAAGGAGTATCATCATACAACCAGATATACATTTTTCCGAATTTGGTAGTGAGTTCAACCACCTCATATTTGGTTTCGCCGGGAGGATTGTCATCTCCGTTTTTGTTGCAGGAATTGACCACCACTAAGCTGCAGAGCAAAAGGGTGAGCAGGTAGATTTTTTTCATGATGACAATTTACACATTATTTCAGAAAAGCAGGAAAAAGGTTGAGGTTGAGGTTAAGAAATTACCACCTCAACCTCAACCTCAACCTCAACCTCAGCCTATTTCTCTAAAATCTTACCGTTGGTCATCAGGCCATCTTTGTACTGTTGGGTAGCCTTATCGTAATAGGTGTAGATACCGGAAAAAGTAATATGATATGGGATTTTGCTTATCACATTGATATCCATATCTTTAGCATACATGAATCCATTTCCGATGTCAATTTGGAAATATCCATTACCTGAACCCGGCAACTTAAACTGACTTTGGTTATCCCAGTCCCCATGTTTTGTTATCCAAAACTGAAAATCATGGTCGGTACTAAAATCGAAGACGGCTTTTCCTCCTGTAAACGATAGCATGCTATCTGACTGACTAACGGATTTTATTCCCTCGATCTGATAGTTTTGTCCATCGACCGTAAAAGAAAACTCAAAATCATCTGCCGAACCGCCCGATGTGCATAGTCCAAAATCAGGGACAACGATGTTCTTCTGATCGATAGCCACAGTTCGGGTTTGAGAGCTCCCGCCATAAAGATAAACAGCGGTAAGTTCAATTGACTTGCCAAGTTCCATCATCACATTAAATTTATATTTTCCATTAACGATAGGTGATGTGGTACATCTGTTAGTGACCATGGAACCGCTGGGAACCAATGACCCATTACACCCATAAACGGTTCCTGAAACAACAGACAGGTTGAGCGACGGAATTTTATATTCCTTTGTTATTTGCGCATTATTTCCGGTGTTGAAAGTTTCTGAGTAGATGACCGTATTTTCAAACCTGATCTGAAGGGTCAGGTCAGTATTTAAAGGAAGTTGGGCAACAAAATTCCCCTCTGCATCCGGATACCCACCTGAATGGCTGCCTCTCTCGCGCCGGTAATCTATATACACGCCGCTTATTGGCGTACCATCTTCGCCTGTTACTTTGCCGTATAATCGCGCTACGCTGTTGGGGAGATCATAATTCCAGATAGAGAAATGACTTACTTTTCCCACATAACTTCCGTTTTCCAGTTTCGCCTCGCCGTCATGCGACCAGATGCCATTCGCCTCGTTAAAATGCCATAACGGGATCGTTGCGGGCGCAGAAGCGAGTAAGGAGGCTGGAACTTTCGCCTGAATAGTAGCAGGATGACCAGTAGCGATCTGCAGTTTTTGGCCTGTTGAACCTTCAAGCTCCACTGCGATCATTCCATAGGTTTCAAGGACCTTTTCACCGTTGGCATCTGCCCCTCTTAATGCTCCGGGCATTATCGAAAGCAGATCGGGATCTTCCGGATCAAGATGCCGGACATAGGCTTTGACCTCTCCGGTATAAGCTTTTCCTGAAGCGTCGACAAACGCATCTCCAACAACAACTTCCGCGTTCCCTTGCTTCAATGTGGCTCCTGCGCTAGCCTGAAATATTTGCGGACTGCCTTTTGACATCAGGGAAATGACAAAATGATTGACACCGGAAGTGGGAATAAAACTCCTGCTACCGGTAAAATAGCCCGGCATTTCCGCTTTCAGATAAGCAATGTTTTCGAATGCCGAACCTTTGGAGATTTTAACTTGTCCATGCTGATTACTGGTGTACACTTTAGTACCAAGAGTAACATTGACACCTTGTAAAGGATTGCCCTGTTCATCCTGGATGATCCCAAAAGCATCAATGGTAATCGTCCCACCTTTATTGATGGAATAAATGGGGCTGCCAACACCGCCGGGAATATCCGGATCATTCCAGACATGAGGATCTTCTTTTTTACATTGGGAAAGAGACAAACCAATTACGAGTAATGTGAAAAGGGATAGATTTTTCATAACACATAAGATTAAGTTGGATAGTAGAATCTGACTTTATTTCTTACATGAATGAAGCGGGGCGCTTTTGGTTGCCCTCAACTAAGCATTTTCCCCGATTCTTCGACGAACGGCGTTCAGCGCATGGCCATCATCCGCTCATACCTCATCCACATAGGTTCCAACTCGTAAACCGGTCTGGCGATGATCTCGATTTCCTGTGTATTCACTTCCACACGTTGATCCATCTCCTTGTATCGGGCTTTGAATTCCTCCCTGTCGAGCTGGTTTGCGTCAGTTTGTTTTTTGAATTCTTCCAGTTCCTCCTGTAAAATTCGCGTGCTTGATTTGTACAGGAGGTGACGGTCCAGATAATAATCGTAGGCAGTCAGCATTCCACGGAAATCATCCTCCATTCGGATGCGGATATCCGGGATGGTATCCTGAACCGCAGGGATCCAGTTGTTCCTGAGTATCTCTTTACGCCGGATCAACTCCTGTTCATTAATACCCAGGGCCTTTTCATTTCCCTTCAGCTTGTAGTAAAGCGTGTCCAGATATACCTTTTCGGCCGGTTTAGGTGCTTCATGGCAGGAACTTAAGGTAAGCGCCATAAAATAGATCATTAAAAAAACGCCAATTCCTGCTGCTACATGCCGCTTTATTTTAAATTTGCCCATAACCCTGAGATGACATTACCTTCCTATTCCGTCTCGCAAATTAAGCGCTTCATTTACCTGAAGGAAATTTTTTTCATTTCCATTACCGGGTTTGGGGGTCCCGGCGCCCATTTAAATGCCATTATCAAACACCTGGTGAACAAACGCCAGTACCTGACCAAGACCGAATTATTAGAGCTTCATTCCTTCTGCCAGATGCTCCCTGGCCCTACTTCCACCCAGATGATCACCAGTTTGGGCTATCAAATGGGAGGTCCCCTTTTGGCTTTTACCGCCCTGCTGATATGGATCTTACCTGCCACCCTGTTGATGACCGGTTTTGTAGTAGCCTGGCATTTTATCGGGCTCAAACAAATTCCCATGGATTTTCTGAGTTATATCCATCCCATGGCTGTTGCCTTTATTGCCGGAGCTGCGATCAAGGTTTTTTTGATGATCCAGAAAAAGACCCTGTACGTTATCCTTTACGGAATGGGTACGGTCGGTGCTATCGTATTTCGTTCTCCCTGGATCTTTCCGGTTTTATTGGGCATAGGTGCTATTGCATCCCACAGGGCGAGCCAGGGCGACTTTCCGGCATACCGGGCCAAAATTCGTCCCAACTGGCGCATTTTTATCATCTTTATCAGCATCCTGATCATTTCTGCAGTAATTGGTAACATTACCCAAAGCAAACCCGTCTTACTTTTTGAAAACTCCTATCAATATGGGTCTATCGTATTTGGCGGTGGAAATGTATTGATACCGATGATGTACAAACAATACGTGACCTTCAAAGGCTATATGGGTGCCGATGATTTCCTGCTTGGTGTGGGTCTGCAACAAGCGGTACCCGGCCCGGTTTTTAGTATTGCGACCTACGCCAACGGACAGGCCATGGCCGACTGGGGGGTAATGGGTCAATTATTGGGTTGTTTGCTGGGCACGGTGGGTATTTTTTTACCCGGTATTTTGATGATCTTTTTCCTCTTTCCAATATGGGATGAAATGAAAAAGATGCCCCTGGTAAGAAAGGCGATAGACGGGATCACTGCAGTTTCGGCGGGACTTGTCCTCGCGGCAGCCTGTCTGCTCTTTCAGGATCTGGAATTGGGGCCAAGCAACTTCCTGGTATTCTTTGTTACTTTGTTGCTGGTTATGTTTACGAAGATCCCGTCGCCATTTATTGTGGCAGCCACGGTTGTTTTCGGACTCATTTATCCGGCTTAGCATACTTTTTGAGATAGACTATGTTCATGAAAAAATTCACCTTCCTTTTCTGTATCCTGACGAGCATCCTTTTTATAGGTTCATCCGGGGCTAATGCTCAAAATGACAGCTTGGAAAGGCTGAAGGAACTCATTCAGTTTACCGGTATCATAATCACTCCGGATAGTTTACAGGCCGTTGGTGACGTGAATATCCGCATAGCCGGAACCTCACAGGGAAGCATATCCAATCAACAGGGTTATTTTGCTGTTGTAGCCAGAAGAAATGATACCTTAATTTTTAGCGCCGTTGGTTACCGCTCGGTAAAATATATCGTGCCTTATGAGCTGACCGGACAAAAATATACCATGATCCAAACCATGAGCCAGGATACCCTTTACCTGAATGAAGTAGTTGTAAAACCCTATATCAGTAAAGAATTGTTCCAGCATTATTTTGTTACGATGGAAGTACCGGGAGAAGATGATCCCCTTGCCGGATTAGACCCCGAAACGATACGTGAACTGGCCTATGCCATGGAACTTGACGGAACCGCCAATTCCAAATACTACCTCCGCCAGGAATCAGGCAAATACTATTATACCGGACAAATGGTTCCGATCAATTTGATGAACCCCTTCGCCTGGGCGCAGTTTATTAAGAGCTGGAAGGAAGGGAAGTTGAAGATCCAGAAGTGAGTTTTCAGTTTTCAGCCTATAGCTTACAGCCTATAGCCTATAGCTACTCAGGAACGATAACGAAAATATCCTCATTATCCCGTTTCATCAGATACTTCTCGCGGGCGAATTTCTCCAGGCTTTCCTGGTTCGTAAAAAGCTCATCGTATTCCTGCTGGGCTTTGGCCATTTCCTGCAGGTAATACGCTTTCTCATCTTTTAAGTCCTGAAGTTGGGCGCGCAGTTTATACTGTTCGATCATGTTATTCTGATCGAAAAAGATCATCCATAAAAGGAAAAAGCCAAAGGTGATGGCATAACGATATTGGATGAGCTTTTGTACCATGATTCCTGAACAAAAATAGAACAAAGGCAATAAAAGGCTTACCTGCCAGCAGGCGACTTATCAACGGATCAATGTGAGGGTTCCTGTATAACGTACAGGCTCGCTATACAAAAATTCATAATCGAAGACCACATAATACACACCTGCTGTTGCCTCTGAGCCATTAGGGAGTTTTCCATCCCAGTTGGCCCCGTCATCCCCTATTCCGTCTGTTTCGGATTGATAAACCAGTTCACTCCACCTGTTGTAGATCTTTAATTGGTAAGTATACTCACCAAGAATATCAATGTCGAAGACCTCATTTTTATCGTCATTGTTTCCCGGAGTAAATACGTTGGGTATAAAAATATGGGTGGGATAATCGAGTTCAACAATTTTGCACAGCGTATCTATGCAGCCAAATTTATTCCAGGCAGCCAGACAAATTTCAAACACACCCTTATCAGGATGATAACGATGTATCGGCTCGAATTGGGTTGAATTATTCTTTGCCCCCGATGTTGGGTGGCCAAAATCCCACCAGTACGATGTAGCCCCTGTAGAAAGATTGTCCATATATTTCTCCAGAGGAGTGCTTCGCGGGTCAAAGTCGAAATCGGCTTCCAATCCTACCGCTCGTACCAGCTTGCTCGCGCTGTCATAACATGCCCTGTCCTGTGCACCAGGCACATAGGTTGGAAAATAGGTGAATCGATAAAGACCGGTATCGTTCAGCACATACGGGTTTACCTTATTCGAACTAATAAGAGAATCCCAATCTTCATTCACAAACCAGGCATACCGGGTGTATTTCGGATCACTTTGGTCGGCGACATTAAACGGAACATCTACGCATACGGTATCGGGAACAAGGAAGGATACGGGCGGAATGGGTAATACGATCACTTTACGCGCTATTTGTAAAGGAAGCGTGGTATCGGGATAAAGGAAACTGCAATATTGATTGTTCTGTGTGGCCGGATTGTAGATACTATCTGCTCCATAAAGCTGCAGGTAATAGATCCCGGGCTTATCATAGCGAAAACGCACATTGCTGTCGTACAAAGTTGCATAGGTGTTATTTCCCGGGTCACCAAAATACCAGATCCAGTTTTTTACCCTGCTGGATACATTCTTCAACTCGATCTCAAAGGGCACACAGCCTATCGAATCGGTTACGAATTCAAATGCAGGAATCGGCCCTACAACATCCACCGTTTTATAAACGGTATCCGTACACCCTCTTGTGGTATAGATAATAAGGCGAACATCAAATTTCCCGTAGGCCGAATAAAAGTGGTAGGGATCCAACAGGTAACTGGGTGTAGTGCCATCGCCAAAATCCCAGTACCAGGTAGCGATCGCCTCGTTGGCAATGGGGTTGATCGTGACCGAGGAATCCATAAACTGGACAATTTCCGAACAAAGGATCACGTCTTTTGCCGAAATACCTGCCTTTATCCCGCCAATTTCAATGGTAGCCGAACTGGTATCGAAACAGCCGGAAGTATCCATGGTGATCAACTGTATCTGATAAATTCCGGTATCATTAAAACATTTCACCGGATGGGTAAAGGTATCCGTGGTGCCATCGCCGAAACTCCACCACATTTTTTCTTTGCCCGCAGCCAGGCGATCGGGTCTGGTCCAATAATAATTGGTATCCCCATAATAAACGGTAGAATCAGAAAAAGTCAGGCATTCATTCAAACAGGGTGCAAGCTTGTATTCGAACTCATTTTTATGCCCGACCGAAACCCGTTCCCTGTAGTCCAGGGCACATCCCCGGTTATTTATTAAATAAAGACTGACCTCGTATTGACCATTTGCCAAAAAGGTATGCGAAAATTCACTTGGGATTAGGGTGCCAGGCGCTATCCATATGGTATCCGCTCCCCCATCTCCCCAACTCCAAATTGCCATGGTCAAGGTTGTGTCGCTGGTGTCCTGAAGGACCATTTTGCTTTGAAAAGGAGCACAGCCGTGTTCGATCAACGGCTTAAAATAAGGTGCCGGTTCGTTTATGATATGGATCCAGTTCGAATACCACAGCGTGTCTCTGCAAACCGGACTCATCGTAATTCCCGGGCAACTTGAAGGATTTATCGGTCCCGTTTCCAAAACCAGTCCCACAGACACAAAGCCATTGGGGTTGCTCAAATGACTGTAATTCCAGGTTGACAAACCCGGAAAAAAAGGACCCCCGGCCAATGAATCCGGCAGAACCTGAAATCCATAACAATTGCCCTGTAAGTTGAAAGCAAAAGTGCGGTCCATGGCATTTCCTACACAAGCTTTGTCGTTGGTATAGGTAAACTGAATGGTCTCTTTTTTCGGAGCCCCTACCTGAATGCCAAAAGTTTCCTCCCATTCACATCCGGTAACCGTATCGATCAAAAACAACCTGGCCGTATAACAGGCGTCTGTAAGATACAAGTGCCTCGGCGAGGCATCTACCGAAAACCCACAATTGACACCAACATTTATTCCTGCCTTGGTATCCGTAGTACAAGCCGGACTCCATTTGTCCCCAAAATCCCACAAGCGTTTGATTCCAATGGTTCCGCGATAATCGCTTTTATCGCAGAAATAAGTTGTGTCACCTGCGATACAGATCGATTTATTCCGAATATCTGCATCGGCAACAGGCCCGCGCACCAGAACAGAGTCCCATAGATACGTACTGATACAGGATCCTCGATGAATGGTCAGGGAGATATACTTTTTTCCCGGTTCAAAAATATCAGTAGCCAATGGGTTGCCCTGTCCGATCGGATGACTGACAAAGTCCAGGCTATCTTTATAATACCAGAAATATTTGTCTTTAGGCGGCCCTTTGTCTTCAAAAGTCCAGGTTGAGCCTACGCAGGCTACATAATTATCTTTAACCACATCAAATACGATCGGGCTCAATCGGATCAGTCCGTTTTGTTTAAAGGAATCCGTACAACCATTGCCCGAATGGATGACCAATCGGGGCGAAAAAACGCCTGAATCCCGATAAACAAGGCACCTCCCGGTCCAATTTGATGAGTCGATCACCCCATTTCCAAAATTCCAGTACCATTTGTCCATCGAATTGGAGTCGGCCTGGGTCATGTTGATCAGGCAGAGCGCAGCCGTGTCGCAATTTCCATAAAGGCTATAACCGAATAAAGCCCGGACATCACGCACGACTGTAACCGTAGTTTGCGCCCTGTTTATACATCCTTTGCTGTCGGTGACCTCAAGAATAATGGTATAATTTCCATCCCGGTTGTATCGATGGCAGATCTGTTTTGATGCAGACGGGTTAAATGAAATATCCGCAAATCCGTCTCCGAAAAGGATTACCCGTTTAACGATCGGAGAATTGGATAATCCCGGTTTGGAAAGATCGTCGACACAAACCAGGTTTTTACTCAGACAATAATTGCTTGAGGAATTGATTTGTAGGGTGGCAATGGGCAACGCATGTGCCTGGATAACTTTTGTGGCAGTACATGAACCTCCTCCGCTTAATTGTATGACTGCCCGTATGGTTTTCATGCCGCTAAGTGTATACTTAACAAAAGGAGTCGCCTGGGTTGAGGTTTGTCCGTCGCCGAGGTCCCAGGCATAAGAACTTGCCGTGCCTGTATTCTGTAGCTGGAATGTGATAAAATCATTGACACAAACCACCGAATCAGAAACGATGCTGCAGGTCTGGGCATTCGCCTTGATGCCGAAAGTCAGGACAAGCAAAAATATACAGGCGCTTTTAATCAATGGGGAACTTTATCTTTAGACCGCATTCGTTCGAATAAGGTTGCTTAAGCTCCCAAAATACAAAAAAAACCGCCCTTTCAGGCGGTTTTCTTGCATACGTTCCATGATCAGAACGTAAGTTGCAGGCTCAAACGTGTTCTTCTGGGTAGTCCGTAGTAGCCCGGATTTGCCAGGGCAGTATTGTACAAGTCCACAAAACTCTGTGCGTTGGTTGCCGCTTCAATAGCGCTTTTACCATTAGCCGAATTCAGGTATCCATCGGTATCTGCAGTTCCGGAATAGGCATGTACGGCCTCAATATTTCGGATATTCAGGAAATTCTCCATCCAAACCGTTATGGTGAAGATCCCATCAATGGCTACACCATCACGTTTACCCAGCGTTACAGGAAATCCGCGGTACAGGTTAATATTATTATTAAAACTCCAGGGCGTACGGGAACCATTCGGAGTGCCTTTTAATGGGCTTCTTGAGGCAATTCCGGTCTGTGCATCAGGTGTGGCAATGGTTGTTGCGGTAAAGGGCAGTCCGGAATAGGCATTCAGGGTCAGGCTAATACCGGCATTTTCCAGTATTCTTTTGTTGCGGATCACCGGTCCCCGGTAGTCTTTGCCATTTCCGAAGTTCTGGATAAATGTAAGTTTGATATTATGCCGAATATCGAACGACAGGGGGAACAGGTTTCGCAAATTAGGCTGACCGGCGGAGATCAATGTTCCCTGGGAATTCGTTCCTGAACCGGTTCCTTCTGCGATCTGATAAGAGTAGCTGGAATTCAACATAAAATGTTTGCGTTGGAGCAGGTATTCGGTGCGGAATCCCTTGATGGTCGACAGGTCAATGTTTCCATAAGAAATATAAGAAACGGGATATGCCTGGTAGTAACGTACCAACTGGATCATATTGCGTTGCTCCCTGTATGAAGCGGTTAAACTGATCGAGGATGACCTGGTTAACAATTGACGGAAGCCAATTTCGTAATCGGTGGTGATCTGTGGCTTTAAGTCAGGATTATTCAACACTTTGGTTGGGTTGAATCTTAAGAAGGCATACTCATCGATCGGGGTAAATATATTACTTGGACGTTGTGCCAGCACGTCGTAATAAGCGAAAAACCTGGCTTCGCTGCTTATCGGAAAATCAACCGAAAAGCGGGGCAAAACCATCACTTTGGCTTCAAAATCTTTGAATGAGTTGGCGGTGAGTTGTTCTTCTTTCTGGTCGACAAGATAAGGCTGGATCAAACCCGATCTGGTTTTTTGAGTGAGCTGACCAGGGTCATTGATCAATAAACCATCCTCATTATACCACTGATTTCCATTGCGGTAACCCACGATGTTGGTTGGGTTTTTAATATCATCAACGTAGACGAGGAAATCGTTCCCTACTCCGGCAGGATGGGAAACGGCCTGGCCATTCAGTTCCATAACTTCTCCGGCCTGGCGGATCGGATAAAGGGAATAAGGGTCTTTGAGCACGGGAATATTGGCATCAAAACGTTCGATACGCACACCCAGACGGATGATCAGATCGCGAATTTCGATCACATCCTGCAGATACATGGCGGCATAGATCGGACGAAAGGCGCCGATGCTTCTGTTTTCAGGGTCGGAAAGGAAGTCGCCTACACTTGGGTTTTTACGGGATTTTCTGCCCAGATGATCATAGCCGAAATAACTAACATACTGATTATTTCCACCGCTTCCCAACAACTCATCAGCCGTAAACAGGTCGAGGCTCAGATCATCGGGGTTAAGGCCGTGTACATTCACATAGGAATCAGGCGTGATCGGGTTTCCGTAAACATCCCGATATCCCTTGGCGATCAATCTTTCACGAAGGCGTTTTGAAAATTCACTTTGATTTTCCGTAAATGTTTCGCGGTAGGAAACGGAATCCATAAACTGGCCATTTTCATTGTAATGCAGGATAGGATTTGACCGGTCGATCTGGAGTCCTTCGTTGGCGCTCTGGAACATGAGCGTCCAAAGATTCATGGCATTAACACTGTATGCCCGGGAAACCCGTTGTTCAAAATAAACGCCCACTTTTGCTGTATGGATGCCTTTGGTAAGTTCACCCTGTACACTCATGCTGAACTGTTCGGTTTGGGAACGGCCGACTCCCGAATTGATGGATGAACCCACCATAAGTGCTCCGACATTGTTCCACATATTGGAATAGATCCCGATCGGATTATTTCCATTCAATACTGCACCTCCGTCGGAATTAAGCTGGCCAAAATTTCTGACCGTCCCGGCCATGTCAAAGTAGGTGGTTGAATAATTGGCGAGCAGCGGGTTGGCCGTCCGGCTCCTGTCGAAGGTGATCAGGGTATCGGAAAAGCCTTGCATTTCGTAGTAGTTTTTCACCCAAACCGTATCGCCATTCTGTATTATCGGAATACTTCGGCCTGAAGGACCTTCATCTCCCGTGAACTGGTAAACCGGAGCCCGGTAGGCATTGTATTGACCTACATAGCCATAACGGAAGTAGTCGTCTTTCAGTTCCTGGTCTTCGGTGCGGTTCCATACCCCCTGGTATTGCAGGCTGATGGAATATTTCATTCTGCGGAGCTGGCTGTTTCTTACCTTGTTCTCGCTCATTTTTGCGAGGAGGTTATGTTCCAGGTTCAGGTAACTGATCACCGACCAGTTGGTAGACACCGGATTCGCAGCACTGTTCAGCAATTGGTTACTGAAGGGCGCAATTTTGCCGCTGCGCCGGTCGACAATGGCGGCGGCTTCGATACTTAAATTCGTTATCGGACGGAATTCCAGTTTGCCCAGCCACATCAGGTCGCTTTCATCGGCATTGTCACGTGACTGGACTTTTTCAAGGTCGGCAAAGGTTAAAAATTCAGCAGTCGGCACATAACCCGACCCGGAAGAAGCCGGGGTTATGGGTTTTTCTTCGATCGCTTTTAAAGAACCGTCTTTCACTTTCCAAATTCCAATTGCCGAGGGATTGGGATCATATTGATAGAGCAGGTTCAGGTTCATATGATACCCAAGGATCATCCGTTTATAGTCCTGGTTTTTTACCGTTTTGGTGATCAGGGGGCCTCCGAAATTGACATCGACCTGACTGTAATGGAATTTGTCGAAGAGGCTGGAACTGATCACCTCCGCACTAAAATAGGCTTTGGGGTTAACGGCTACGAGACTTTGAACAACGGCACCTCCAACAAAATCGCCATATTCAGGCGATACTCCGCCCAAAACAACACCAAATTGAGCCAAAGAATAGGAAGAAAAATTCAAACGGGATATAAGCGGCATGGTTCCCAGATAAAAGCCGGTGGCCGAAGGCCGTGCACCTTTAATGCTGATCTGGTTGCCTATTTTGTAGGTTCCTGGTTGAGTATTTATACGATCAGGTATTGTCGTAACAGGCAACTCTATTAAAATTTCCCGGCTCAAGGGTGGTGGACCAACGATATCAATTTTGATGGCCGTATCTTTCGGTCTGGTGCCGTATTTCGGGTCAGGGATCTCGATCACGAAGGCGACCATACCCAGTTTAAAATCGGCTTTATTGCCTTGTCCGCCCTTTATGTGAACCAGTCTTTCCTGGCTTCCGTAACCTGTAAAGCTTACTTTAAGGACATAACTTCCCGGCGCTATGCCGCTCAGATAATATTCACCTTCCTTATCGGTTTTGGTACCCGTAATCATGGTACCATTTTGAAGGAGAATGACATTTGCCTCTATTAATAATTCACCAGTTAGTGAATCTTGAATGATTCCTTTGATCTCGGCAGAATTCTGTGCATAAGCACCCTGTGCAAAGCCCAGTAATAGCAGTATGTAGATGTATTTGTGCATAGCATAAACTTTTAGTACCCTTCGGGTTTTCAGGCCTTAGGTTGTGGACAAAAAAGTTCCCCTTGCAGTGCACCGCATTCTTATCTTATAAGCTTTAGCAAGCTCTAAGTCAATAAGTTAAGGGAATTCTGGAACTATACTTTGAAAACGGCATTATGGGGTAAGAAGGTTGGAGAAACGCTGCACCAAACCCAGGTTATTCATATAACATGCTGATTATAAGGTGTATAATTTTTGTCCGGAGAATCAATTCTTCCGGCGAAAGGCATTTGGTGCAGCGATTTGCAGCCCTTATCTTGCCCGCCAAATCAATTCGCTTTGATCATGCACACCCCCCGGATAATTTTAAGTATCAGTTTTTGTTTGTTTTTGGCCACTCATCTTGGTGCCCAGACTTTTCCCAATAAAAAGGATGGAAAGATCCAGTTTACGGTAGTAAAAGACCTGGACAAAACGGATGTCGACAATCAGTACAAAAGTTCCACCTGCTGGAGTTTTTCCTCCCTTTCTTTTTTTGAATCGGAGATCCTGCGCCAGTCAAAAAAAACGGTCAATCTTTCGGAGATGTTCGTGGTAAACCATATTTACAGGGCTAAGGCCGACAAATATGTACGGATGATGGGAAACGGAACTTTTGCCGCGGGTGGAGCTTTTCATGACGCTTTGTATGTGATGAAGAACATCGGAATGGTGCCACAATCGGCCTATCCGGGAAAATTGGTGGACAACGAGAACCATGTTCATTGGGAAATGGACAAAGTGCTTATGGGGATCGTAGATGCGGTTATTTCGAATCCGAACGGGGTGGTGAGTCCGGTATGGAAACTGGCCTTTAATGCCGCTGTTGATGCCTATTTGGGTGAGATCCCGGAGAGTTTTGTAGTCGACGGAAAAACCCATACGCCTAAAACCTACCAGGAGTCACTTGGCCTTGATCCCAACAATTATGTGGTGATCAGTTCCTTTTCTCATCATCCGTTTTATTCGCAATTTGTGTTGGAAGTTCCGGATAACTGGGCTGCGCAATCCTGCTATAATGTTCCGCTGAATGAGTTCAGGGATATCCTGACCTATTCCATCGACAAAGGCTATACCATTGCCTGGGGTGCCGATGTGAGTGAAAAGGGCTTTAATTGGAAAAACGGGGTTGCCATCATACCGGAAAAAGGGTATCAGGCCTATGGAAAAGAGGAATACGATAGTTTAACCAATCATCCATTGCCCCAGATGGTGATCACTCAACAAAACCGCCAGTTGGCTTTTGATAATTACGAAACCCAGGACGACCATGGGATGCACATCACCGGAATAGTGAGGGATCAAAAAGGAACCATTTATTACAAAGTCAAAAATTCCTGGGGTTTAAAAGGCAATGATTGCGATGGATACCTGTATGCCTCTGAAGCTTATGTGCTTTACAAGACCACCAATATCATGGTGCATAAAGATGCGATCCCGGCAGGCATAGCGAAGAAACTCGGGT
This sequence comes from Bacteroidota bacterium, assembly GCA_036676705.1. GTDB lineage: Bacteria > Bacteroidota > Bacteroidia > UBA8524 > UBA8524 > UBA8524. The sequence continues at coordinate 16,632 of JAKFCJ010000128.1, forward strand.
TAAAGGGTTGAGCCGCTTTGCTCGTTGAGGGTTGAGCCGCTTTGCTCGTTGAGGGTTGAGCCGCTTCGCTCGTTGAGGGTTGAGCCGCTTTGCTCGTTGAGGGTTGAGCCGCTTTGCCCGTTGAGGGTTGAGCCGCTTTGCTCGTTGAGGGTTGAGCCGCTTTGCTCGTTGAGGGTTGAGCCGCTTTGCTTGTTGAGGGTTGAGCCGCTTTGCTCGTTGAGGGTTGAGCCGCTTCGCTCGTTGAGGGTTGTTATTCAACTGAGAACACTCAACACTCAACACTCAACACTCAACACTCAACACTCAACGCTCAACGCTCAACCAAATTCAGTCCTGTTCCCATTTGCGGCGGCTGCTTCCTTCGTACTTGACAACTTTCCAATTCTTTGTGTTGGCCAGAGCGAAGAGTCTTTTTCTTAATTTTTTGGGATAAAAAATGCGGGTATAGGTTTGGGTATAGCCATAACCAGGCAAAATTCCCAATTGACTTAATACATCGTAACTGGCTGCCCCGCAACGCATCCCGAAAAAGGCATAGTCATAGGGAGATTGGCTCGTATAAACCCGGGTAATGCTGTCGAATTTGGCCTTTTGATCCCGTGTTATGGGAATATAAACAACCGCCATTTTAACACTGTCGGGATGGGCTCCTAAAATGGAATAGAAAGATTCCCGGTTGCGAAGTCCGAAAAAGCTGTTTCGCTTACCCTTTTTTGCGAAAATGTGGAATTTCCCTCTCGGGCCAAAATCCAGGATCTTGTTGCTGTCTCCTTCTATGCCTACATGGCCGCCCAATATACCGCCAAACCATTTCGGCTCGGACTCTTTATAGGCTTTAAGGGGTTTGGACCCGTATAAAAAATGGACTTTGAGAAAGATCGTATCCCTACTATCAGGGTCTGTTGCGGCAGAACCGGAACAAACGAACAAGAAAAAAAAGAGAACTAAACAGGGTTTCATCATATAAACTATAACGGAATATATCAATGAAGTTACAAAAGTCTGAAGCAGGATTCCAAGGATTTGCAGGATTAAAAGGATGAAAAGGATAAAAAGGATGAAAAGGATGAAAAGGATAAAAAGGATGAAAAGGATGAAAAGGATGTAAAAGATAAATAATGAGGGATGACTTTCTGTCCGACCAATTTATTTCATATTTAAATCTTTTGAATCCTGCTAATCCTTGGAATCCTGCTTCAGACAGAGGGAGGAGAAGTGTTTTAGAGATAATACCAATCTTCTTAAGACCCAAAATACCGCCTCATCCCCACCGATATTACATTATGAAAATACCCCGGTCTTAATTTGGGAGAAGTAAACAAGGCGCCACAATTCCCTCCATCCACACAATCCATCGAATACGAATAACGGCCATAAAGGAGCATAGATTCCTTTAAACGGTATGACACACCCACATGTGCGGCCCATTCCATACGGTTGTACATGTCGGTGGTTTCGTATATTCCTGTGTTATCGTTATTGTAGGCATACATCAATACCCCGAAAGAAGGACCGGCTTCGACCTGGAATTTTTTGATGCGGTAATTGAGGAAAAAAGGCACCTCAACATAATAAAAAGCTGTCTTGATCGGGTCTGCGATGTTATTGATATCAATATAGTTCTTGGCCCCTTTGATCGTAAAAAGAAACTCGGGACGAACGCTGAATTTATCACCAAACATACGCTCCACAAAGATCCCGAGATGGGGCCCGAGTTTGTTGTATCCGCTGAGATTGTCACCATCCACCTGGGTGGCCGAAACCCCGAGCATATATCCGGATTTAAACTCCTGGGCCTGAACCCGGAATACAAAGATCAATAAACCGAAAAAAAGGCCGGGTCGAAGGAAATTCCGCATACCTGCAATTTAAGCAGGATGACCTAGACCTGCAAGGTCCTGAGGAATTCTTCAGCCTTGCGTATGAGCAGATGCATTTCTACATCCTCTTCCACCTGGGGCACGGTTTTTCTGAAATCGGCCACCAATGCTTCGAGAATTTCAGAACTCGTTTGGGGTTTCCTGAAAGCCAGGGCTTGTGTGGCTGTCATCAGTTCGAGTGCAAGGATACGTTCCAGGTTCAGCAATACCCGGTAACATTTGGTGGCGGCATTGGCTCCCATGCTTACATGGTCTTCCTGTCCGTTGCTGCTTACGATCGAATCGACCGAAGCCGGCGTACAAAGCTGTTTGTTCTGGCTGACGATGCCGGCGGCCAGGTATTGGATGATCATAAACCCGGAATGCAAACCGGGATTGGGTGTCAGAAAAGCTGGCAGGTTCCTTTGTCCGGATACGAGCAGATACAAGCGGCGTTCGGCGATATTGCCCAGTTCCGACAAGGCCATGCAGAGGTAGTCGATGGGTAAAGCCAGGGGTTGTCCGTGGAAATTCCCTCCGCTGATGATCTCGTCTTCCTTCGCAAAAACATTGGGATTATCGGTAACCGAATTGATCTCGGTCGTAACAACCTGCATCACATGGCGCAGGGCATCTTTACTCGCTCCATGTACCTGGGGAATACAACGGAAACTATATGGGTCCTGGGTATGGACTTTTTCCGCCTCGGCGATGGAAGAACCTTTGCGGTATTTTTGGATGACAAGGGAGGTTTCGAGGTGTCCGGCATGCGGACGAACCTGTCCGATCTTCAGGTCAAAGGCATCCGTGCGGGCATCGAAGGCATCGCAGGAAATGGCGGCGATCAGGTCGCCGGCATGGACCAATTCCTGGGCCCGGGCTACCAGCGCAGTAGCGTAGGACGAGATGAACTGAGTGCCATTGATAAGTGCCAGGCCTTCTTTCGCACCAAGGGCCAGGGGTTTTAATCCCAATTTTTTCAGGGCATCTGCCCCATTCATTCTTTCCCCTTTGAGGATAACTTCCCCTTTGCCAATTAAAGGTAAACTCAGGTGGGCCAGAGGGGCCAGGTCACCGGAAGCGCCGAGGGAACCGAGTTCATAAACCACCGGGAGGCAGTCTTCATTGTAAAAGTGGATGAGCCGTTCTACCGTTTCCAATTGCACGCCGCTAAATCCATATGCTAAACTCTGTGCCTTTAAAAGGAGCATCAGGCGCACGATCATGGCCGGTACCTCATCCCCTGCCCCACAGGCATGCGACATGAGCAGGTTATACTGCAGTTCGGCGAGTTTGTTTTTCGGGACTACGGTATTGTATAAAGAGCCAAAGCCGGTATTGATACCATAATGGGCCTTGTCGCTGCGGGTTATTTTATCCTGCAGGTAGTTGTATACGTGGAGGATGGCCTCCTTGGAATGATCGGCCAGCCCAGCTTTGGTACCCTTCCGCACTTCATTGTACAGGGTGATCGGGTCCAGTTCTTTTTTACAATCTATCCACAAGGTATTCATGCCTTCAATTTTGTGATAATTTCTTCTAAACTTAAGGATAATTGTTCTCCCGTCTCCATATTTTTAAGGCTAAGCTGACCGCTTTCGATCTCCTGCTGGCCAAGAATAACCGAATAAGCAATTTTATTCGCGTCGGCATAACCGAGTTGTTTTTTCAGTTTGGCAGCACTCGGATATACCTCGCAGAAAATACCCAAAGCCCTACAGGCAGTAGCCATGGCGAATGCCTTTGGAATCACGCCTGCATCCATCGGACAGAACAGAATTTTTCCGGAATAGGAAACCGTTTCGGGAAACAGGTTCAGTTCGAGCAATACGTCATAGATCCGGTCTGCACCGAAGGATATTCCCACTCCGGAAACGCCTTTGAGTCCGAATACACCGGTGAGGTCGTCATAACGTCCGCCACCGCCAATGCTACCCATTTGAACGCCTTTAGCCTGCACCTCATAGATGGTACCGGTATAATAATTCAGTCCGCGGGCAAGGGTTCCATCAAAGAGCAGCTCGTTTTTGGCAGGATAGGCGGCCAGGTAACTCAATACCTCCTCCATTTCAGCCAATCCCTTTTGTGCGGTTTCATCCTTGAGGCGTGTTTTCATTGCCTGGATAAAAGCCTGGTCCAGTCTTCCCTGTTGGAGTAAGTTCATGGCTTCTTCTGCATCCCCGCCAAGTTGACTCAGTTCCTGAATGACCTTATCGCGGCCAATTTTATCGAGCTTATCGATGATAATGGTAAAACTCCTGAAGCTGTCCCTGAAGCCGCACTGATTGGCTATGCCTTCGAGTATTTTCCGGTTATTGATACGGATAGAAACAGGGAGTCCCAATGCTGCAAAAGCTTCATCATAAATACAGATCAATTCTGCTTCATACAAAAGTGAATCCGAACCGACTATGTCGACATCGCACTGGTAAAACTCGCGGTAGCGGCCTTTTTGCGGACGATCCGCCCGCCAAACCGGCTGGATCTGGTAGCGTTTAAAGGGAAAAGTAATATCGTTCTGGTGCATCACCACATAGCGGGCGAAGGGCACGGTAAGGTCGTAGCGCAATCCGCGGTCGGCAATATGCGGGACCAGGCGGGTGGAGTTTTTTTCTTCGATGAGTGCTGCGGGGGCTTTACTCAGAAAATCGCCGGAATTCAGGATCTTAAAAAGCAGGGTATCCCCTTCTTCCCCGTATTTGCCGGTGAGGGTGCTAAGATTCTCCATGGAAGGCGTTTCTATCTGCTGAAAGCCATAACGGCGAAAGAGGGTCTCTACCGTTGAAAAGATATAACGCCGGCGCGCCATTTCCATGGGTGAGAAATCGCGGGTCCCTTGGGGAATAGCGGGTTTTTGACTCATGGGCGCAAGTTAGTAAAAATGGACCATAGACCATGGACCATGGACCATAGTTGATGGATGTTACCTGGGGAGGTAGTTTTCAGAGTTCAGTTTTCAGAGTTCAGTTTTCAGTGGCTTGCGAACGATAAAGTTTTCGCAGTGAAGCGGAGACCTTTATCACAAATCAAACAAAACTGCGCTGCGCCCGCCGAAGCTCAGCTCGATTAACCGGGCAATTCAAATCCAATGAGCGAAGGAAGGAAGTATGGAGGACTGGCTATTTTAAGCCTTTTGCCTATGCCTATAGCTTACAGCCTAAAGCCTAAAGCTTACTGAAAATAAACCCTCGCAGTAAAAACACCCTCCTGGTTTTTTACCTGGACGATATGCAGGCCTTTGAGTTGGTAGGCGGTGAGGTCGGCGGTGTTGCCATTGACGGTGAGGTGGGCAACTTCTTTACCCGACAGGTCGATCACGACCAGTTCTTCGATCACGGTTTCAGCTGCAACACGAATGATCCCTGTGCTTGGGTTGGGGTATACGCTTATCTCCAAATTGGTATTAAAATCTACCAGTCCATCCGGGTTTCCATTCTTCAATAGCTCGAGCGTACGAAAGAAATTGATTCGACCAGCACCCATCAAGCCGATCTTCGTTGGATTTTCAATATCAATTTCGTCACAGCCATTTTTTAAGACAGAAATCACTTTTTGAGGATCTTTTTCCTGTGAAAGTAATAATCCGATAAAACCGGAAACGATAGGTGCTGAAAAAGAAGTTCCGCTTCCAAAACCATAAGAATGATCTGATTTGGCAGTGGTAGTATAAATATTATCCCCTGGTGCCATGACATCAATATAGGCTCCAAAATTAGAACTTTCCCAAACCTCATCTGTATTGGTCGTTGCGCCAACGGCAATCACTCCTTCATAAGCAGCAGGAAAAGCTAAATCCTGATTGCCCTGATTACCGGCGGAAGCCACAATGATAATTCCCCGACCCATGGCTTCATCAAGTACTGCCCGCTGTCCGGGAGTGAGCGATCCCTGCGACCAGGAACAATTGATAATATCGGCTCCGGCAGCAATTGCATAACGAACTCCGTCCCATGCATGCCAATAGTAGGCATCACTAGTATCTAAATCTGATACGCATTTCACCGGTATAATACACGTATTTAATCCCAAAGATGCTATCCCGATACCATCATTATCTGTTGAGGCGGAAGACAGCCCGGCTACCATGGTGCCATGGGAAAAGAATGAACTGGTAACCCGGTGTAAGGGCGGATTGGCATTTGGGTCTTTGTCAGCTACATCGTAACCCATATAGTCGTCGATATACCCGTTGTTGTCATTATCTATTCCGTCATTTGCCGTTTCTTTGGTGTTCAAGTAAATGACATCCCTCAGATCTTCATGATTCAAACGAACTCCGTTATCAACGATGGCTATTTTAATGATACGCTTATTGTTGTTGTTAGCCATTTCTTTCCAATAATCCCAACCGGCTAAATTGATGATCTTCTTCAAAAACCACATATTGTCGCCTTCCGCATCGATAGGAATGGCCCCAATGTCCATCACAGCAAGCGGGATCTTTGTAACATGTATGACCTCGTTTAATTTCTGCAGATCTGCAATGAGTGCATCCGTCTTATCTAATTCCGTAAATTTCAGGGTATAAAACCGGGATAAATTTTCAAACTCAGGGAAACTTTCCTGAAAATAGGTTACTCCATATTTTAGTTTGATCTGCTGAAAAGGGGTAACCGGACTGGAGGCTCCACCCGTCACTACTTCGTTTGCATCTTCGCTAACACGCATCTCTACTTCCAAGACTCCGGGTTGAAATAACGGGGTCTGGGCTTTTGCAAGGACCATAAAGATCATCGCACAAAAAACACTGGCGAAACGAAGTTTCATGTTTAATGGATTGCGTTCTTCGAAGTAAGCGCTTTTTATCCATAAAACCAAGACATTCGACGAAAATCAGGGTGCTAAAAGGACAAAAAAAATGCCCGGAGTCCGAAAACCCCAGGCACTAGCATCGTAATAAAATTTCTCTAACGAAAAATATAGGTTATTCCCACTTTAGCATTTAAAAATTCTGCCGTCCTGTCGGGATGATTCGGGCGACTTTCCCGGTTCATTTCTGTTAAGCCCCTGCGGTAATTCCCCTGAATATCCAGGCTCCAGTTTCTTGCGAACTGGTAGCCAAAGCCAAGGCCCACATTCATGCTCCAGTAGTTTTGGAATGGCTGTGGTACGGACTCACCTGCATTATCCAATTCACCATCCAATGTACCAAAAGCTTCATTTGGTTCTTTTCCCGAATACGAATTTATCAGGGAATAGGTTAAACCGGCCTGGGTATTGAGCGACCAACGGCTGCTTAGCAAGTATTTGTATCCAACCTGAACGGGAATATCCATCCAACGTTGTTCATTTACAGCATGCTTGTTTCCGGCAACTAAATTATATGTTCCCTTTCCAACTGGAATAGTGTCAGGGTCAGGGATTTTTTCAAAATCATACCACAAATTTGAGCCTGTATTAGAAAAACTAAGTCCAGCTTCAAAATATAAACCGCTCCTCAATAAAACCCCGGCCTTTAACCCCGCACTTCTATACAAAAAGGGATGCTCATATCCAAAACGATGTGCATGGGTCCCCTCCACTTTCTGGCGGGTGCTTCCGAGTTCAGAGGTCACTCCGATATAAGGCTGCACTTTTGGATAGATCAGTCCTTTGGTAGAAACATCTTCTTTTAAAAAGCGGGTATCTGTTGGTTTTTTGCTGTAAAAAAATGGGGGAAGCGCCTGATTTTTAATGCTGCTGGCGATCGGCGTATTCACCTGATCACCAGGAGAAACTTCAGATCCGGCCGAACTTGTTCCTGGCTCTGCAGCCATGGATCCGGGCTCGATGGTACCTGCCTGAGGTGCTTCGGAAAGTATAGGACTAACTCCTTCATCCCCAACAAGCGGATTATCCACTCCACTGCCTGATGGCGGTGGGGTATGTGACCCTGTTCCGGGATTTCCAGTGGAAACGGAAGGAGAGGGTGATATTTCAATAGTGGTTTCCGGCATCGTGTATTCAAAGGCAGGAGCTTCCTGGTTTAAACCCTTAGGTGCCAGCTGGTCTTTGGTTTTCACCGCATCGGCCAGTTTTTTATTTTCGGAGGCCAGGTAATAGAGGCCTGCACCGCTGATCAACAGCAGCCCGGCCATCACATAAACCATCCAAACCATACGTTTGCTCCGACTTTCTTTTTTCACCAGGCCGTGCTCAATCCGATCCCATAAGCTGTCGGATAACTCCGGCTCATACGAATCGATGCGCTCACGCAGCTTCTTGTTGAAGCGATTCTGGTTATAAAAATCGTTTAGATTCTCGTTGTTCATTTTTCTTAAACTTTTCTTGCAGCAACATCCTTGCCCTGCTAAACTGCGACTTGGATGTTCCCACTGAAATTTCCAATGCTTCTCCTATTTCTTTGTGCGTAAACCCTTCGATCGCATAAAGGGTAAACACCATTCTTGAACCCTCGGGAAGTTCCTGCACCGCCTGGATAATATCCTTCACGGAAAAATTATCCAGATCCAGTGCCCCAACCTGGTTTTCGGCATCCTCCAGGTTCACTTCCAAAAACTTAGTCCGCTTTTTTTTACGGTAGTAATCGGTAGCCGTGTTCACTACGATCCGACGTACCCAGCCTTCCAGACTTCCGGTATGCTGGTACTTTTTAATGTTGTCGAAGATCTTAATGAACGCCTCCTGAAGGATATTCTCCGCCTCATAGCTGTCGCGGGTATAACACAAACACACGGCTAACATCTTCCTTGCAAAGCGCTCGTACAGCTTTTTCTGGTAGAACCTGTTTTGTTCTGCACAGCCTTGTACCAGCTCGATGTCGGAGATGATGGTCATGTGTTGGTTGTTTGATGGGTAAACGTACAAAGTTAAACGAAGGTTGGATTGGCTGAAAAAAAATAGGATACCACGTAAATTAAAATAAAAATTTACATTTGCAACAATGTTGCGTGTACTAGTTCGAATACCGGGTTTCCTCTTCCTATTTATGCCTGCATTCCTGTACTCCCAGGTCGACTCAAGCGGAAAAGTGTGCACGGCTTCGATCGAAGGAAGGGTGTTGGACGAACATGACCAGACCCCTCTGGAATATGCCGCCATTTATATCCTCGAATTAAACAAGGGAACATTATCCAGCGAAACGGGATTTTATATCATTGAAGGGATCTGCGACGGGACCTATACCTTTCGGATCACCCACCTGGGCTGTAGTCCGGTTGAACAAAAGGTGGAAATAAAAGGAAAAACCATCCATCATTTTTACCCCGAACACCATGCTGAATTATTGAAGAGCATTGCCATCATTGGGCATAAACCCACCGAACAAAGCACCCAACAAAAAAATGAACTTTCCATAGAAAAAATGGAGCAAAGCAAAGGCTTGTCGCTTGGGGAGGCCTTAAAGAATATTCCCGGGGTACAAACCTTTAATACCGGAAGTACCATTTCAAAGCCGGTCATTCATGGCCTGCACAGCAACCGGATCCTGATCCTGAACAACGGGATCCGCCAGGAGGGCCAGCAATGGGGGGTTGAACATGCACCGGAGATCGATCCCTTTACGGCCGGGAAAATGGCGGTGATCAAAGGAGCCAACAGTGTACGGTACGGATCGGATGCCATTGCCGGGGTCATTCTGATCGATCCCAAACCCTTGCGGGATTCAGCCGGCATCAACGGAGAACTAAACCTGGTAGGCATGTCGAACGGCAGAGGGGGAACGGTTTCGATGTATATGGATGGGAATTTCAGAAAACTGAGTCCGCTGTCGTGGCGCGTACAGGGAACCCTGAAACAAAGCGGCAACGTTTCGGCGCCCGATTATTACCTGGTCAATACCGGAGTAAAGGAGTACAATTTTTCCTATACCCTTTTATGGAAAAAACCCAACTACGGAGCAGAGGTGTATTACAGCCAATTCAATACGACTATCGGGATCTTCGGAGCTTCCCATATCGGAAATTTAAGTGATCTCTATGCGGCATTTGCCAGTAAAGTTCCTTTGGAAACCGGGGGCTTCAGTTATACCATCGGCCGTCCATACCAACACAGCGAACACGAGCTGTTTAAAGCCCGATTTTATGTGAATACCGGCGACAAGGGAAAGTTAAGCCTGGTCTATGCCCGGCAATACAACCTGCGTTATGAGTATGATAAACACTCCCCTTTGAACGATTCGCTGGCCGCGTTGAATCGTCCGGACCTGCAATTTGAGATCACCACGCATACCGCCGACCTGATCTGGGAACATAACCCGATAAAAAACATTTCCGGAACCGTGGGGATCAGCGGGATCACCCAGGGGAATACCTATGAAGGCCGGGCCTTGATCCCCAATTTCAGGAACCACAGCGGGGGGATATTCTGGATAGAACGCTGGAAAAAAAATAAGCTGGAAGTGGAAGGCGGGATCCGTTACGATTATAAATGGATGCAGGTCTTTAAATATGCCTATACCGGAAATGGAAAGTATACGCTGATATCACCCATCCATCGCTTCCATAATATCAGCGGAACTGCGGGATTCATTTACAAGGTGGATAGTGCGCTGAACCTGAGCCTGAATTTGGGAACGGCATGGAGGGCGCCTTCCGTGAGCGAATTGTATAGCGATGGATTGCACCACGGGGCCGCATCCATCGAATATGGAAATGACTCTTTAGGTTCTGAGATCGCCTACAACGCTACTTTCACCCTGCGTTATACTCCGACTGCAAGGTTGCATATCGAATTTGCCCCCTACACGAATTACATCACGAATTTCATTTACCGCCAGGCCTTGAGCGAACCTGTGCTTACCCTGCGCGGTGCATTTCCTGCCTTTAATTACAAGCAGGCAGACGCTGTTTTATCCGGCTTTGATCTTCATGCGAGCTATGCGTTGTACAGCTTCCTGGAAATAGCAGGAAAGGCTTCTTTGCTCCGGGCATGGAACATCAGAGAAAAAAACTGGCTCATCCTGATGCCGGCCGACCGGTATGAAACCGAACTCACCTACCGCTTTAAAGGACGAAAAAAGATCAGCGGGGCATCTGTTTCCTCTTCTTTTCAATACGTAACCAAACAATGGCGCGTACCGGCCAACAGCGATTTTGTGGCTCCACCCCCTGCCTATTATCTGGTCAATTTGCATGCTTCTTTATCATACCGGGTTAAACACCAGGATATTGAGGTGGGCTTAAGCATAAACAACCTCCTTAACCACTCCTACCGCGATTACCTGGACCGCTTCCGTTATTTCAGCGATGCGATGGGCAGGAATGTGACGCTTCGGCTTAAGGTGCCATTTAATGGAAGTTTCAAAGCTTAATGATTCAAAAAAAAATGAGAAAACTAAAAAAAATAGGGTTTCCCGCTCTCGTCCTGATCGGCCTGATCGGGGCCTGCAAAAAAGACGATGACAAGGTAAACAACCCGCCTCCCATTGTAAATGAGCAGGAAATTATCACCACGATGACCCTGAATTTTGTCGATTCATCGAACAGCTCAAATATCCATACCGCCACCTTCCGCGACCCGGATGGAGATGGCGGGGCGAGCTACGATATTTTCGACAGCATCAAGCTCGAAGCCAATAAAACCTGGTATACCACCCTTATTTTATTGAATGAAACGGCGAATCCGGTGGATACGATTTCCTATGATGTTTTGGATGAAGCCGATGAACACCTGATCTGTTTTACACCTTCGGGAACGAGCGCATCGGTTGCTATTACTGACCTGGATGGGAACAATCTCCCTTTAGGTTTACAGTCAACCTGGAAAACCGGTCCTGCCGGAACCGGAACGATGCAGGTTATCCTCCGTCACCAGCCCGGGACCAAAGATGGTACCTGCACACCCGGAGAGTCGGATATTGATGTTACCTTTCCGGTGATCGTTCAATAGGAAATATGGAAATCGTCATTCTTTCCCTGGTGGCTTTTTTGACGGCCATCCTCACCTTTTTTTCGGGATTCGGACTTGGCACCATCCTCACGCCGGTGTTTATGCTCTTTTTCCCGGTTGAGCTGGCGATAGCACTGACAGGGGTCGTACATTTTTTCAATAATATTTTTAAACTGGTATTGGTGGGCCGAAAAGCCGACAAACAGGTCGTGTTGCGTTTCGGTATCCCCGCTGTGCTGGCTGCCCTGCTTGGCTCCTGGCTGCTGGTGAACATGAGTGACCTGGACCCCTTGTTCAGTTATGAAGTGAGCGGAAGGGTCTTTGAGGTTTATCCGGTAAAATTTGTTGTTTCCATTTTGCTCATTGTGTTTGCGAGCATGGGCCTCCTGCCCTATTTCGGAAAATTGCAATTCAACAAAAACAAACTGCCCCTGGGGGGAGCTTTAAGTGGCTTTTTCGGCGGACTTTCCGGTAACCAGGGCGCATTACGCAGCGCTTTCCTGATCAAAGCCGGACTCTCCAAAGAAGCCTTTGTGGCTACGGCTGTCGTTGTTTCCACCTTTGTGGACATGACCCGCCTGAGCGTATATGCCACCCGCTTCAGCAGTTCGGGGCTGAGCGACAACCTGTCCATCGTGATCAGTGCGACACTTTCGGCCATACTTGGGGCTTATTTGGGCAATCGTTTGTTTAAAAAGGTGACGCTTGATTTTGTTCAGCGTCTGGTGGCAGTGATGCTCATTCTTATTTCAATAGCTCTGGGGGCAGGAGTGATTTGAGGGAAAGATTAAGGTTGAGGTTGAGGTTGAGAAAATTAGAGCAAGTTGAAATTTATGGCTTTATGGCTTTCTCCATTAAACAAGTAATGAAAATCGGAACGTGCTTTATTCGACTTATATAGACATACCTCGTTTCGTACATTAGGCATTCTTCAAATAGAAAACAGCGTTCCCCGTTTAAAGCAACAGCCTCACCCAGGAAACGAGTATGGACACGTGATTTATCATTACCCTGATACGCATTAAAAAAATTAACTCCTTTCGTAACCACTTCCTCGTTTAAAAGGTATTGGGGAATCCAATCCACTAAAGCCGGGTCAGCCAGCTTAGGAATTCCGGCATAAATGGTATCCCTGCCTTTTTTAAAAAAGAATGGTCCGAAAAACTCGTTGGTTAGATACATTGTATCAATGATCCTGGTGCCAGAATCATTAGTATGAAATAACATTAACGAGTCGTTCCTTTTATTTTTAAAGTAAAACGAATCATTAACAACCGATACGGCAATACACTCTTCCGAATTCGCATGAGGATAATTCTTATATGTCTTATATGCCTCGCAATTTGCGAAAAGACATAACATGGAGAAAAACACCATTAGCCCGGCAACAGATTCAGATCGGGAAACAATTACAGGCATTTTATCTTTTATCGTACAACGAATATAGCCTGTGGATTATATATAATTGGACCTGCGTTCCTTTTAACGGACGGACCGAAATTCTCTCCAAAACCAAAATCCATCCTTCCGAAGTCTTGGTGGGGATTCGGGTTTATTAAAGATTCGACACCGGATTTCGGTTTTTCCCGGGGGAGGGCTTTTTCTATTAATATGCCCTCCCTAAAATGGGCTTGGCAGCAGTTTTGCCAGAATTTTTCTCCTAGCTCAAAGCATCTTTATCTTCGTGGAGGAGTGCGATTCGGTGGGACACCGAATCGCAAAAGGAATGTTTGCTTCCTAACAATTATTTCCTGCAAACAAAAAACCAATAGCGGTTCGGTGTCCCACCGAATCGCTTTTGCTCCGCGGAACAACATTGGGTCGAAACAAGCAAAACCTCGGAACAACAGTCGCTAAAGTGACCGGCCATTTGCGTTTCCTTATCAATAAAGATGCTTCTTAAAAGCATTTTCAATCCGTTTACAGGAAATGAAGATCGGCTTTTTGGTGAAATGCCACTGGATGACTTGTCCGTGAACCTTAAAGTTCCCGTGGATTTCTCCGATTACGGTTCGCACGGAAAATTCGCCTCCTTCCGCATTGCCCTCAAATGTAATATCATGATTCACCATCTCCTGGAGGGCTTTTTTGTAGAGCTCGTTAATATCTTCGGTGACGGGTGTAATAAAGCTACATGACATGGTACTACAAATATCCAAAATTAAACCAAAACACCCCCAATCCCCAATCCCCAATCCCTAATCCCCAATCTCTTTTACCCTGCAACTCCGGATATGACGAAGATTGAAAGAATGAAAAACCACCAGGGAAGCTGCAGCTATCCATGAGGTCACCGTGAAAAAGGTATAATCATGACTAAAAAAGATGGAGATCGATAAAAGAGCGATGGAGGAATAAAGTCCCCATTTGATCCACTGCATGCTATGGCCCTTGGTTACCGTATAAACGGCCCAGCCACTGATGACCAGGAAAAGGATATCCCACAAATGCCATCCGTCGGGTTCGATGAAGGTATAGCCCAACAATACCAGCACGGGACCGGCCAGACAGTGAATAAGACAAAGGCCTGAACTGATCATGCCTAAAATATCGGATTTCGGATTGTGGGCGGGATGATGCATTTTTGAATCCACAAAGATAAATCAGATTCTAATTTCATGCAACATAGTTGCGTTTTATGATCCAGAGCGATTCACTTCATTTTTCATATCCCCGGGGTCCCGAATTTAATTTCCCGGCATTTACCCTGGAAAAGGGGGAATCCCTCCTTGTTTTGGGTGCCTCCGGTTCGGGGAAAAGTACCTGGCTGCAGCTCCTTTCCGGACTCCGTGAACCGCAAAGTGGAGAAGTGAAGATCGGTGACAAAGCCCTTTTCTCCATGCGCAAAAACCAGCGTGACCTGTTTCGCGCCCGGCATATTGGCTTTGTCTTCCAGGATCATTCCTTTATTCCCTCCCTGAATGCCTGGGAAAATATTCAGCTGCCTTTTTCACACGGACTGGCATTCCCAAAAGAAAGGGCTCATGAACTGGCCGGACAACTCGGACTCGCTGCTTTGCTCAAAAAACGTCCGCAACAACTGAGTCAGGGCGAACGGCAGCGCCTGTCGGTGCTCCGGGCTGTTCTTCCCCAACCTGATCTGATCCTGGCCGATGAGCCAAGTTCCAGTTTGGACGATACTAACTGCGAAAAGCTCATCGATCTGTTAAAAACCCAATGCCGCCATGCCGGAAGCAGCCTTATTGTGGTGACCCATGACCAGCGTATCAAAGATCAATTTGAAAGGAGGATAGAACGATGAACCTATTCCTCCTGGCCCTCAAAAACATACGTTACCGCTGGATGACCCAGTTTATCACCATCCTGCTCATTGCCCTGGGCATTGCTATGCTATGGACGGTAAGAGAAGTCCGGGTACAGGGAGAAGACAAATTGCAGAAGAACCTCGCTTCGATCGACCTGGTGGTTGGGGCAAAGGGAAGTCCGCTGCAGCTTATCCTTGCTTCCATCTACCATATTGATGCTCCTACCGGCAATATCCCTTATTCTGAGGCCCTGCGTCTTTCCAAACACCCCATGGTAAAGGAGGCTGTCCCCCTTGCCTATGGCGATTATTGCCAGGAGTTCCGTATCCTGGGTACCAGCCATACCTACCTGGATTGGTATGGAGTGAGCCTCCAGGAGGGCCGGCTTTGGGGAAAAACAGGGGAAACCTGCCTCGGTGCCGAAGTGGCTAAAACCCTCAAATTAAAAGTTGGCGACACCTTTAGTGGGCAACATGGGGATGGAGAGGCGGAAGCCGGGCACGGAGAATATGTGGTTTCGGGGATATTGGCACCGAGCGGGACGGTGGTGGATCAGTTAATAGTATGTTCAATCTCAAGTGTGTGGGCAGTGCACGGTGAGGAACACACAACTAGCGATACTTTGGACCATGGACCATGGACCATGGACCATGGACAGGAGATAACGTCCCTTTTGATACGTTACAAAAACCCAATGGCGGCGATGCGTTTGCCGAGGATGATCAATGAAAATACATCCCTGCAGGCAGCGGCTCCGGCGATCGAGATCAACCGGCTGAGTTTTATGCTGAACCAGGGATCGGATACCCTGAAACTGGTCGGGTATGCGCTTTTGCTTCTCGCTTTATTCAGCATGTTGGTGCAGGTATGGATGGGCCTGGAAGAAAGAAAAACGGAATTGGCCCTCCTTCGAAGTATGGGATTTGGGCGACTTAAACTCTTGGCCATGCTCTTTTTGGAATTGAGTATGACAGTGGTCCTTGCTTACCTGCTTGGAGAATTTGCCGGACGCTGGTTCCTGGCTAATTTTTCTTCGGAGTTGGGATATGGATTGGCCTACCGTTTCGACACGGGAACTTTCGGGATTTTTGATGCCCAATTGCTCCTTCTCCCACTTTTGGTCGCATTTTTGGCTGTGCTGGTGAATACCCGCAAGATTTACCGCATCAGCATCTCCGATCTGTTGCAGAAAGCCTGAGGGTTGTATCTTTGTATTCCATGAAAACAGTACTGCTTACTCTTTTCTTCTTTGCTCCTGCCCTGCTCGCCCCCATTGAGGTTAGCTGGAAAACCCTGGGCGATGTGAAGTTCGAAAAAAAATGGGACGAACAGGAGGGCATGTATGTACTCTATCCTGAATTCGGACAAAGTGTTAAAAATCTGGAAGGAAAGGAGATCAGGATCAGCGGCTATGTGATCCCGATCGATTACAACGAGAATAATTATGTGCTTTCGGCATTCCCCTACTCTGCCTGCTTCTTTTGCGGAGGGGCCGGTCCGGAATCAGTTATGGCGCTCAAGTTCAAAAACAAGGGTGAAAAGTTCAAAACCGACACCCGCATTGAGGTTACCGGAACGCTGGAACTGAACAGCACCGATATTTACGAGATGAATTATATCCTGCGTAATGCCGAAAAAGTTAAGTAGATCCCTGCTCCTGCTTTTTGTTGTCGTTGCAGCAAGCAGCTTTGTCCTGCATAAATTTTATATCAGCCACTATACCCTCGAATACAAAGCCCAGGCGCTACAGATCACTGTCAAAGTATTTACCGACGACCTTGAAAAGGCATTAAAACAAGCGGATCCATCCATTAAAATTGACGAAAAATCAGATCCAGAAGTTCTGGGACCAAAAATCATGGCTTATTACAAAGATCATTTGCAGATCAAATCAGATAAAGCACTGAACCTTCAATGGGTAGGTTACGAACTAGAAAATGATCTTGTATGGATCTACCTTGAGGTCCCGGCATTGGCCTCTGCACCAAAATCCCTGGAAATAGGCTGCACCGCCCTCACCGAAATTTATGAGGATCAGATCAATCTTTTTCGCGTGGATTGTGGGGAGTTGAAGGAAACGTTTTCGCTGAAGAAGGACGACACGACTAAAAAGGTTGAGGGTTGATTGTGAAGAGGTTCTGGGTTCTTGGTTTCGGGTTCTGGCTCCAAGCCCCATGCTGCATGCCCCATGCCCCAGGGTCCCAATCATAAATCACAAATCATAAATCATAAATACGTTAACCGCTGCGTTAAGGGTAAATGATGCGAACTCTAACGTTTCTCCTCCTGCTCATCCCGGCTTTCGCCTCGGGCCAGGATGCCTGGTACCTCCGGTTGGCCGATTCGGCTTTGTTGCTGACGAAAGACAAGGTTACCTACGATCCCTCCTACTTTACCATTCCGTACCCGAATGGCGATGTTCCGAAAGACAAAGGGGTATGCACAGACGTGGTGATACGGGCTTACCGGAAACTTGGAGTTGACCTGCAAAAAGAGGTACATGAGGATATGAAGGCCAACTTCGACAAATACCCCAAAAACTGGGGACTCAAAAAAACGGATAAAAACATTGACCACCGCCGGGTACCGAATTTGATGACCTTCTTTTCGCGAAAGGGAACGGTACTTTCAAATTCAAACAAAGCCGAAGCGTATAAACCCGGGGATATCGTATGCTGGAACCTGGGCGGGGCCATTACACATATTGGCATTGTATCGGCAGTAAAATCGGCTGATGGGAAACGCTACCAGATCATCCATAATATTGGGGCAGGGCAGGTTTTGGAGGATTGTCTGTTTAGTTATACGATCATCGGGCATTATCGCTACCGCGGTTAGGGCACAGGCTACAGGGTTCAAGGCTCAGGGAGAATAGTGCATGCTCCATGCCCCTTGCTCCATCGACTAAAATCACCACTCAACCGATTTCTATGGAAAATCCATAGTGAATCCTTTCTTTTGTTATACGAATGAAAACCAGACTACTCTTTATTGCACTGCTACTGTGCTCGGTTGCGAATGCCCAACGTACGGATAAATTCAAACAACTTGATGAAACATGGCCCACTCCGGGACCTTACCGCACGGGAGCCGGAGCCCCGGGGCACGACTATTACCAGAACAGGGCGAATTACGATATTGAAGTTACCCTCGATGAATTTGGGCATACCATAAAAGGATTGGGAAAGATCACCTATATCAACAACTCTCCGGATGCGCTCGAATACCTTTGGCTGCAGCTCGACCAGAATGTAAGGGAAAAAGGGACTGACTCGAAAAAAGTAGGACAGGAATCGATTTCTCCGCACATGACTTTCGATCAACTGCAGGGTATGATGGCTGAATTTGACGGTGGCTACCATATCGAAGAAGTGAAGGGCGCCAATGGCAAAGCCCTTCCCTACCTTATTGTAAAAACCATGATGCGTGTGGATCTGCCCCAGCCATTAAAGCCGGGTGCCAGCATAGAACTTAACATGAAATGGTGGTTCAATATCCAGGACCGGGCGAAATTCGGAGGTCGTATGGGCTATGAATACTTTGCAGAAGACAGCAATTATATCTATACCATGAGCCAGTTCTTTCCAAGAATGTGCGTGTACAATGACGTGTATGGATGGCAAAATAAACAGTTCCTCGGACGGGGAGAATTTACCCTTCCCTTTGGCGATTATAAAGTAAAACTTACTGTTCCCTCCGACCATATTGTGGGTGCAACGGGAGTGCTTCAAAATGCAGCCGCGGTGCTCACCGCAACAGAGCGTCAGCGTTTTAAGGATGCTGAAAAAAGCGACAAACCGCTGATGATCGTTACCGAAGAGGAAGCCCGCAACAAGGAAAAAACCAAGGCAAAAGGAACCAAAACATGGATCTTCCATGCCGAAAACGTGCGCGACTTTGCCTTTGCAAGTTCCCGTAAATTTATCTGGGATGCCCAAGGGGTTCCATTCGGCGAACGTACCGTTATGGCTATGTCATACTACCCCAAGGAAGGAAATCCGCTATGGGAAAAGTACTCCACCAAAGTGGTAGCCCATACCATTCGCACCTATTCCAAATACACTTTTGACTACCCTTATCCGGTAGCTATTTCCGTCCATACCAACAATATCGGCATGGAATACCCGATGATCTGTTTTAATGGTGGCCGTCCGGAAAAAGACGGAACCTATTCCGATCGCACCAAATACGGCATGATCACCGTGATCATCCATGAAGTAGGTCACAACTATTTCCCCATGATCATCAACAGCGATGAGCGGCAATGGACCTGGATGGACGAGGGTTTAAATACCTTTTTGCAATACCTCACGGAACAGGAATGGGATGAAAACTACCCGTCAAGAAGAGGAGCTGCCTACCAGATCGTGGATTATATGATCAGCGACCCGAATACCATCGAACCCATCATGACCAACTCAGAAAGTCTGATCCAATTCGGGAACAATGCGTATGGAAAACCGGCGACCGCATTGAATATACTTCGTGAGACCATATTGGGCCGCGAGAATTTTGACTATGCCTTTAAAACCTATGCCGAAAGATGGATGTTCAAACACCCCGAACCCAGCGACTTTTTCCGCACCATGGAAGATGCTTCGGGAGTGGACCTCGACTGGTTCTGGAGAGCCTGGTTTTACAGTACAGACTATTGCGATATCGCATTGAGCGATGTAAAATGGTACCGGGTAAACAGCCAGAACCCGGATCTGGAAGAAGAAAACGAAGCCAAAGAACGGGATCCGGATCGTGAAGTTTTCCAGGGGGATATCCTTAACCGGGCGGATACAGTGAACAAAACCCAAATCGAACTCGATCCGGAACTGAATGATTTTTATACAGACCCGGATCGCTTTAAGGTAACAGAGCTTGACCGAACAGAATACCAACAGATGATCAAAGGATTGAGTCCGGAAGAAAAGGCCATGCTCAACAGCAAGCTCAATTTTTACCAGCTGAATTTTGATCTGGTAGGTGCCATGGTTATGCCTGTGATCATTGAATTTGAATTTGAAGACGGTACCCGCGAGAAGGTTTACATCCCGGCCGAAATATGGCGTTTTGGTGATTCAACAGTAAGCAAAGTGTTCTGGTTCGAAAAGGAAGTGGTACGTATCAGCCTCGATCCGAATCTTGAGACTGCTGATGTGAATCGCAGCAACAATTATTGGCCTCCGCGTGTGGCCCCTACCCGCTTTGAATTGTACAAACAAAAACATCGCGAGCAGGAGAACCCCATGCAAAGGAAAAAAAGGGCAGAAGAATAAAATTGGTAGGGAGGTAAGGAAGTAGGGAGGTAGGGAAGACAGGGAAGAAGCTATGACTCGTACCCTCATTAATAGGTGAAACGCATTCCTACGCCGAGTTTCATATCGCTGTCGTAGTGCATGGATGCAGCCCAATATTTTGTGAGGATATAATAGGTCCCCACCATGTACTCCCCATCGGTATTCCACATGGCATTGAGGCGCAATCGAGGCGTAACAGCCAGGTCTTCGCGCTGCAATTGCAGCCTGAATTTACCGGTATGATCCAAGCGGAAATCGGTTAAGATCAGGCCGGGCAACATGTACTGTGCTCCCACACAAAACACCTGGCGATTGTCTTTACTGTTTTCCTCCCCTCCATGGCGGTTCCTGAAATCTGAACCTGCATAGAGATTCAGGAACTGGTTCCTTCCAATAAAGCGGGAAAAATGGGTCTCCGTTTCGTAACCTCCTTTGATCCCTAGACGCCACTCACCGCTAAAGGCATTCCGGGTATTGGCATACATGACATGTCCTTCGCTGCCATTGGATGCCAGGTCAACTTCCGCCATCAAATGGTACATGCGATCGTCGTGATAAAGCATCTTCAAAGCCATTTCCGGGTCCTTGAATTGGGTATTGACCGGCGAATTTTCATACAGGAATATCCTGCCCATGCCGCTCATCATATGGTACAAAATATGGCAATGGAAAAACCAGTCGCCCGATTCGGTACCCAAAAACTCGATGGTATCAGTTTCCATGGGCATGATGTCCAGTACAGTCTTTAGCGGACTGTAATCTCCATGTTTATTCCTGACCCTGAAAAAATGCCCATGCAGGTGCATGGGGTGGCGCATCATGGTGTTGTTATACAGAATGATCCGCACCTTCTCGCCTTTTTTGATCAGGATCTTATCCGATTCAGAAACCGTTCGGTTATTGATGGTCCATACATAGCGGTTCATGTTTCCGGTAAGCATAAACTGGTATTCGGTCCATTCGCCTTCCGGAAATACGGTAGGCTCAGGTGCCCGAAGCATCTCATAATTCAGGGTTTTAGGGCGACCGGAATGATAGGGATGAATGCCTGAATCAAGGGGATCCATGTATTCGGGGTACATCACCACGTTCATGTCCATAATTTGGTTCTGCATGTGCATGGCCATGGGCTTCATGTTGGCATCCAGGGTCATCATGTCGTTCATCATGACCATACCCTCGAAATAGTCGAGCCGTGGCAGTTGAGGAGCAAAAATGGTATCGCCTTCGCCTATAAATAAGGAGGTGTAGCCGATCCTGTCTTCCGATGTTGCCCGAAATTCAAAGCTCCCGGATTTGGGCAGGACAAGAAGCACATCATAGGTTTCCGATACACCAACGATCAGGCGGTCTACGGCTACCGGAACAACTTCTGCCCCATCGCTGGCTACCACCCACATTTTCCCGCCTGCAAACTGCAGCCAGAAATAGGTGGAGGCGCTGCCGTTGATCACCCGGAGCCGAAGGGTATCGCCTGCCTGATGCGTCATGGAACTTTGTCGGGCACCATTCATCAAAAAGGCCTCGTAATACACATCACTCACATCCATGGCATGCATACGTTTCCATTCGCTGACCAGCTTGGTGTCGAGATGGCCTTCAACAATGGCTTCACCGTAACTCTGGACAGCATTTTTTTTGATCATATACCAATCGGTAGCCGCATGAAGCGAACGGTCGATCTGTTTCGGATTTTCATTGCTCCAGTCGCTGAGCAGCAGGGTTTTTTCTTTATGGACATTTGGCTTGTTTTCATGGATGATAAACGCTCCATATTGTCCCAGTTGCTCCTGGAGTCCGGTATGGGAATGGTACCAATAGGTTCCGGTCTGGACCAGGGGGAAATAGTACCGGGCCGTCGTTCCTGCCTTGATGGGTGCCGTAGTCAGATACGGCACCCCATCCTGGTCGTTGGGCAGGATCAGTCCGTGCCAGTGTAAGGAGCTTTCTTCTTTCATCTGGTTATGGACAAAGATCTCTGCCGTGTCGCCAATAGTCAAATGCAGTTCCGGCCCGGGGATAGTTCCGTTTATCGCAATCG
>JAKFCJ010000129.1:0-3643 GCA_036676705.1 Bacteroidota bacterium
TGCTCTTTTTTGGCCATGGGGCGGTTTTTACAAAGGTAGGTGAATGGGTGAATGGGTCAATAGGTCAATAGGTCAATAGGTCAATAGGTCAATAGGTCAATAAGTCAATAGGTCAATAGGTCAATAGGTCAATAGGTCAATAGGTCAATAGGCAATGGGCAATAGGCAATGGGCAAGGGGTGAATAGGTGAATGGGTCAATGGGTGAATGGTGAATAGTGAAATCTTTGAACGCCCTAATTTGTTTGGTGGCTGAGCTGGCGACGGCCTGTAATTCAATTCCACCTTCCACCCTCCACCTTCCTCCCTATCCCTCCGTTATCAAATCATCAACCCCGATAGCTATCGGGGCAAATCATCAAATTATTTCTTCCAGCGCCCACCGTCTACCTGCATCATTACGGACGACCATGGACCATGGACTTTCCCGGACTTTCTCAGACTTTACCTAACTTAGCGGCAGATACCAATGCTACTAAACAATACATTTTCCAATAACATAACGCGGGTTGTTTGCCTTGCTATGCTGGCGGGCCAGCTTAGTTCGTACAAACTATGGACGGCACATGAGGGGTTTCCTTCCCTGCCTGTTGCGGGAATATTTGGTGGGTGGTCCGCGGAAATACAATGGGCACTTTTTGGCCTGAGCCTCGGGCTGATGGTATTGAACGTGGTTAAACCCGGAAAGCCGGCTGTGGCTGTTTTGCTTTTTCTTGAAGTGGTCATGTGCCTGGCAGACCAGAACCGCTGGCAACCCTGGCAATACCAATATATGTTCATGCTGGGGGTTTACCTTTTTGTACAAAGCGAAAATCAACGGAAATTTGGCTGGCAGTTCATCATGATCAGCACGTAC
Organism: Bacteroidota bacterium; assembly: GCA_036676705.1. Classification (GTDB taxonomy): domain Bacteria; phylum Bacteroidota; class Bacteroidia; order UBA8524; family UBA8524; genus UBA8524. Next base: position 856 of record JAKFCJ010000129.1, read on the forward strand.
TTTTTCAGTGCGCTGTGGAAGTTTCAGCCTGCATTTATTTACGATATGTGGCTGGGCTTTATCCTTAAGCGGTGGCTGCATATCTACGATATCCCTTCATGGGCTTTCCGTGCGGGGTACCTGCTCCCACTGGTAGAAATGGTTTCAGCTTTTTTGTTATGTTTTGCCGCCACGAGAAAATGGGGCATTGCAGGACTGAGCCTTATGCACGTCCTGGTGCTTGTAATGATGGGGCCTTTTGGTTTGGATGTGAATTATGTGCTCTGGCCATGGAACCTGGCTATGCCGGTGCTGCTTATCCTGTTATTTAACCGGAATTCAGTGATTTGGAGCCGCCTCCAAATGAGGCCCCTGTTCACCCTCCTGGTGCTTGTATGTTGGGGATTGTTGCCATGGCTCAATAAGGCAGGTATGTGGGACCGGTATCTTTCCTCGGTACTATTTAGCGGGGGCGCTCCTTATATGTATGTGAGCACAACCAATCCCGTAGCATTGAAGGAAATGAAACCTTATATGAGAAATAATTGCAGGATGCCAAACGGCAGGGCGGTATCCACATCCGATTGGGCTGCAAAAGAAATGCATACCATTCCATATCCTGAATACAGGAGCTTTAAAAATATTGCCCTGGCATGGCAAAAGAGGTTTGCCGACAGCTCAGCACGTTTTTTTATCATCAAAACTGGGTTTAAGCCGGTGTATGAAGAAATAAAATTAGCAGGGTGGCAAGGCCAGGTTAACAAACCGCCTAAAACGCCACAGTAAAAAAATTGATAAGCAAGAAGATTTACACCATAAAGTATCCCCAATAATCGTTTCATAATACAAACAAACTTATTTTTGTATCAAACTATTCCAAAGAGGATGCATTATTTCCGTTCAATAAAAACCCTTTGTATTTCTGCCGCCATTTGCTGTTTAATCAGCATGCCTATAACCGGAGCCTTTGCACAAGGGGGCCCGGGCGGACCTGATTCTGATCCGGGTTGTGATCCCTGTTGCCCGGTTTGCCTGGGATGCCCGCCACAGTGTATTCCCATAGATGGGGGCCTTATATTATTACTGGCTGCCGGTGTTGGAGTTGGGGTGTGGAGGGGTAGAAAAAATAGCGGGAAGGTGGTAGGGCAATAGGTGAATTGGCGAATGGGTGAATGGCGAATGGTGAATATTGAAATCTTTGAACGACTTAATTTGTTTGGAGGCTGGGCAAGGGGCAAGGGGTGAATGGGTCAATGGGTCAATGGGTCAATGGGTGAATGGGTGAATGGGTCCCAATGGGTCACCAGGTCAATGGGTCACCAGGTCAATAGGTCAATGGGTCAGAAGGTTATGTGATGAAATTTATCAATTTTATAATTTAAAGCCTTAGGCTATCAGCCTTTTCAGCTTCTACCCCAACCCTCTTTTTATATTCTTAAGCCGTCTACCTTTTACCGTCCACCTTAAACCTTGATCATCCTGTTCTTTTCTCAACAATTTTCACGATTTTTGTAGGGCAACCAACTATAGTTTTTTGTTGGAACCTTGTTTATCAGCCAAACTATTATGACCCATTTTCATCGACTGTTTTTGCATTATTATTCCGTGCCCGCAAGAAAATATTCCCTCCTTTTTTTCGTTTTATTGCTGGCGCTGGGTTCCTGTAAATTGACCAAACAGTCGACCTATTTCAGCACGATCACTAAAGACACTACCATAACCGGGTTTATACCCAATGATTTTGAATCCACCATCCGCAAAGGAGACCAGCTAAGCATCACCGTTACCAGCCTGAGCGCTGTGGAAGATGAGCAGTTCAACAAGGCAGCGGCTGTGAGCGCAAGCCCGGCCATGAGCGGTTTTACTGTGTACCCGGATGGCGCGGTTTTATTACACCGGTTGGGCCGTGTGAAAGTGGAGGGGCTGACCAGGCGGGAACTGGCCGCAAAACTGGAAAAAGACCTGCAGTCGGCGCAGCCGTCTGGTCACTCCGTATTCTCCGAAAAAACTGATCATCAAGGACATAAACAATGCCCTGGCGTTGCTGAAGGTGTCGCACCTCGAGGTCTATGATTCTTCCGAGGTCGCCAGTATCTGGCGCGGGGAAAGTCTGGAGACCGGCATCGAAAGCCGTTTTGTCGACGGGGAACTGGTCATTTATAAAATTCATCCTGATTCTCCGGCGCAAGAGGCGGGTTTGAAACCCGGTGATGTCATTCAAAGTATCAACGCCGAACAACCCAACCCCTGGGAAGCGCAGACGGAGCAGGGCTCCTACCTGATGCTTCGTCAGGACAGGGAATTTTCTGTCAAAATCAAACCTCGCTCCATCCAGCGGTCCGAGGATCTGAATCTTGAAATCAAATCCGCGCAAAACGCGGTGCTGGAAATCCCGTCCTTCCGTGCGGCTTTCTTTGAAGAAGAAAAACTCAAAACGCTGCAGCAGCAGATCGCGCCATTGCGCAAGCTGGTGGTGGATTTGCGCGGAAACCCGGGCGGCAACTTCGTCGCGGGTCTGCGTTTTCTGTCGTTGTTCATGTGCAAGTCCGAGGAGGTCGGGCGCCTGGTAAAGCCCCGGGCCCCAGTGAAAGCTCCGGCCGAACTTCCTAATGATTTGCGGGATCAGGAACAACTGGCCGTGCTTGATAACAGCAGCGAGATTTTGTTGAAGACTTACGACAACCCTCAGTGCTTTAAAGGCGAGGTGCGGGTGCTCGTCGATGGGAAAAGCTCTTCTGTGGCTGAAATGGTCGCGCAGGCTTTGAAAGAGTTTAAAAAAGCGCCACTGCTGGGAAGTCCCAGTCGCGGG